>BJGF01000006.1 GCA_014190295.1 Actinomycetes bacterium | reverse complement strand
GATTTCACAACTTTGATTCAGATGATGGTTGCTAACGATCTAGATTACGAATCAAAGCGCCGTCGATAGCGAACGTAGTTGCAGACGCAGGCTTGCGGCCAAAGAAATTAATCCAACTACAGAACTTACAACGAGTGCAATCTCGACTCTCAAGAACAAGTCATCGCTAGCCTGCCAAACTGTCAGAACGTAGGCGACAAAAGCTAAAGACCAGCCGAGCGCGACATGCTTGTGCCCGTTGAGCGCAATCACGGCTTGAGCAAGCGCGAGTGCCAACATATAAATTGCACTTGCGAGTGCGAGAAGCGTGATTGTTCGTCGATCAATTCCGCCCCCGTAAACAAGATCTAAAACATTTGGTCCGATTGCAAACGCCCCGATTGTGCCAAGCACACCAACGCCAACTACGAGAATTACCAATTGGTTCAAACCAGAACGAAACTCATTGATCGCCCGGCGTGCAGCGAGCCTTGTGAGTCTTGGCAAAAGTGCTGCTTGCACTGCTTGAAATAAAAATAGTGGCACACGAGATAGCAATACTGCATTACCAAAAAGTGTTACTTGTTTGGCTGGTGCCAAATCTCCGAGCAGGGCAACTGTGATTGGGCCCGCGTTGACTAATGCGGCCGCAAAAATTGATCCACCTAAAAGCCAACCAAGATTCGGAGTGATCTCTGACCATGATGCTGGCGGGCCGTCTTGCATTTTTAACTCACCTAAAAAAAATACGATCAATACACCAATGATCGGTGTCACGACAGCGGCTAGCGCATAAGCGCCAAGTTGAGTCACGCCTGCGACGAACAGAATCAAGCAAGCAACAACACGAATCCCACCATCAGCGCCGACTATGAAACCATACGAAGTAAATTTTCCGAGTCCTGAACACACACCTTTGACCAGATAAAAGACCCCATAAATAGCAATCGCGATTGCCAAACATGCGGTGACGATTGGTCGGCCGTCAAATAAACTGTCACTGACGGTCGGAGACAGAACAATAACTAGTGCGATCAGGCCAACGACGATTGCTGCGCAAAGTATCATGACTTTTTTTAATACGGGGCCAGCACCTTGGCCCAGTTCACGACGGTGCGAAATCGCGCGACTGATTTCTTGTTCGACTGGCAAAAAGAAACCAGGCGTGATTGCAAACATTACGAACCACAACGAGACGAGAGGCTTGAACCCATCTTGACCAAGCGCCTGTTGTCCAATTTTAAAAAATGCATAGATCGTTAACCCTGCAACAATTAATCCAATAGATATGGCGATTGTGCCTTCGGGAAGATCGAGGCGTTTTTGATTCTCGGTTTGTCGGTTGCCCGATGAATCTTGCTGTTGCTGTGACATTTACAGCAAGGTTAGTAGCAACGCTCGAATTAGTAGTCTTAATGCATCGTGAGCAACGCTAATTTGGATGGCTTAGTTCTTGAAGTGACTTCGGCGCCACCCGTGGTGACGGCGATGGTGGTGCATGAGCCTGGCTCGTGGTTTGACGATGTGCTTGCGTCACTTGTGAGTCAGGACTATCCGACACTTCGACATGTGTTTTTTCTGACCACCCCGATTGTTGACTCGCAGCCAGAAACTTCGGCCGCGCAACTGTTATCAATCAAAATTCAGGCGGCATTACCGAATGCGATCATCCGAATCGTTGAGGGCAACCCCGGATTTGGTCCATTAATAAATGAGATGCAACGTATTGTCGAAGGCGACAGCGGTTTGTTTTGTGTGATGCATGACGACGTTGCGTTGCAACCCTCAACAGTGCGACTTTTGGTCGAAGAACTTTTTATATCAAATGCTTCAGTTGTTGGCCCAAAACTTGTGCAGTGGGATAATCCAGCTCTTTTAAAGTCGGTTGGTTTCGGCATTGATCGTTGCGGCGAAATCGACCCACTGATTGAACCCAACGAACGTGATCAAGAACAACATGACTCGGTTCGAGATATTTTCTTTGTCAGTTCTGCTTGCATGGTTGTCCGTGCCGATTTGTTTCGTGAGTTAAACGGATTCTGCAAAGAAATTCCATTCTTTGGCGAAGATCTTGAGTTTTGTTGGCGTGCGCATCTAAGCGGCGCAAGAGTCGTCGTCGCACCATCTGCAGTGGCGAGACATCGTGAATTATTTTCAAGCCGTTCGCCAAATATTGCAAGCAGTTCGTTGATTGCACGTCACCGAGCAAGAACAGTTACGACTTTGACTAGTCGGTTCAGGTTTCCACTTGTTTGGTTGCAGATGCTCGTAACTTCAATTATTGAAACCGTCGTTGGGGTTTTTAGTGGAACATTCAAGGAGTCGCTCGCAGGCTTGCGGGCGACAGTGGCGATCATTATTGACACGACTTATATTTGGCGTCGTCGCCAAGAAGTTCGACCGTTTCGAAGAGTTTTGGCGAGTGATATTGGCAAATTGCAGGTCAAAGGCTCTGCGCGGCTGACACGATTCATCCGCCACCGCAGAGCCATTGAATCATCGGCGATTGCTTCATCCGCCGAAGTAAAAAAACGTTGGCGTCAAACCTCGACTCGGTCAAGCGGTATTGCTATGACTGTTATTTTTGCGCTGATTCTTATCGGTAGTAGAGAAATAATTACAAGCGGAAGTCGAATAGTCGGCGAGTTTTTGCCGTTTGATTCTGGTTCGATGACATCTGGTTTGTTATTTGAATTGTTTCGCTCCGGCTGGTGGTCAAGTGGCTTTGGCCAAGCGGCGGCAAATCCGACCGGGATCGGATTATTGGCTCTCGGTGGATATTTAGTTTTTGGCAATCTCGCACTGTTGCAGACCTTGATGATTGTCGGTTCAATATTTTTCGGATTTTTTGGAATGTGGCGTCTCTGTGGCGCATTTGCCAACAGTCGGGCCCGCCTTGTCGGAGCATCGATCTATGTTTCACTACCTCTTTGTTATGACGCGATTGCGCGCGGTCGGTTTTCGGCGTTATTGACGATTGCTGCGTTGCCGTGGGTGTTCGATATTTTGCGCCGTGCTGGTGGATTACACGCAGAGGGTCGCATAGATCCGACCACTAATTTACTGATTGCCAATTCGGAGAAATCTATTGGTGTGGGTATCTCACGAAGAACTCAACTCGTTGCAGGTTTGGTTTTGATTCTTGGATTAGTCAGTGCTTTTGCTCCAGCAATTTTGGTAGTCACACTGATCGGTTTGCTTTTATGGTTTGTTGCTTCAGTCTTTGGTGGCACGCCGATGCGCAGTATCGGCGCGATGTCATTTGTCGGGCTTGCTGGAGTTGTCGGATCACTAATGATCAACTTGCCGTGGTCGATGCATTTCATGTCTGGACAATGGTGGCAGTTACTTACCAGCGATCAATCGGTTAGCGAACGCGGTATTGGTTTATCCGCGCTAGTGAGTCTGGATTTTGGCAATTTGCGTGGCGGGTTACTTGTTCTTGGAGCTTATTTTTGTGTTGTTTGCTCTTTGTTAGTCGCCAATAGTTGGCGTCTTGTTTGGGCATTGAGATCGGCCTTTCTTGTCGTCGGCGGATTGCTTCTTGCTGTTTTAGACGATCGTGGCTTGTTGCCGTTTCAAATGCCTGAGCCATCGATTTTGTTGTCGCTCGTTGCGGTTGGTCTGGGCTTAGCTTGCGCAACTTGTGTAAGCATTTTTTCAGAAACCGCGATAGGTAAAAGTTCGGATTGGCGAAGGTCGGTTGGGTTGTTGGTGCCTGTCGCAATTTTGCTTACACTTCTGCCGACATTTTTGAATGTTGCTGATGGCAGATGGCAGCAGCCAGACTCGACTGTTTCACAATTGTTGGCGCAGTTGCCAGATAATCCTGAAGATGGAAATTATCGTACGTTGTTCGTCGGGGATAACGAGTTACTTCCGGTGTCGACAAATGCACTAACAAGTGACGTCTCATACGGCGTATCGGATGATGGGCCGGTCAACATAGTTTCGCACTGGGCTCCGCAACATACGGCGATGAATTCACTGGCCGATGAAGCGCTCATGGCACTAATCAGTAACGACACGGTTCGTGTTGGTCGGTTGATGTCACCACTGGCGATTCGTTTTATCGTGGTGCCGCTGAGCTCTGCACCGTCGGCGTCGGCTTCAGATTTAGTTGATTCTCTGTCTAATCAGTTAGACCTGAGACGTTTGTATTTTGCACGAGATCTCGTGATCTTCGAAAATGTCGCTTGGATACCGATAATCAGTGTGCTGGATGAACAATCGGCCGTAGCAAGTCAAAAAGTTGGTGGCTCAGCCTTGATTGTTCAAGAACTTCAATCGGTCAATCCGCTTTTTGTTGATGATCACAATGTCGCAAGCAAATCTTCTCGTAGTTCGTTTAACGGTGGAACTATTCACGTTTCAGCGCTATTTGGTGAGCGTTGGCAACTAACTATTGATGGTGCCCAAATTGCACCTCGTGTGGCGTTTGGCGCGACGACTGCTTTTGATGCGCCAATCGCGGGTAGTGCAGAGTTGCACTACCGAACTTCGGTGCTGCGTTATTTGCTGTTGTTGATTCAGGCGTTTGTTTGGCTCGCATTACTAATAACCGCCGCAAATGTTTCGCGCTTTCGAGTTCGATTACGAGGTGTGTCTAGTCAAAGTATCAAATTGCTGAGTCAGAATGCTGATCAAATCTTAAAATCAGATCGAGATGACAAATGATCTTTGCACTCAAAACGCAACGACTTCGTAAAATTGCAGTTGTCATAATTTTGCTTGCCGGTGTTGCTGCAATAATTTTTGTCAACCAAGTTTCATCTTCAGATCAAGATATTTCAGGTGGCGGGCGCTCAGGGTTTAAAATTGCGATGCCGAGCGTTGCTGGCAGTACGGCTACTTCGTCATGGTTTTGTCCAGGTGTGCCAGGTCGAGATGAGAATGTGAAGAGTGAAATCATCGTTGCCAACCCAACACAAACTCCGATTACCGGCACGATCACTTGGTTATCAAGCGACAATCCGGCGTTGTCAACGACGCTGATCGTCGATCCATTGTCTCGTCGAGTTTTCGATGCAACTAGTGGTCGTAAGAGTGAATTTTTTAGTGCGACAGTCGAACTTGACAGTGGCCAAGCAAGTGTTGAGCAACGAATCATTCACCCTGCCGGAAACTCACTTGCGTTGTGCGCAAACGAAGCATCAGATCGTTGGTTTTTTGCCGATGGGTTTACCGGGGCCGAAAGTTTGTTCGACGTATTGCTGACGAATCCGTTTCAAGATCCGACTGTCGTTGATTTGAGTTTCGTGACCGTTGACGGCAAGCGCGAACCAGCAGCACTAAAGGGCATTGTTTTGCCTGCTCAAAGTGTCACCGGTATTTCGATGGGCGAGCAAGGTGCACGCAATGAAGTGGTGCTCGCGGTAAGTATTCGTGCGACTTCTGGACGATTTATCGCCGGCAAACTTCAGCATTTTCTGGGTAGAGGTCGACTTGGCTTCACAAGTGCTTTGGGTTCGCCTGCGACGAGTCGTCAATGGTGGTTTGCATCGGGCGAAAAAGCCACCGGAGTCGATGAGCAACTTGTCGTTTTCAATCCGACGGATACGGATCAATCAGTAAGTATCGCATTTCTTACTGGAAGTGCAGAATTGTTGTTGCGCGAGCCACTTGTCTTGACCATTCCAGCTGGGCGAGTGACGACACTTTCGACAACAAACTTGCCAGCGATTACGAATGGTCGATACGGGATTCTTGTTTCTAGCATCACCAGTGATTTTGTCGCAACCAACGACGATGTTTCTGGTGAATTCATTGTCGTTGAGCAAGTAGTTAGTCGAACTAGCGAAAAGAAAACTGGTACTTCAGTGCTCTTGGGCGCTCCGGCTGGTTCGGCGTCGCGAGTGTGGACATTACCAAGTGGGGTCGCAACTGGCGAGGTCGGATCAATCGTCGTCGCTAATGCCACTTCGCTAGATACGAAACTTCGTATTTCAACGATTGGTCCAGCGGGTGCAGTGCCTATTGACGGGCTCGAACAAGTTTCGCTGGGTTCTGCCGCAGTTATTTCGATAGCGATACCGCAATCGGCGGCAGAGTTGCAAATTCTTGTCGAATCAGAATTCGAAGTGGTCGTGCAACAAGAAGTCTCTCGCGGTCATGAACTCTTCGGTTTGAGTGGAGTGCTGGCTTTGCCGTATCGCTCGTCGATATCTACAGAGAATAAATCAGGCAATAAATAGTGCAGAATCTTTTTGCGGCGTTGATCCTTGTGCTGGCGGCGACCTTGGGGGTTGTAGTTCGCAAAAGAAAACCAGATGCTCCGTCGCAATCTTCAAATTTGATCCCACATCAGCTCAATCGAAAAGATTTTGTATCTCCCGAGAAGCCTTGGTTGCTTGTCGTGTTTACTTCTTCGACTTGTGATGCCTGTCAAGATGTCGCAACGAAAGCAGAGGTTCTCACGAGTCAAGATGTCGCGGTCCAGATCATCGATTATCTAGAGATGCGCAATCTTCACAGGCAGTACGCAATTGATTCAGTCCCGACGACTGTTATCGCAGACAGTAATGGTGTTGTGCAATATGGAGTTCTTGGACCAATAACCGCAACAGACCTATGGGCAGCGATGGCCCGATGTCGTGATCTAAAACTTTAGAACTAGTTCTGTTCGGTTGATTCGTTTGTCTTGCGGGTTATGTCTGGTGATGGCTCAACAATCTTCGGCCGACCTAAACCTTCTTGCACAAGTTGAGCAACGGTTGCACCGTCAATAGTCTCCTGCTCGAGCAATAATTTCGCAACAAGGTCTAATCCCGCACGATTTTTTTCAAGTAGCACACCTGCGCGCACTTCTTGCTCGCGCAGAATCAAACCGATCTCAGAGTCGATCATTCGTGCTGTCTCATCTGAGTATTCACGACCATTTGTCATCAGGTCTTCACCAAGAAATACTTGCTGTTGACCACTCCAAGCCATTGGCCCCACTGCATCGCTCATGCCCCATTCTCGGACCATCCGACGTGCAATAGACGTGGCTTGTTCAAGGTCATTGGCCGCACCACTATTCAGATGACCAAATACGATCATCTCTGCGACTCGGCCACCCATGGCCTTGCAGATCATGTCTTGAAAATACTCGCGCGAGTAAGTGTGACGTTCTTCGGGAAGTGTCCAAGTGATTCCGAGCGCCATTCCGCGTGGCAAGATCGTGACTTTATGCAATGGATCACTGTTTGGCAGAACAGTTGCTAAGACAGCGTGTCCACCTTCGTGATATGCGGTCGCACGCTTTTCTTCGGCGTTAAGAATCAAGCTCTCTCGGCGAGCACCCATGATTACGCGATCACGAGCATTTTCGAAATCGATGTGTTCAATAATTTTTGATCCACGTCGCACGGCGAGCAACGCCGCCTCGTTTACGAGGTTTGCTAGATCTGCACCACTCATACCAGGGGTCGCCTTGGCCATTATCTCTAAACCAACGTCTTCGCCCATTCGCTTGCCTTTTGAATGCACCACGAGAATCGCTAAGCGTTCTTCACATTCTGGCAACGGCATTATTACTTGACGATCGAATCGACCGGGGCGCAATAATGCTGCGTCTAAAATATCGGGGCGGTTTGTTGCCGCCATGACGATTACACCCTCGGTAGTTTCGAAACCATCCATCTCGGCGAGCAATTGATTGAGAGTTTGTTCGCGCTCGTCGTGTCCACCACCAAGACCTGCGCCACGCTTACGACCGATTGAATCAATTTCGTCTACAAAGATGATCGCCCTTCCCATTTTTCGTGCTTGTTGAAATAAGTCGCGAACGCGACTTGCACCTACGCCCACGAACATCTCCATAAAGTCAGAACCTGTAACCGACAAGAAACCGACACCGGCTTCGCCGGCAACGGCCCGCGCGAACAATGTCTTTCCCGTACCTGGAGGTCCGACTAGCAACACACCCTTTGGTACACGTGCACCGATCTCCTTAAAACTTTCGGGCATCTTCAAGAAGTCAACTACTTCTTTAATTTCTTGTTTTACACCCGCGTATCCAGCGACATCAGCAAACGTTGTCGCCGGCTTGTCCGCGTTGTAATTTTTTGCACGGCTGCGACCGATCGACATGATGCTGCCTGCTTGCCCCATGGCGCGACGTTGCATCCAAAAAAAGAATCCCATAATCATCACGAATGGCAACAACAATGGAATCAAGTTTGTAAAAAAGTTTCCTTGTGGAGTCGCATAGTCATAATCAACGCCTTTTTCTTTCAGCAATGTTTCATCACTTGCCGACAGAGAAACTGCGCCAGTGGTGACAAATTCACCACCGTCTTTCAGTTTTCCGCTAATCACATTTGAGAGATTATTGATTTTGATATTTAAAACTTGTCCTTGTCCGACTCGATCTAAAAATTCGGTGTAACTAAGTTCTGTTGCTTTTGAAGCTGGCCAAAGTCGTGGGCCGGCAATCAACAAAATGACAACCGCAATAATCGCCCAAGTTGCCCAACGCGGTAAGCCCGTTTTGTCGCCGTCGCTCTGTGGCCCAGAGTTCTTATTTGTTCGCTTGGTTGTCTTTTTGCCAGATTTTTTTGACGTCAGAGAACCGAACTTGTTTTTAGATTTTTTACGCGAAGTAGTCGGTCGCTTCGAGGCTGATGGTTTTGGTGGTGGTGGAGGAAGTTTTGTCACAGTTTTAATGATACGACCACCTTGTCAAACCAAGCACAGGCGGGGTTAATTGGCAAGTGCGTTTTGACACTCGCCGATACTTATTAATTAAGCAATCCACCGAGTTAACTAGTCCATGAATTATTGTGTATCCATGGTTCGTCGTTGCTCTCGTTGCACCTGCAATGAACTCGCATCCATTACTTTGACCTATCAATACAGTCGGGCTCTGGTTTGGATTGATGATTTAACCAGTGAGAGAGATCCGCACGCATACGATCTTTGTGATCGTCACGGTGAGCGAATTACGGCGCCGTCCGGCTGGCGACTTGAAGATCGACGCAATCGCTTCAGAATAATTATTCCTAACCGCCTAGCGGGATGAGTCAGTCGCCGTGGGCGCCGCCGTTTGGCGAAGATCCTTACACCGGGGGAGAGTCGGCAAGTAACCAATTAACGACAAGTGATTTTTCCGTTCGAGTAATTGTCTTCACTTGGCTAGCTAGTTACGTCGTTGCATTTGTTGTCACGACGATAATTTTGGGAGCAACGGGCAATATTGATATGGATACCGGCCAAGAGCCAAAGTGGTTTCTGGGTGTTTCGGCGATTTCACTGTGGGGACCGTTTCTTGTCGGTTTATTAATTGTTTCGAACCGATTTGGTAGCGGCAATTTTGCAAAAGATTTTTTTCTGAGTTTTCGCTTAATTGATCTGGCAGGTATTCCGATTGGTGTCGTAAGTCAGTTGCTGCTCGTAGGTTTGGTTACTTGGCCATTTCGAGTTTTGTTTCCTGAAAAATTCGCTCCTGACAACGTAGAAAAGCGTGCTCGAGATCTATTCGACAATGCACATGGATTTTGGCTTGTCGTTCTAGTCGTCGTCGTCGTATTTGGTGCACCGATTGTTGAAGAGCTTGTTTACCGTGGGTTTATTCACGGACATTTGCGTCAAAATATAAATGAACTCAGTGCACTTGTCATCGTCGCAGTTTGGTTTGCGGGAGTTCATTTGCAGGTTGTCGAGTTTCCAGGATTATTTGCGTTTGCACTTGTGGTTGGAACTTGTTTTCATTTAACCAAGCGGCTCGGCATGTCGGTGGTTGCCCATGTGGCTTTTAATGCAACCGGGCTTTTGCTAGTCGCATATCTGTAGACGTTTAACTTCATTTTGAGACTAGTGTTTTGAGACAGTGATCTTAAAATATCTTCGCAAACTAAGCCCACAGCAGATTATTTCAATAGTCGTCGTTACTGCATCCACATTCGCGTTGTTGCTGACGCTGCATCCAAATTTAATTTTTAGCAACAACACGCCGACTGGCGGCGATATGGGAGCCCATGTCTACGGACCGGCATTTTTGCGAGATTTTCTATTGCCACATTTTCGTTTGACCGGATGGAGCAACGACTGGTACGCGGGTTTCCCGATGTATCGGTTTTATATGTTGATTCCGGCGCTTGCCGTTTTGCTGGTTGACCTGATTGCTCCGTACGGCATCGCCTTAAAAATTATTGCCGTGATTGGCATTTTGACTTTACCGATTTGCACCTGGTTGTTCGGCAAGTTGGCCCGATTTTTGTTTCCAATTCCAGAGTTATTGACACTTGCCGCGGTTGTTTTTTTATACGACGAGAGTTTCACAATTTACGGCGGCAATATCGCCTCAACAATGGCGGGTGAGTTTTCGTTTTCGATCGCACTTTCGTTGGCGGTTCTTACATTTGGTTTGTTCATTCGGGCGCTGAATGAACATCGTGGTCGAATGGTGACCGCACTTATGCTTGCGCTCAGCGCACTCAGCCACGGCATCGTTCTGCTCTTTGTTTTTGGTGGTGTCGTTCTTATAACTGTTATCTGGCAAAGTCGACGAAGCCTAAATACTGCATTCGTGATCATTGGTAATGCAGTGTTGCTGTCGGCGTTTTGGGTTTTGCCATTTTTGACGAGCCATGCGTTTATGACTGACATGAAATACGAGCCTCGTCCGAGTGGGGCATCTGATTCATTTTGGAAGATGTTTTTTCCGCTATCAATTTATTGGAATATTTTTATCACGCTGTTCGCGATTATCGGATTCGTCGCGTGCGTATCGCGTCGCAATCGCACCGGAATATGGATGGGTATTTATTGTGCGTTGCTTGCCGTCGGAGTTTTTGTCGGTCGTGGAAGTCTGCCGGTGATTGGCTTGCTTTGGAACCCGCGTTTGCTTCCATTTCTTTATTTGCTCCGGTACATGTTGATGATGATCGGACTGTATGAGTTCGTAGTCGCAGTGGTGCGCGTTCGCCAGCTAGAAAGACTTGCGCGACAAGCGCTTGATAAAGAATTTCAAGAACCGTTAGTGCCGATTGTCTCAATACGTGAAGTTGCAAAATTTAATTCGTCGTGGATAATTGCGATGACAGTTCTTGTTGCTGCCGTGATTGGTTTTCATTTTCAAGAATTACCATTCGGCAAAGTCACGACAAGTGCTGATGGTGTTGCGCACTATAACTGGGGGCCAATAACAACAAAATTATCCAATGATGGTTTTGTAGATGGTTGGGCGCGTTGGAACTTCACGGGATACGAGGGCAAGAGCGCTTACGTTGAATATCGCGCTGTTGTCGAAACTATGAAGTCGCTTGGCAACGACGACAAGCATGGTTGCGGTCGCGCACTTTGGGAGAGCAGTGGTGAACTGAACAAATATGGAACAACAATGTCGCTGATGTTGTTGCCGCACTGGACAAATGGCTGTATTGGCTCGATGGAAGGATTAAATTTTGAGGCAGCCGGTACAACTCCGTATCACTTCATCACTTCGGCGGCGATGTCAAAGCAGAGTAGCAACCCGGTGCGCGAGTTGCGTTACGACGACAACAATGCTGGCCTCGGCGTGCGATATCTGCAAGAACTTGGCGTACGTTATTTTATGGCATTCACGCAAGAAGCGATTGATCAAGCCAATTTGCAAGCCGCGCTCGTTGAAGTTGCTCGAAGTGGACCATGGGTGATCTATCAAGTCAGCAACAGCGAGTTGGTCGTGCCGCTCGCAGTGCAACCAGTTATTGCCAACAGCAACGTCGGCGACGCAAAAGAGCGTTGGCTTGAAATTGGCATGAGTTGGTTTCAACATCCAGAAGACTGGGCTGCTTTGCCTGCTGCTGATGGCCCTGATTCGTGGCAGCGTGTGGATGTAGCAGTTGACTTAACTCGCCGTGAGGGCGAACCCGGTGTATCAAGTCGTCGTGTCGACATTGTTTTACCGACGCAAGATATAACCGTTGTTGCCTCAGAGCCAGTACGGGTGACGAATATCGTGCTCGAAGATTCTGCAATTTCATTTAGCGTTGACAAAATTGGTCAACCGATTCTGGTTCGCATGAGTTATTTTCCGAACTGGAAGGTCTCTGGTGCGAAAGGTCCATATCGTATTGCGCCGAACATGATGGTCGTTGTGCCAACACAGAAAGATATTCGTTTACATTACGGATATACAAAAATAGATTTTTTTGCATATCTGCTGACTGCACTCGGCATCGCAATGGCGATTGTACGTTGGCGCCACCGCAGTGTTTTGCGAATGAACGAAACCTTAATCAACTAGTATTTCCAATCGTGCCAAACTTAGAAGCAATCGTCAAGGCTTATGACATTCGAGGCACAGTCCCAGATCAGTTAGATGAAACTGTTGCTTACGCACTAGGCATAGCCTTTGCAAAGTTTTCGAACGCAAAATTAATTGTTGTCGCGCATGATATGCGTCCAAGTGGGCCAGGTCTAGCCGACGCGTTTCAGCGAGGATTAGTCGAGCAAGGTGTAGATGTAATCAATTTGGGTCTTGCAAGCACCGACATGCTTTATTTTGCGTCAGGAAAACTCGACGCACCCGGGGCAATGTTTACGGCATCGCATAATCCCGCCCAGTACAACGGCATCAAATGTTGTTTATCTGGCGCACGTTCAATTGGTATCGATAATGGTCTGCGTGAAATCAAGGCGATTGCCCAAGATGTATTAGATGGCAAAGGTCCTGCTGTCGCTGCGTCAACCGGTGAGGTGACGCGCAAAAATATGCTCGCAGAGTTTGTTGGTCATGTCGTTGGATTCATCGACACGAAGTCATTGCGAAAGTTGCGCATTGTGGCTGACACGGCGAACGGCATGGGTGGGCTGGTTGCACCGGCAGTATTTGATCGTCTAGGTGAATTTGATCTCGAAGTTATGTATGGCGAACTTGACGGCACTTTTCCTAATCATCCCGCTGATCCGATTCAGCCTGCGAATCAACGAGATCTTCAGGCGCGTGTGATCTCAGGCAAGTTTGATGTTGGTTTGGCTTTTGACGGTGATGCCGACCGCGTTTTTTTGGTTGATGAAAATGGAAAGAGCGTCTCTGGCAGCACAACAACCGCGTTGCTGGCTTCGGTATTTTTGCGTACGAATCCCAAATCAACAATTCTTTACAATTTGATTTGTTCGCGAGTCGTGCCTGAAACGATTACAAACCTCGGCGGCACGCCAATTCGCACAAAAAATGGTCATAGTTATATGAAGCAAGTAATGGCAGAGACCGGCGCCGTGTTTGCTGGCGAGCATTCTGGTCATTATTACTTTGCCGATAACTATCGTGCCGATAGCGGGTTAATTGCGACGATGGTTGTGCTCGGAGAGATGTGCCGAACCGGCAAGACGTTGTCTGAATTACGCGCACCGTTCGAAAAATACTCCAGTAGCGGAGAGATCAATACGCAGGTTGCAGATATATCGGTCGTGATTGATCGTGTCGCCAAGAAATTTTCGGCTTATCCACAAGATCACTTGGACGGGCTGACAGTCGATTGTGGTTCTTGGTGGTTTAATGTTCGAGCATCGAATACCGAACCACTTTTGCGACTCAATCTTGAGGCGGCAACTCGCGAAGAGTGTGACGAGTATGTTGCAGAGTTATTGATGCTGATCACCGCCTAAGCAGCGCAAGTGTTATCGTTGAGCCCATGGTTGTGGGCAATTCGTCTTTGAATCCGTTATTGCTCGAGATCTTGGCTTGCCCAAAAGACAAAGGCAGTTTGATTTACTACGAAGATGAACAAATTCTCTACAACCCACGTTTGCAAATGTGTTACGAAATTCGTCAGGGTATCCCTGTGATGCTTATCGCCGAGGCGAAAAACGTTAACCAAATCGACCATGAGCGACTTATGGCCAAGGCGACACAACTTGGTCTCAAACCAACTTTTTAGTTAAAGCCAGTTATTAGAAACAGACAATCAGGAGAAAAAATGTCATCGTCAAGTTTTGCCGCACGCAAGGATTATCGAGTTGCCGACCTTTCAATGGCGCCGTTCGGCCGCAAAGAAATTCATCTCGCCGAGCACGAGATGCCAGGCTTGCGCGCGTTGCGCAAAGAGTTCGGTGCATCGCAACCACTCAAGGGTGCGCGCATCTCTGGTTCTCTTCATATGACGATTCAAACTGCAGTGCTTATCGAAACCCTCGTCCAACTTGGTGCAGAGGTTCGTTGGGCTAGTTGCAATATTTTCTCGACACAAGATCACGCGGCCGCAGCCGTCGTCGTTGGTCCGAATGGAACGGCTGAAAATCCCCAAGGTGTGCCTGTTTATGCGTGGAAGGGCGAGACGCTTGAAGAATATTGGTGGGCTACAGATCAGATGATGACTTGGCCAGACGGTGATGGCCCGAACATGATTCTCGACGACGGTGGCGACGCGACGATGTTGTTGCATAAAGGTGTCGAGTTCGAAAAAGCAGGAGCGGTTCCTGATCCAACAACGGCGTCGAATCCAGAATTAGCAATCGTGCTTGGGTTGTTGCAACGCGGTTTGAAAACTAATCCATCACGCTGGACAAAAATGTCGAAGGGCATCAAAGGTGTCACCGAAGAAACGACCACGGGCGTCAAGCGTCTTTACAAAATGGCGCAAGACAAAGAACTTTTGTTTCCTGCGATCAACGTCAATGACAGTGTCACAAAAAGCAAGTTCGACAATCTTTACGGATGTCGTCACTCATTGATCGATGCCTTGAATCGTGCGACCGACGTAATGATCGCCGGCAAGATGGCAGTTGTCTGCGGATACGGAGATGTTGGCAAAGGTTGTGCACAAAGTCTTCGCGGTCAAGGTGCGCGAGTTGTCGTGACCGAAATTGATCCGATAAACGCATTGCAAGCAGCGATGGAGGGCTACATCGTCAACACGCTAGACAACGTCGTCAAGGTCGCCGATATTTTTGTGACTGCTACTGGCAACGAAGCAATCGTTACTGCCGAGCACATGGCAAAAATGAAACACAATGCGATCGTGTGCAACATCGGTCACTTTGACAACGAAATTGATATGGCGGGATTAGCCCGAAGTGGTGCAACTCGTGACGAACTTAAGTCCGGCACTGATCTCTGGACATTTGCTGATGGTCATGCAGTTATTGTGCTTGCTGAAGGACGTCTCGTGAACCTTGGTTGTGCAACTGGACACCCAAGCTTTGTGATGAGTTGTTCGTTTACGAACCAAGTTATTGCGCAAATTGAATTGTTCAATAACACGAAGAATTACCCGCTTGGCGTTTATGTGTTGCCAAAACATCTAGACGAAAAAGTCGCATCATTGCATTTAGACGCGCTCGGCGCGATCATCACAAAATTGTCTGATGAGCAATCCGAATATTTGGGCATCGAACCAAGTGGACCGTTCAAAGCAGAGCGTTACCGCTACTAATTTTCTGGTTTTTTTACCGCTAATCGTGGTAAGAAAAATTGCACAAGTGGCCCAACGCCGAAAGCAAATGCAAAAGTAGCAAATCCAACTTGACCGCCAAGCAACCAACCCGTTACCAGCACGATTATTTCGACTGCTGTGCGCCCGACGCGAATCGGAATCCCAAGTTTGGCAAGACCTGTCATTAAACCGTCGCGCGGACCAGGCCCAAGTGCACTACCGAGATAGAAACCGGTGCCGATCGCCACGGTCGTGATTCCGACAGCAACCATTGCGACGCGAATAAAAATGTTTGATGGTTCAGGAATTATTGCCAATGCGATATCTGCAATCGTGCCGATCTCTAGCGCATTAAGAATCGTGCCAAGACCGGGCTTTTGTTTAAGTGGAATCCAAAGCAGAAGTAGCGCAAAACCGGTGATCACAATGATTTTTCCGATTGAGATTTCGGTTTGCTTGGCGACTCCTTGGTGAAATACATCCCAAGGTGGAGCGCCGATGTTGGCGTTCATCTGCAGTGATATACCAATGCCAAACAGACACAGGCCGAACACACAACGAACTAGGCGACTGCCAAGGCGATCCCGAAAATCAAGATCTTCTAAACCGTGCATCTTGCGATACTACTCGTTAGTTATTGCGTGACACCCCGTAGACATAATTATTTATGATTAGTCATGATTAGTCACGATTAGTCACGATTATTCACGATTCAAACTTATGACAAAACCAGCTCTTGCAAATCTGACTTTTACAAATTTCAGTTTCACAAAAATAATCAGCGCGATTTTTGGCACACCATGCCCGGGTTGTATGCAAGTCACATCAGCATCATGTAAGACTTGTGAATCAAAAATATCTCGAATCACCAAATTACAAAGTACGCCAAAGTTTCATAACCAATACCGTGATAATTTTGGCAGCAATATTAATAGTGCAAATATTATTGTTGCATTTGGCTATAGCACAGTTATACGAAAAATGATTCTTGGTTTGAAATATCGCAACATGCGATCTTCGCTCAGTTTGTTTGGCGGGGCGCTGGCAGAACGCATTGCGCACGAAACTTCAAATGCGAAGCAAGAAATTGATTTTATTACATGGGCCCCGACTACATACGAGCGCAAATTAGAGCGCGGTCATGACCATGCCGAATTAATTGCCCGCTTTGTCGCACGAGAATTGCAAGTTCCGTGCCGAAGTGTGTTGCATCGGTTAACAAACCAACCGCAAACTGGTCGCTCAAAACAAGAACGCCTCGTTGGGCCGCAGTTTTTGTCACGTGAATTAAAAAATCAATGTGTTGTAGTAATCGACGACGTTGTCACGACAGGGGCAACTCTCGAGGGCGCTTCTCGAGCACTTTACAAAGCGGGGGCGGGTCGGGTTATCTGTGCTGCGGTAGCATCTACTGTCTTATGGCAATCCTTGATCGAGTCCTGCGCGCCGGAGAAGGCAAGAAGGTCAAAGCCCTAGCGGCAATTTTGCCTGATATCAATGCCTTGGCCGCTCAAATGTCGGCGATGAGCGAGGCTGAATTGCGGGGCAAAACAGCCGAATTCAAATCTCGGATCGAACGTGGCGAAACTCTTGAAGATCTATTAATCGAGTCGTTTGCTGTCGTGCGTGAAGCGGCAACACGAGTAATCGGTCAGCGACATTATGACGTGCAACTGATGGGTGGCGCCGCGTTGCACGCTGGTTGGGTTGCCGAAATGAAAACCGGAGAGGGCAAGACCCTCGTATCCACTTTGCCTGCATACCTCAATGGTCTTTCAGGTAAAGGTGTTCATCAAATTACGACCAACGATTATTTGGCACAGCGTGACGCCGAATGGATGGGACAGATTCATCGGTGGCTTGGTTTGTCGGTAGGTCTCGTAATCTCTGGTCGGCGCTCGAGTCCAGCTGAGAAACGAGTCGACTATGCATCTGACATTACTTACGGAACAAATAACGAATTTGGTTTTGATTATTTGCGCGACAATATGGCCAGCACGCTCGATGAAAAAGTTCAACGAGGTTTTAATTTTGCAATCGTCGACGAAGTTGACTCAATTCTTATCGACGAAGCACGCACACCATTGATCATCTCAGGTCGTGTTGCTGACGCTGCCAAGTTGTACTACCGATTCGCGTCAATTGTGCGGACAATGGAGCGCGACGTTGACTTTGACGTTGAAGAAGACAAGAGAATCGTTGTGCCAACCGAAATTGGTATCGAAAAAGTCGAACACCAACTCGGAATCGAAAACCTCTACGACGAAGTACAGCAAAATTTTGTTCACCAATTGCAAGTCGCGCTCAAAGCATCGGTGCTTTATCACCGAGACAAGGACTACATCGTTCAAGATGGCGAAATCAAGATCGTCGATGAGTTCACCGGTCGAATTCTTGAGGGTCGACGCTGGAGTGAAGGCATTCACCAGGCTGTTGAAGCCAAAGAAGGCGTAAAAATCAAAGAAGAAAATCAAACATTGGCAACTATTACTTTGCAGAATTACTTCAGAATGTACGAAAAACTTTCGGGCATGACGGGAACCGCGCAAACTGAGGCTGCCGAACTAATGAATACTTACAACTTACAAGTTGTCCCGATTCCAACGAACCGCGACATGGTGCGTGAAGATCAAGCCGATTTAATTTTCAAGACCGAATCAGCAAAGTTTGAAGCAGTAGTCAAAGATCTCGAAGAGCG
Organism: Actinomycetes bacterium; assembly: GCA_014190295.1. Classification (GTDB taxonomy): domain Bacteria; phylum Actinomycetota; class Acidimicrobiia; order Acidimicrobiales; family Ilumatobacteraceae; genus BACL27. Next base: position 17,200 of record BJGF01000006.1, on the reverse strand, counting down.
GCATGTCAAAGGTCAACCTGTACTTGTTGGCACGATCAGCGTTGAAAAAAGTGAGCAGTTATCCCATAAATTGCAACAGCGGGGCATTCCTCACGAAGTTCTAAACGCAAAGCAACATGCACGCGAAGCGTTGGTCGTCACTCAGGCGGGTCGCCTCGGTGCAATTACGGTGGCGACAAACATGGCTGGTCGTGGTGTTGACATTTTGCTGGGTGGAAACCCAGAAGGTCTTGCGCGTCATGACGTACTCAAAGAAGGGCACACTCCAGAAACTTTGATGGACGAGTTTGCTTTGCCAACCGCCCTTGATTTGATGCCACCAGATTTCTTGACTGCGCGTGATAAGGCTCAGCAGCGTTATCACGAACTTCTCGAAAAATATATCGAGAAATGTAAAATTGAAGGCGACAAAGTACGCGAGTTAGGTGGGCTTTATGTTCTTGGCACCGAGCGTCACGAAAGTCGTCGAATCGACAACCAGTTGCGCGGTCGTTCGGGACGTCAAGGCGATCTTGGTGAGAGCCGCTTTTATCTGAGTTTGGATGACGAACTTATGCGGCTATTTGCAACCGGTGCATTGTCGTGGGTAATGGGTCGTGCGTTACCAGATGATGAGGCAATCGAAGCATCAATGGTCACAAAAGCAATTGAACGTGCGCAGAGCACCGTCGAGCAACGCAATGGTGAGGTTCGTAAGAATGTTCTTAAATACGACGAAGTAATGAATGAACAGCGCAAAGTTATTTATCAGCGTCGAGATCAAATTTTGCAGGGCGTAGATCTGAAATCGGCGGCGATGGATTATTTGGCAGAGGCTGTTGACGCATTGATTGAAGCACATTGCGTGGCCGAAGTTGATGATGAATGGGATGTCACCGGTTTGGCTTTGGAGCTTGTTACTTTTTGGCCTACCAAAATTTCAGCATCAAATCTTTCTAGTTGTGACTCAACAAACGAGATGTATGACCTCGTGATGGGCGACGCGAGTTCGTATTATGCGCAACGCGAATTAGAGATGGGCGAGTCTGTGATGCGTGAAGTTGAGCGTCAAGTAATGTTGCGAATTATTGACCAGCGCTGGCGCGAGCATCTAGAAGAGATGGATTATCTGCAAGAGGGCATCAATCTTCGAGCCGTTGGTCAAAAAGATCCATTGATCGAGTGGCAACGCGAAGGTTTTGAAATGTTCGGTACCTTAATGAAAGGTATTGCGCAAGACTTCGTGAAATACGTGATGCACGTGCAGGTAGTCAACGACAGCACCCCATCAACCGCTTTGAGCAATATCCAGCAGACATCCGACGAAAATATCGACGAAAAACCTGCATCGGTTACGAAAAATAGCTCGAGTGTTTTTGGCGCCCCAGATTGGTCAAAAACCCCACGAAATGCCCAATGCCCATGTGGTTCAGGCAAAAAATACAAGATGTGTCACGGCCGCGTGAATTAAATAGTTCAGAAATAAGCCGACCAACAACCATCGACTAATGAAAGATTTTTCAACAGAGCTAAATGAGCTGCGTAAGCGCGTGGGTGAAGCGGCGACGTACTTAAACGTCGAAACATCTCGCGGTTTATTGGTCGAACTTGAAGTTGAGGTCGCAAAACCTGACTTATGGAACGACCAAGAGCACGCGAAAAAAATTAACTCACAATACGCAGCAGTCAAGTCTGATCTTAACGAGTTTGATCAGTTGTCAAATACGATCGACGACTTGTTCGTGCTGCACGAGCTTGCACGCGAAGCCGACGACGCCTCGCAAGAACCTGAACTTGATCGCGGAGTCGCTGCTTGCCGTTCGCAACTTGATTCACTTGAAATGCGCAGTATGTTCACGGGCGAGCACGATGACTGTGACGCGATTTTGCAGATCAATGCCAAAGATGGCGGTGTGGATGCTCAAGACTGGAGCGAAATGCTTTTGCGAATGTATCGTCGCTGGGCCGAACTTAAAAGTTTTGGATTTGAAATCGGTGACATTTCGATCGGCACTGAAGCCGGAATTCTTTCGGCAGACGTAACAATTCGCGGAAGGTACGTTTACGGAATGCTCACTAGCGAGCGCGGCACTCATCGTCTTGTGCGTATTAGTCCATTTGACAATCAAGGGCGCCGGCAAACGAGTTTTGCACTCGTACAAATCTGGCCAATTTTAGATCAAGCCGAACTTGAAATAAATGAGAGCGACATCCGCATGGAAGTATTTCGTGCTTCTGGTGCCGGCGGTCAGCACGTTAACAAGACATCATCTGCAGTGCGGTTAGTGCACGAGCCAACCGGACTTGTTGCGTCATCGCAACAAGAGCGAAGTCAATTGCAAAATCGCGAGAGTGCGTTGAAGCGGCTCAAAGCGATGATCATCGCCCAAGACGAAGAAGAGCGTGCGAATGCACTTGATCAAATTGCGGGCAAGCAAGCGCAAGTCGGATGGGGAAGTCAAATTCGTTCGTATGTTTTACAGCCTTATCAAATGGTCAAAGATCTTCGAACAAATATTGAAACCGGCAATGTCACTGCAGTTTTGGACGGAGAACTCGATCAATTCATGGAGGGCTACTTGCGTTGGCGTCGTTCAGATAGAGAAGCAACAAACAATGAGCAATAGCCAGTCAACGCTGTTGCCACTCGAGCGCTGGTAAGTTTGTCGCAATGATTCGTCTTGAAAATGTGACGAAAATCTATGGCACCGAAACGGTTGCCGTACGGGATGCGTCTTTTGACATCCCTAAAAGTCAGTTCGTGTTTTTGGTGGGGCCGTCTGGTTCAGGCAAGTCGACTTTGTTGCGACTGATAAACCGCCAAGAGCAACCAGAACGCGGAGACGTTTGGGTTGCAGGTCGAAATATCAACGAACTACCCGCGTCACGTGTGCCATATTTGCGACGAAACATGGGCAACGTTTTTCAGGACTACAAGCTGCTGTTGAATAAAACAGTTTTCGAAAATGTGGCATTTGCCCTCGAAGTGATCGGTAAGCCACGACATGTGGTTGAACGTCAAGTGCCGATGGTGCTCGATCTCGTTGGTTTAGCCGACAAGCAGGAACGATTTCCCGAACAACTTTCTGGCGGCGAACAACAGCGTGTATCAATCGCCCGAGCATTTGTTAATCGTCCGTTGATCATGCTTGCTGACGAGCCGACCGGCAACCTTGACCCAACAACTAGTGAAGGCATCATGAGTTTGTTGGATGAGATCAATCAAACGGGTACAACCGTCGTTATGGCTACGCATGACCATCGAGTCGTTAACGCAATGCGCCGTCGGGTAATTCAACTCGATCGCGGAGTAATCGTGCGCGATCAAGAGCGCGGAGTGTACGAGTAAATGTTTTCTCGCATCGGCTATGCACTGAGAGAAACTTGGGCGAGTTTCCGTCGCAATCTCACGCTCACCGCTGCCGCAGTTCTTACTTCGGCGGTTTCATTGTTGCTTGTTGGTACTACGTTTTTGATTCAGCGAGCGTTCGAGAATTTACTTGTGCAGTGGCGTGGCGACGTTGAGATGATCGTGTTCGTCCGTAGTGACGCTTCAGCCGAACAGGTGACATTGGTCGATTCTGTTTTGCGGGCTTCGCCAACCATCATTGACGTCGACAAGTTGCGTTATCTCAACAAAGCCGAGAGTTATGAGGAGGCCAAGAGAATTTTTGCTGGCGACCCGGTAACCCTGAGTCTGCTGACGCCCGAAAATATTCCGACACAATTTAAGGTTGTGCCGATTACCGATGACCCACTTCTTGTTCGTTCGTTGAGTGATCAATATCGCACGCTGCCCGGTGTCGAGGCAGTTGCGCTAGCAGAAGACGAGTTTCAGGTGATCTCAACATTGTCTAACTTCATTCGGGTTGTAACTCTTGTGATGTCGTTGGTGTTGTTGGTGGTCGCAATTGGTTTGATTTGGAACACGATTCGCACAGCCATGTTTGCTCGACGTCGTGAAATTGAAGTGATGAAACTTGTGGGTGCAACAAACTGGTTTATTCGCATTCCGTTTATGTTGGAGGGCTTACTGCAAGGTTTGCTTGGTGGAGTCGTCTCTTGCGGTGGTCTGTGGATATTGAATTCTGCTTGGACAAATGGTGTCGCAGGGTTTAAACCAGGAACCGGCATAAGTTCGTTGATTGTGCCAAATAGCTATTTAACTTCTGTGATGTTGATCTTGTTGGCAATCGGCGCTCTAGTCGGGGCAGTTGGTTCGGCGATTGCCGCGACACGTTTTCTTGACGTTTAATTAGATATATGCCGGCACACCAAGAGTTCACTCAAATCAAGTACAGCGTGAGCGATCACATCGCGACGATCACATTAAATCGCCCGGAGAAGTTAAACGCATTCACAAACACGATGTTGCACGAAATTATTGATGCATTCGATTTAACTGACGCCAACGATGATGTTCGGGCAGTCATTATGACTGGTGCGGGTCGTGCTTTTTGTGCTGGGGCAGATCTTTCGGGGGGTGGCGCAACATTCAGTCGAGGTGGAAGCGACGTTCAAGGTGTTCGTGGCGTTCCGCGTGACGGCGGAGGACTCGTATCTTTGCGAATCTTCAACAGCAAGAAGCCCGTGATCGGCGCGATCAACGGTCCAGCAGTTGGTGTTGGCGTAACGATGACTTTGCCGATGGATATTCGCTTGGCGAGCAACACCTCAAAATTTGGTTTTGTGTTTACTCGTCGGGGCATCGTTACTGAAGCATGCTCATCTTGGTTTTTGCCGCGAGTCGTCGGCATATCGAGGGCAACTGAATGGGTTTTTACTGGACGAATGGTCGGTCCAGATGAAGCAAAAGAGTCTGGTCTTGTGCGAAGTGTTCATGCGCCCGAAGATCTGCTGAGTAGTGCTCGTGCGATCGCTACCGAAATCGCAGTTAACGCAGCGCCTGTCTCAGTTGCAATGTCTCGCCAGATGTTGTGGCGGATGCTCGGCGCAGCACATCCGATGGAAGCACACCGTGCCGAATCGCGTGGCATCATGCAGCGCGGCAACTCTGCTGATGCGCGTGAAGGCGTGACTAGTTTTCTTGAAAAACGCTCGGCGAATTTCACGATGAATGTTTCGACCGATATGCCAGATATTTTTCCAGAATGGCAAGACCCTGAGTTCAAGTAGTTCGCTGTTTGAACGTGTCGGAGGGCTGCCATTCTTCGAACAACTAGTTGATCGTTTTTATGAAGGTGTTGTCGGTGATCAAGTATTGATTGTTCTGTATACCGAGCCGAATAATTTAGAGAAGTCTCGATTGCATTTGAAGTGGTTTCTTGCGCAATATTGGGGTGGGCCAGCGATGTACAACGAAAATCGTGGTGACCCGAAGTTGCGGATGCGTCACATGCCGTTTCGAATCGGGCCAGTAGAACGTGACCATTGGTTGTTACATATGTTGAAAGCAGTCAACGAATTATCGCAAGACGATTTAATTCGCACCGAATTGACTGATTATTTTGTCAAGGCAGCAGAGCACCTGCGCAATGACACAGGTTTGCCTATTTCGTCTGCAGATTATCCGCGTTAGCGCAACGCGTAACAGGCAATCGCTGCCGCTGCAGCAACATTAAGCGAGTCAATAGATTTATCAATCTCAATGCGCACTTGAAAGTCGGCATTCTTGAGTGCTTCGTCGCTGAGCCCTGCTCGTTCTGAGCCAAACACGAGCGCTCTTGGTTTTGTTTGCTCTAGTTTTATTTGTGAAAGATCAACCGCTTGTTTGGCGGGCGTTAGTGCGAGTATCACAAATCCGCGGTTGCGCAATGTTTGCAAAGTTTCTGTGATGTTGTTGCTTCTGGCGAATCGTAAATTGAAAGCCGTCCCCATTGAGACACGCAAACCACGTCGCGACAACGGGTCGGCACTCGTTGTATCGCAGATCAAACCATCCCAGCCGAGTCCTGCCGCGCAACGCACGATTGCTCCGATGTTGCTCGGATTATCAACTGCTTCGACAACGATCACTCGAGATGCGTTTGCCAGCACGTCATTTTCTGAAAGTGGATCGGAGCGATAAAAGACCCCGATGGCACTGAGCGGAACGCCGAGCCCCGTTGCTTCGCGACGAATTTCAATGTCGGCTGTTAAGCAGCTTCCTCCAGCGGTTTCAATCTCACCAACAAATCGAGATGCGTGAGATTCGTCGCACAAAACAACTTGGGGCTTATAACCCGCCTGCAGAGCACGTGAAACCACAAGATCTCCCTCGGCGATAAATTTTCCGGCAGCCAAAGTTGATCGACGATCGGCAATTGTCGTGAGTTGTCTCTCACCTAATCGAAACGGATCCAAACGCGGATCTTGACTAGATAGAACTATTTCGATCATTATCGGTTTGATGCTGATCTAAAAATGCCAGGGAAATTCTGACCAATCAGGGTCGCGTTTTTCGAGAAACGAATCGCGACCCTCAGTTGCTTCGCTGGTCATGTATGCAAGTCGTGTCGCTTCTCCAGCAAATATTTGCTGACCGATCAGACCATCATCGATTGCATTGAACGCAAACTTGAGCATTCGTTGAGCCATCGGACTTTTTGAATTAATTTCGCCGGCCCATTCGAGCGCGACTTTTTCTAAATCTGCGTGAGGTACAACTTCGTTGACCATGCCCATTCGGTGCGCGTCATCTGCAGAGTATTCGCGTCCCAAAAAGAAAATTTCGCGGGCGAACTTTTGGCCAACTTGGCGAGCAAGATATGCCGAACCAAAACCGCCGTCGAAACTTGCGACATCAGCGTCGGTTTGTTTGAATCGAGCATGTTCTTTGCTGGCCAAAGTCAAATCACAGACAACATGCAAACTGTGTCCGCCGCCTGCGGCCCAACCTGGCACCACACAAATAACAATTTTTGGCATAAATCGGATCAGCCGTTGAACTTCGAGAATATGCAAACGGCCGGTGCTGGTGCTATTTTTATTTTCGTCGCCGTCGTCATCTTGATATTTGTAACCGTCGGTTCCACGAATTCGTTGATCGCCTCCGCTGCAAAATGCCCAGCCACCATCTTTTGGCGACGGACCATTGCCGGTCAGCAATACGCAACCAACGTCTGTCGTTTGACGTGCGTGATCAAGGGCTCTGTACAACTCGTCGACAGTGCTCGGTCGAAATGCGTTGCGAACTTCTGGTCGATTAAATGCGACTCGCACGGTGCCATGAGCCTTGGCGCGATGATAAGTGATATCGCGAAATGAAAACCCTTCAACTTGGGTCCATTGACTTGGGTCAAAAATCGTGGAAACGCTCACCGTTCTATTGTGGCAGCGCGAGACTCAAATTCGGGTCTCGCATCTAAAAATTTGCGTTCCCATTGCGCGCTTGCCCCGTCGGACTGGCGCTTAGTTTGAGGAGCCGGAACACTTTCAATGGGTGTATTGATGTGACCCATAATTCGGCGAATGGTTGCATCCATGTCTCGAGTTAACTGCTCGTAAGTCACGTGCATCGGATTAATCGCATGTTGAGAAAAATATGCATCCCAACTTCTGTTTGCATTTGAAATTGTCTGCAATGCATTGACAATTTCTTGCTCGTTATAGATCGGCTCTGTGGTTGACGACATGTTGCTGTTCCATTGATTTGACTGTTCGGCGCGAACGAGTGAGATAGCTTGGCGCACTTCGTTGTCTCGTGTGATGCGCACCCATTTAATTGGGGCATTCCAATGATCAGCCGTCAGACCTCGTTGCAACATGTGTTCGTCGTATTGATTGAAGTGCATTTTTATCCCGAAGACTCCGTTTGGGGTTGTATTTAATTCGGCTGCTCGATCCAGATAAGACCGCCAAGAAGAATCCGAGAAATAATTAATATTGCGCCATGCATTTCGTCCAGTTAGTTTTCGCAAAGCGCCGACGGCACTGCCGCGTGCATTGAGTTTTGGCAAGTTGTTCTCATTGCGAAAGTTTGTGAAGTTTTTTGTATGGATATTCAGATATTCCATTGGCATGCCAGCCATGCCGGTGGCCCGCAAAATTGAGCACAACAGTGTCGAGCCCGTGCGATGTACCGAAGCAATTGCCAGCAGGCAAGTTGTTGCTGGTCGATCAGTAGTTTGGCTTGACTGCATGTTTACATTCTGACAGTTCGCACTGGTAGCGTCGTGATTCGCATATCTTCAGAAATTTTCAACAGTATTTGAACAGTAATTGCCTAGGAGCGACCAGATGACCGATTTACTCAGCCGCCAAGAGTGGACAAAGCGAGCCTCGCAAAAAGTGGCTCGTACCCAACTATTTATCAACGGCAAATTTGTGGACGCTGCGAGTGGCAAGACGTTTGAATCGATTAATCCGCGTGATAACTCAATCGCTGCCGTCGTCGCCGAAGGTGATTCAGCAGACATAGATCGCGCAGTCGCAGCAGCACGAAAGTCGTTTAGTTCTGGTGTTTGGAGCGAAATGGCGCCAGTTGATCGCAAAAATATTATGTTGCGTTGGGCTCAGTTGCTTCGCGACAACGTGAATGAACTTGCATTACTCGAGACGATGGATGTCGGCAAGCCAATCGGTGATTCAGTAAATGTTGATATGGCATCAGCTGCGAGCAACCTACAGTGGTTCGCCGAAACAATCGACAAGATGTATGGTCAAATTGCACCAGTACCTCGTGATGCGTTAGCGCTAATCGAAAGAGAGCCACTCGGTGTCGTTGGTGCAGTTGTGCCGTGGAATTATCCATTAATTATTTCTTCATGGAAGGTTGGTGCTGCACTCGCTGGTGGAAACTCGGTCGTCTTGAAACCGGCTGAACAATCGCCGTTGTCGGCGTTGTTTTTTGCAGAACTTGGAGTGCAAGCAGGTTTGCCTGAGGGCGTATTCAATGTTGTGCCCGGATACGGACCCACTGCGGGTGCTGCTCTGGGTCTTCATATGGATGTCGACAAACTTGCGTTCACGGGTTCAACCGAAGTCGGTAGATATTTCTTGAAATATGCAGCCGAAAGTAACGGCAAGTCTGTTTCACTCGAACTTGGCGGCAAGACACCACAAATTGTTTTGAGTGATTGCTCAGATCTTGATGCCGCAGCATCGGCGATTGCTTGGGGAGTGTTCTATAACTCTGGACAAACTTGTCATGCCGGCACCCGTTTGGTTGTAGAAAAATCTGTCGAAGATGAACTTCTCGAAAAAATTACAAAAGTTGGGCAAACAATTCAGCCAGGAGATCCATACGATCCAAAAACCGCGATGGGTACGATCGTGGATAAAACTCAGTTTGAGCGGGTGCTTGATTACATTGAAATTGGCAAACAAGAAGGCGCAAAAGTTTTCTCGGGTGGCGATAAAACCGAGCCGGTCAAAGGCGGAGTTTTTATTCCGCCAACTGTGTTTCGCGATGTAAAGCCAGGCATGCGCATCGAGCGTGAAGAGATATTTGGTCCAGTTTTAGCTTCAATCGCAGTCGAGAGCGCAGACGAAGCAGTTCATGTCGCCAACGACACGCAATACGGCTTGGCATCATCAATTTGGACTCGCGACATAACAAAAGCGCATCGAATCGCGCGTAAGTTGCGAACCGGCACTGTTTGGGTCAATACTTTTGACAAGGGTTCGATCACAACACCGTTCGGCGGATTCAAACAATCCGGCACTGGTCGTGATCGTTCGATGTATTCAATCGAGGGATACACAAACCTCAAGACGACATGGATTCAACTATGAGCAATACAAAACGAAATTGTGGTTTTATTGGCCTTGGACACCTTGGTGTTTATTTGGCCGCGAGTTTGATTCGCGCCGGACACAACGTCACGATTCACGACCTCAACAAATCGCTTGGTGATGGATTAATTACCAAGGGTGCAAAGTGGGCCGGCTCGGCACGCGAAGTCGCGCAAGCATCTGAAGTCGTGTTCACCTGCCTGCCTTCGCCACGCGCGATCGATGTCGTGGTCAACGGCGAAAATGGAGTGTTGTCGGGTCTTGCAAAGGGTGCGACATGGATCGATATGAGCACCAATGATCGCAGTGAAACATTGCGCCTCGGCGAAATCGCCGCAAAGTTGGGCATCAATACTCTTGAGTCGCCGGTTACCGGCGGTGTGCACAAAGCAGCCGAAGGGGACATCACAGTTTTGGTTGGTGGCAGCGAAAAAGTTTTTGCTGCACACAAAGAATTGCTCGAAGCAATGGGCAAACCGGTTCTTTATGTCGGCGAACTCGGTAGTGCCGCAGTAATCAAGGTGATCACCAATATGTTGGCGTTCATTCACCTTGTTGCGTGTGGCGAAGCATTGATGCTCGCAAAAAAAGGTGGCATTGATCTTGGCATTGCATATGAAGTAATCAAGAACAGTTCTGGCAACAGTTTTGTTCATGAAACCGAGGGTCAAGTAATTCTCAACGGAAGTTACGACATTGGCTTCACAATGGATCTTGCGCTTAAAGATATGGGCTTTGCGATGGAGTACGGTCGCAAGTTCGGGGTGCCGCTCGATGTGGCGAGCACTGTGCAACAAGCATTTGTACGCGCCAAATCTCAATACGGTGGTGAAGTTTGGTCGACTCAAGTTGTAAAACTTCTCGAAGATGCAATGGGCACTGATTTACGAGCACCCGGGTTTCCAGCCAGATTGCAATAGCCTTTAATCAATGGATGTTGAGCAGATAGCTCGTCGTGATCTTGCTGTTGCGTTTCGCTGGGCGGCCAGACTCAACATGCATGAAGCAACTGCGAATCATTTCAGCGTTGCGGTTTCACCAGATTCACAAAATTTTTTAATTAATCCCGCAGGTCGTCATTTTTCGCAGGTTCGGGCGAGTGATCTCGTATTAGCAAATGCAACCGATACGAAATCAAATGTGAATGTCGACCCAACGGCAATAAATTTGCATGGACAGATACATAAGTTGCTACCGCACGCAAAGTGTATTTTGCACACGCATATGCCGTATACGACCGCACTGGCTTGTTTGCGTAACTATGAATTTTTGATGCTTGATCAAAACGCCTGTCGGTTTCATCAACGCATCGCCTATGACCGCGAATATTGCGGAATGGCTCTTGCCGCCAGCGAGGGCGAGCGCGTGGCGCTCGTGTTGGGCAAGTCCAAGAACGTGTTATTTCTCGCTAACCATGGCGTGATAGTCGTCGGCAACTCGGTAGCCGAAACGTTTGATGAGTTGTACTACTTAGAAAAAGCGGCGCAACTTCAAGTGCTGGCTTTGTCGACTAATCGTGAACTTGCAATTATTGACGACGAAACTGCTGCCTTGGTTTGCAAACAATGGCTAGAGTATCCAAAGTCTGCAGAGCATCATTTTGCAGCATTGATCGAAATTCTTGATCAAGAGTCCCCTGAATACAAAAACTGAATAATCGAAAGGCAATAAAATGAAAGCTGCAGTCTGTCGTGAGTTTGGCAAGCCACTCGTAATCGAAGAAGTGACCCTGGCTAAACCACAAGCAGGAGAGTTGCGCGTCAAGATTGCCGCAACGGCGATTTGCCATAGCGACATTTCTTACGCCGACGGCGCTTGGGGCGGAACCTTGCCAGCAATTTTTGGGCACGAGAGTGTTGGTGTCGTCGAAGAAGTTGGTGCAGGTGTAACCCAAATCAAAGTTGGCGACCGTGTTGTCGTGACTTTGATTCGTTCGTGTGGTCATTGTCGTGGATGCTCTCGTGGTATGCCAGTGACTTGTGAAACCAAATTTCCGCTTGACGCAAAAAGTCCACTCACATCAAAATCTGGTGAATCCATCGTGCAGGCAATGCGCACGGGCAGTTTCGCCGAGTATGTCGTCGTTGAGAGTTCGCAAGTTGTCGTTATATCGCAAGACATAAAGTCTGCGAGTGCGTCGTTGCTTGCGTGCGGCGTGATTACTGGTTTTGGCGCAGTGACAAATACGGCCAAAGTTGAACCCGGCAGTCACGTCGTCGTGATTGGGGCCGGCGGTGTCGGGCTTAACTCGGTGCAAGGTGCGCGAATCAGTGGCGCGCGTTCGATAGTTGCAGTAGACCTATCAGATTCAAAAATAGAAGCAGCAAAAATATTCGGTGCAACGCATGGCATAAACTCTGGCAAAGAAAATGTCGCACAGCAAGTTCAGGCGATCACCGAGGGCCGCGGCGCAGATTATGTTTTCGTAACAGTTGGCGCCAAGCAAGCATTCGACTCGTCTTATGGTTTGCTCGCTAAATCGGGCACTGTCGTTTTGGTCGGTATGCCAGCCAATGGTGTGATGTCAGAGATTGACCCGGGCACAATGGCTGCTTACAGTCAAAATATTCTCGGGTCAAAAATGGGTTCGGCACGGATCCAAGTAGATATCCCAAACTTGATTTCGCTTTATGAGCAGGGTCGCTTGAAACTAGACGAATTGGTCACCAAGACTTACAATTTAGAAGAGATCAATGAAGCAATCGCAGCGGTGAAGCGCGGCGATGCTTTGCGCAATGTGATTGTGTTTTAATAGTTTAAATTTCGACAATAAGCAGACAGGCAACTATGAAAATCGAAAAAATCCAGACATTCGTTGTTGGAAATCCACCGCCGCGCACGGGTGGTCGTTATTTTATTTTCGTAAAGTTGACCACGGATACTGGCGTGACCGGTATCGGCGAAATTTATACTGCGACCTATTCGCCACAAATAGTTTGCAAAGTCGCTGAAGATATGTTCGAGCGTTATGTTTTTGGAACTGATCCATTTCATATCGAAAAAATGTGGCGCCGAACTTATGGCTCGGGTTTCTCGCATCGCCCAGATTTCAGCACAGCAGGTGTTGTCAGCGGTCTTGAGATGGCGATGTGGGATATCTGTGGCAAAGACACCGGCAAACCTGTTTATGAGTTGCTTGGCGGTCAAGTTCACGATCGTTTGCGTTGTTACACATACTTATATCCGCCGCATGAGTTTGACGCGCACTCTGATCATCCGCTTTATAGCGACCCAGATCTTGCAGCCGAGGCCGCCGTGCGCGAAGTCGAGCGCGGTTTCACAGCCGTGAAACTTGATCCCGCCGGACCATATTCGGTTTATGACGGACGTCAACCTTCGTTGGCGACGATTGATCGCAGTGTGCGGATGGTTGCTGCAATTCGAAAAGCAGTGGGCAATCGCGCCGATATTTTGTTTGGCACGCACGGTCAGTTCACGGCGTCGGGCGCAATTCGTTTGGCCAAACAACTCGAGCCTTACGACCCGATGTGGTTTGAAGAGCCAATCCCACCTGACGCACCAGAAGAAATGGCCAAGGTTGCCGCGCACACAAGTATTCCGATCGCCACGGGCGAACGGCTCACTTCAAAATACGAGTTCGCACATTTGTTGCGTGTTGGTGGGGCATCGATTATTCAGTTGGCAACGGGTCGTTGTGGCGGAATTCTCGAAGGCAAAAAAATTGCGTCAATCGCCGAAACTTATCATGCACAAATCGCCCCGCATCTTTATTGCGGACCAATTGAGGGTGCGGCGAATATTCAGTTGAGTACTTGCACGCCTAATTTCTTGATTTTAGAAAGCATTCAAGACTGGGGTGGTTTTCACGCCAAGATTTTGAAGAAGCCGATTCAATTCGATAACGGCTACGTGATTCCATCCAAAGAGCCAGGTCTTGGCGTTGAGTTAAACGAAGAAGTTGCTCTCGCTCATCCGTATACGGGCACCGATCTGCATCTCAACGAGCGTCAAACACCAGCCGATCTGACTTAACCTCGCTCCCGAGATTTACAAAACTTTTATTGTTCTGGTGTGATATCCAGTTGCGCCGTTTGGGTCTGGTCGACTGACTTCTTGGGTTTGAGTTTCGCCCGTTTTGTCAGTTGCGCGCACTTGAATTTGGTAATTACCAGGTTTGGCATCAAATTCATATTTCCATTGGCGCCAAGTGTCGTCGCTGAAGTCAAGTGCAAGCGTTGCGTTTTGCCAATCACCATTATCAATCCGAACTTCAACTTTTTCAATCCCAAGTTGTTGCGCCCACGCCACACCTGCAATTGCAATTCGTCCCGCAGCCACATTCTCGCCACGTCGAGGCACATCAATTCGCGATTGTGTTTTTATCGGTGCGTCACGCGACCAACCGAGTGGAACCCAATATCCTTGCTCTTGGCTCCACGTTGTCAGATCAAGATTTGTTAACCATTTAGTCGCACTGACGTATCCATAAAGTCCAGGGATAATCACGCGAGCAGGGAAGCCATGTTCAAGTGGCAGCGGAGTGCCGTTCATGCCGATGGCGATTATTGCATCTCGTCCATCAAATGCTGCACCAACCGGAAACCCGCATGTCCAACCATCGGCACTTGTACCAAATATCTGTTCTGCACGTGGATCAACGCCGGCTTCGTTGAGCAGATCGGCGAGAAGCACGCCTTGCCAAATCGCATTACCGATATACGGTCCGCCGACTTCATTGGATACACAGCAGATTGTGAGCGTTCGCTCGACCATAGGTCGGGCTAAAAGATCGTCATATGAAAGTTTTAGTGGTGTTTTAACCATGCCACCAATCTGCAGCGCCCAAGTTTTAATATCAATTCGCGGCAATGACAGTGCAGTATCTATTCGATAGAAATCTTTATTTGGCGTGATGAACGGGGTTTCAGTAAATATTTGTGTCCCGGATGGAATCTTCGTCGCTACCGAATCATTGCCTGTATTAATTTTTGGCAAAGACGCCGGTGTTGCTTGACGAATTTCTGAAATCTTTTTATTTTCGAGTCTGTTTGCGACCGCACCCAAGAGTGCGGAAGTCAATGCAGTTTGGCCCGCAGCAGAGATAAACCTGCGGCGGTCCCACCCGAGTGGTGCGCGTGATTCACTTGGAGATGCAATGGGAAGATCGTGTCGTGTAATGCTTTTAATCAATCTTGCGAGCAGCCAACATCCTGCTGTGGCCCCCAACAAACAAGGAACCAACGCCAGTGCAGATTGGAATGGCCGTGCAGATGAAATTATTCCGCCAAGAATGCCAAAACTTATGATCGTGCTTGTGCCAACGAGCAGTTTTCGTCGTGCAATTAGACCACTTAGCATCGCGAGGCAAGAGATAGTCAGCACCATGCCGATTTTCAAAGCCACTTTGTCGTTTGTGCCGAATGTTTGTATTGCGAAGTTTTTTAACCACTTGGGTGTGTGATCAATAAACTCGCCACCGACTGCGTTGAGTGGTGTAACAACGTCGAGTATTACTGCGATAAAAGTGGCGACGCAGACGGCGAAGAAAGACGAAATCAGGCCCGCAACAGGTGCTGTCCAACGTGGTGCTTGGTCGCTCTGTTTATGGGGGGCCGATGGGTCAGTCTCTGTTCGAAACGCGGTATCGGCTGGTTTATTAAAGATATTTATGAAGCGAAGCCTAGTTAAGTTCAAAGTAGGTTTTGCGACCGCAAGATCTACCGCGGAATTGTCGACATCACGATATCGATAATTTTTTGGGGCGCACCGCTGAGAATTGGATAGATCTTTCCACGAAGCGGCAGGCAAACATGTCTACGATTTCTTTCTATCGCACGACGAACATTGCGGGCAACACGCTCACGAGAAACCTCCGGCAATAATTGTAATTTTTGAAGTCGTTTAAACATTTTGAATGTTGCTTCAACTTCATAGACGCCGGTCAACATGTCTGTCGGTATCGGACCGATCTCAACTAACGTCATGCCGATTGGTGTGCCACGCAGTTCGTGGCGTAATACGCGATGAAAACCCGAGAGCCCTGACTTTGAGGACGAATAGAGAGTCATACCAACAAATCCACCACTTGCAGCCAAAGAAGAAATATTAACAACGTGGCCGATTTTTCGTTGGCGCATACCAATCAGAACTTGACGAGTTAAATCAATTGGAGTGATTTGGTTGGTAACAATTACTTGGCGAATATCGTTGCTTGTTGCGTCTTGCAATAATCCGGTGTGGTCAACGCCTGCATTATTTACAAGTACATCAATTGGCCCATGTTCTGATTCAATTTTTTCGATCAACGACGAGACTGCGTTTGAATCAGACAAATCACAACAAACGCAGACACCACCAATTGGGTTCATGGCTTGTTCCAATCGTTTGATATCACGGGCGACACCAATTATTTTTGCCCCCGCTCGAGACAGTTCAATAGCGATCGCTTCGCCGATTCCGCGTGAAGCGCCAGTGACGAGAATAGTTTTATTTTTTAGATCCATACTTTTGAATCGTATACGGCTAGAAATGTACCATCAAGCTCTCGGTGTAAGTCTGATTGTGAGTCTGCAGTTCGTTGCTGGCATCTGATTGGTGTAACACTTGGATTAGTGAATTCACCAATCCAAACTCAGGGAATTCGACCAGGCGAACTTCTCGCAATCCGACCATTTCGTCTGTTGTGGATAAACAGTTTCTTGTTCATACTTGTGCAGAGCACTCAGCGTTTTTCTTTTGTTTGGTTGGCACTTGAATTAGGTGCAAAGTCAGATATCAGTGGATTTATTCTTTTCGTCATGGGTATTCCGGTTTTGTTAATTTCTTTGCCTATCGGTGTGATGAGCGACCACATGAATCGGCGCACACTACTGATGGTCAGCCAACTTGGTGCGTTGGCGATAACGACCGTGATTGCCGTGATGGTGACAACGCAGAACATGACAATCAAGTGGGCGATTGTCGGATCATTTATTGCCGGCATATTCATCGCGATCGGGTCGCCAGTGCGCTCAGCGATTGTGCCTTCAGTTGTGCCGAGAGACAAACTTGTGGGTGCAATTGCGGTCAACACGATCGGCAACAATCTCGGACTAATAATTGGTCCTGCAACTGCAGGTCCGGCGATTGCAATCTGGGGGATCGAAGGCGCATTTTGGATTCAGGCGCTGTTAAATCTTTTGGGGTTTTTTGCTTTGATCAATTTAGAACTTCCTGCAAGTTTAAATACTGTGCGTCGGCGACTACGCGAAGAAATATTTGGTGGGCTCACATTTATTCGAGGACATGCTGAGGTTCGGTCTTTTTATGTGTTGCTCAGCGGTTCAATTTTGTTCATGATGGCACCGTGGATTGTTCTTGGTCCACAAATTGCAAAAGAACAGGCGGGTGCCACGGGTAGCCAGACGACGTTCATGTTTGCGATGCTCGGAGTTGGTCAGTTCGTAACATCTATTGCAATCTTGCGGTACAACACAAAATGGTGCAAAAAGGTATGTGGTTCATCGGCGGTTTATGTTGGGGTTCAGTTGTTCAAATCGTGCTCGGTCAGTCAAATTCAATCTTGATGATGAGTCTGCTGTTGTTT
>BJGF01000005.1 GCA_014190295.1 Actinomycetes bacterium | reverse complement strand
CAGCATCAATAGGCACTTTCAGAATTCGCGCTGTGCGCTGCACGATTAATTCAAGTTCGTCTACTTCATAAAAATCGAGTCGTGCGACTAGGCCAAAGCGATCTCTTAACGGGCCGGTGATCATGCCCGTGCGAGTCGTTGCGCCGATCAATGTGAACCGCGGCAAAGTCAAACGAATAGACGACGCCGATGCGCCTTTGCCGACGACAATGTCGATTTGAAAATCTTCCATTGCTGGATAGAGAATTTCTTCGACTTGTCTTGATAGTCGATGAATCTCATCAATGAACAACACATCGTTTACATCGAGTTTCGTGAGTATCGCCGCCAAATCACCGGCTCGCTCAAGTGCCGGACCAGAAGTTATATGAATCTTTGCCGCCATTTCGCTTGCCACGATTCCGGCCATCGTTGTCTTACCGAGACCCGGCGGCCCGGCTAACAAAATATGATCAGCCGATTGCTCGCGTTTGCGCGCCGCTTCGAGCACAATACCGAGATGTTCTTTTAGTTCGCGCTGGCCGACAAAATCACTCAATGATTTGGGACGCAGACCAATGTCGTCGTGATCGGCCGGGTCGGTTGTCAAATCAGGATCAGTAAATTCTTCACGCACGACGCGCCCCCAACATGTTCAGGGCTTCACGCAACATCGTTTCAGAATCGTTGCTGACAGACATCTCACGAAGCACATCACGAATTTCTTCAGTCGAATAACCCAACCCAGAAAGTGCGTCACGCACATCACCAACACTTGATGGTCCGCTCAAAGTGTTGCTTGCTTCTAAAATATTCAAGTGCAGTCGACTCTTCAACTCGATAAGTAAACGCTCGGCAGTTTTTTTGCCGACCCCAGAGACAAGAGTCAGCGCAGGAATGTCCGAACCAGCGACAATGTCGACCAACGCACGCGGAGAGTGAGTCGCCAAAATCATCATCGCCATCGTTGGCCCGACACCATGGGTCGCGATTAAAATTTCAAAACAACGTCGCTCATCACGGTCGAGAAAGCCATAAAGAGTCTGGGCATCTTCGCGAACATGGTGATGAATATAAATAAACGCAGTAGTAGTCGGCTCGAGTTCACCAAGGGTTCGTGGTGTTACGTGCACGATGTAACCAATGCCGTTGGTTTCGACAAGGACCGTCGAATTACTTGTGCGCTCGAGCACTGTTCCACGCAATGATCCGATCATGCCGACCGCACTTTGGCTTCGCGTATTTTTTGTGCAAGTGGACTCGACGCGATGTGGCACAAAGCAATTGCCGCCGCATCGGCCGCATCGGCCGGCTTGGGAATTGTGTTTAGACCAAGTCGCTGTTTGACCATTTTCTGAACCTGCAATTTGTCTGCCGCGCCCCACCCAGTGATCGCAACTTTCACCTGATTCGGTGTGTACTGCTCGACTTGTAAACCGCGTCGAGCAGCGGCGCTTAATACGAGTCCACTGACTTGTCCGACACTCATGGCAGTACGAACATTAGATTGAAAAAATATGTGTTCGACGGCAACAACCGAGGGGCAGTACTGATCCAGCAAACTCTCAATTTCAATACTTAGTTCTGCCAACCGCTGTGGCAATTGATGATCTGGACTCGTGCGCAAAACACCGAGCGCCAACATCGATATCTGCGTTGCACCTTGAACTTCTAATACGGCATATCCGCATCGCGTCAGACCAGGATCGATACCCAGAACGACAGAACCCTTTATCCCATCAGCCTTATCGGCGCTCTTTGGTGACGAGGCGAACATATGTTCTATCCTAGTCGTTGCCTGCTTGGGCGTTTGCGATTGCTTGTGTCAGTTCGCCAACTTTTCTGAAGGTAACCCCGGTTAGCGCCCGATGGACATATCTCACGATGCCTTTGGCATCAATCACGAAAATGCTGCGTCTAGATAAGCCAAATAAGCCAAGGACTCCATAATCGGCTGACACTTGCTTATCCGTATCGGCAAGTAATGGAAACTTGAAACCATGCTTCTTCGCAAATGCTTCATGACTGGCCATGTCTTGTGATGAGATCGCCAATACCTGTGCATCTAGATTTGCAAACTGTTCAAGTTCATTGTTGTATGAGCAAAGTTGTTTTGTGCACACCGGCGTGTTGTCACCAGGGTAAAAAACTAGAACTACGGTCTTGCCAAGATATTGCGAGAGAGAATAACTTGCGCCACCTGTGCCCATTAATTTAAATTCTGGTGCTCGGCTATCAACTTCTATCGAAGATTTTGTCACTGTTATCCAACTTCTTGCATTAATTTTTCTGAAATATCAAAATTTGCGTACACGTCTTGAACGTCGTCGTTGTCATCAAGTTCATGCATAATTTTAAGAATTGCTTTGGCTTCGTCGGGGTTCGTCACTGCAACCGTGTTCGACGAAAGCATCGTCGTCGTAGCCGAATTAACCGTGATTTTCGCGGCCTCAAGCGTCGCCTTCAAATCCCAAACTTGACTTGAATCACAAGTTACATGCCACATGTCTTCATCAGCAGTGATGTCTTCAAGCCCGTGATCAATGCCCACCAACATCAAGTCATCTTCGCTCACAGATTTTGCAACCAAGATCACGCCTTTGCGTGCAAACTGCCAACCCACTGCTCCTGGCGCAGCCATTGCGCCACCTTGTTTAGAAAAAATTATTCGAACATCTGCTGCTGTGCGATTGCGATTGTCAGTGAGAATATCGATCAACATCGCAACCCCGCCCGGGGCGTAAGCCTCGTAAGTCACCGATTCATAAACTTTGCCGTCGGTTTCTCCCATGCCTCGTTTGATTGCCCGATCAATCGCATCGTTAGTCATTTGTGCCGCTTTCGCTTTTGACACCACTGTGCGCAAGGCGGCATTTATCGAAACATCTCCTCCGCCATCGCGAGCGGCAACTTCTAGCAATCGAGACAGTTTGGCGAAAGTTTTGCCGCGTACTTTGTCAATCGCGGCTTTTTTGTGTTTAATCGTCGCCCATTTTGAGTGACCAGACATTTCAAACCCCTTTCAAAAATAGTTCGTGTAGTCGTATGTCATTCGTAAGCTCTGGATGAAATGACGCCACCAAAATATTATTTTGTTGAGCCAGCACTACATCATCTCCACAATATGCCAAGACCTTAACCTGCGACCCAAGCGAAGCTATTCGCGGAGCACGAATGAATACTGCGTGAAAAGGCTTTTCTAAAGAATCAACGTCAATATCCGCTTCAAAACTGTCTACTTGACGACCGTATGCATTTCGCTGAACTTCGATATCAATCGCCCCGAACGGGGTTTGGTCGTCGCGTCCATCAATAATTTTCTTCGCCAAGAGAATCATCCCTGCACAAGTACCAAAAACAGCCATGCCATCTTTGACGCGCTTTGCGAGTGGCTCAAAAATCTCTGACGATTCGAGAAGCTGCGACATCGTCGTCGATTCTCCGCCCGGCATCACGAGCGCATTTACTGCTTCAAGATCTTGCGGCGTGCGAACTTGTCGTGTCGCAACACCAAGTTCTTTGAGTACGTTTTGGTGCCGACTAAAAGCTCCCTGAAGAGCAAGTACGCCTACTATTCGAGATTTATTGTGAGACACACCAACCACTTGTGGGCCTTAAGTTTCTTACCAGCCACGCTCTGCGAATCGTTCTTGAATATTGTCCATGCCGATGCCGGTCATCGGTGCACCCAAATTGCGACTTACTTTTGCGATTATTTCTGCATCGCGAAAATGGGTCGTCGCTTCAACGATTGCTTTTGCACGCGGTGCCGGGTCGTTGCTCTTAAAAATTCCGGAGCCAACAAAGACCGCTTCGGCACCCAGTTGCATCGCCAGCGCGGCGTCACTTGGAGTGGCTATTCCGCCGGCACAAAACAATGGCACTTGAAGCCAACCCGTTTCGGCAATTTCTTGCACGAGTGGCAAAGGGGCTTGAAGACGTTTCGCCCATTCAAACAACTCAGCAGAGTCAGCCTGAGTGATTTTGCGAATATCACCGATGATCGAACGCAAGTGACGCACGGCCTCGACGATGTTGCCCGTTCCGGCCTCGCCTTTAGAACGAATCAATGCTGCACCTTCACTGATGCGACGCAGTGCTTCACCAAGATTTGTTGCACCACAAACAACTGGCGTCTTGAATAAAAATTTATCTATGTGATGTGATTCATCGGCTGGTGTCAGAACTTCGCTTTCATCGATGAAGTCAACACCGAGAGATTCAAGAACCTGTGCCTCGACGAAGTGCCCGATGCGCGCCTTGGCCATAACTGGAATCGAAACAACTGCCTGAATCTTTTCAATCATTTCCGGATCGCTCATGCGAGCGACTCCACCGTCACGACGAATATCTGCAGGCACACGCTCGAGTGCCATCACTGCACAAGCACCAGCGTCTTCGGCGATCTTTGCTTGATCAGCGTTAACCACATCCATGATTACGCCGCCCTTGAGCATTTCTGCCAGACCGCGCTTTACAACCATCGAACCAGTCATGTTTTTTTCGTTTTTCGCCACGACAAAACCTCTAAGTCTTGAAAATTAAGTAATGCTAATCGTACCGAGTGCGACGCCTTTGCGCCGACCGGATTATATTTAGTTCGTAAATTTATGGATATTTAACCGACATTGGATCAACTCCAGGCGCGAGATTCGCTGCAGACTTCTGGCGTATCACTTCTACCCATGTACGACCTGGAGTGAGTTTGATTATTTGGCCCTTTATATCTTTAAAAATAAAAGGCTTCTCCGGATCTAGTCGCTCCCAAGTTCCTTGCACAAGCACACCAGCGGTATAGATCCAAACTTCACCGCTACCCGTGGATTTAGCAACTGGGCTCGAGCCGGACTTCGAATAAACAACCGAGATAAGTACAACATTTTGAGCGTTGATGCGAACATTTTGCATATCAATATGCGGCTTATCGTCTTGTGAGCGCAGGAAACTTAAAAGATTTGAATTCCACTCCCACATCACCTTGACACCGTCCATCGAAATCTTTACAGCGCCAGCAGGTTTTGAATTTGTTGTGACTGGTTCAGTGTCGGCACGGTATTCGAATTGAGGCAATGGCGCTTTAGCGTCTGCTGGAGCCAACGTCCAAAGTTTCGTAGTTTCGGCCAATAAGTTGTGCGGCGCATTACGACTAGATTCACGACGATACCCGCCTGCTTCATTGGCGACTGAATGGCTCAAATCAAAAAGCCAAGACTTACGAATTGCCGTGGTCACTTGTGCGTTTCCGCCGCTCCAAACAAACAACGGGTGGTTTAACGAACCCAGAAGATTGATATCTTGCATCCGACCGCTGCGAATTGGGCCCACTGGGTCACTGCCTTGAGAATGAAACACTGCCGCAAAACGAGTCAGCATCTCGACATTTTCTTCAAACACAATGTCGGCCTGATTAAGCCCCCACTGTGGTCGAGCCTGTGGGTGATTGTCGATTTTCACTACCATCGCCGGTCGCTCAAGAACTGTTTCGTCTACAGCAGCAGCACCAGTTAGTGGTGCGCGCACCACCGGAATCGTTGTGGTTGTTGGTTCAGGGATTGTGGTTTGGGTTTCTGCAACCGAATCTTGCGTGTCTTGCGCAACAGAATCTGAGGAGCCACTGCAACTTGCGAGAATCAAACCACCTACGACCAACAAAGTAAAACCTAATCTGCGATTTCGAAGCAATTTGCTTTGCATTTTTTACATCTCCCTCAAGAGTGCTATGCGCTCAGAGAGCGGTGGGTGGGTATTAAACAGTTTATGAAACCCAGCCAGCCTGCCTGCGTCATTCACCCCAGACAATGGCTGTTCAATCCACATATGGGCCGTAGCCATACTGGCTGAATGGGTGACCGTACTATCTGCCTGAAGTTTTTCGAGAGCAGAGATCAAACCTGGCGGATAACGAGTCAATTGGCAAGCCGAGACATCGGCCAAAGTTTCGCGTCGACGACTAATTGACGCCTGCATTATTCGCGCAATCACTGGCGCAATTATCAGCAGCGCAAAACCAACAAAAGCCAACGGATTGCTTGAATTGCGACGATCGTTGCCGCGGCTCACTCGCCCACCGTTCCACCACATCATCCGAATCGCGATGTCGGTTAGCAACGCGATAGTGCCGACCAAAGTCACGGCAAGAGTCGAGACCAAGATGTCGTAGTTGCGAATGTGCGAAAGTTCGTGCGCCAAAACTCCTTCGAGTTCGACACGATCGAGTTTTTCTAAGAGCCCCGAAGTTACCGCAACTGCGGCATTTTTCGGATTTCGACCAGTCGCGAAAGCGTTCGGCGCCGGATCATCGATCACATAGATGCGCGGCTTAGGCAAACCACCGGCGATGCATAAACCTTCAACCAAGTTATGCAATCGTTTGTATTCGATTTCATCGGCTGGCTTCGCACGACTTACGGCCAAAGCGATCACATCTGACTTCCAATAAGAGGTAACCGACATCACACTCGAGATAATCAATGCAAACGCAGTACCGACAACTGGATTTCCGAGCACTAGCCCGGCTGCTGATCCGACCGCCACCAAAATCAAAACAAAACTAAAAATCAGAAAAACTGTACGCCGTTTATTTGAAGCGATCAGATCATTCATTTTTTGTCAGTCTTTCCGAAATTAAAACTGCACCTTAGGCGCAGTTTTTTCGGCGTCAGTCGCCTCGAAGAAATCGTCGTCAGCAAACTTAAATATCGATGCGAACAACACGCTCGGAAAACTATGCACCGAGTTGTTGTACGCCAACACTGCGTCGTTATAAAACTGCCGCGCGTAAGCGATTCGGCTTTCGGTGTTGCTCAGTTCTTCTTGTAAATTCAAAAAACTCGCGTTTGCTTTCAGGTCTGGATAGGCCTCAGATAAAGCGAATAATTGTCGCAAAGCGCCCGACAACGCATTGTCGGCGCTTGCCTGACCGGTTGCCGTGCTCGGCGCTGCAATAGCTATGTTGCGGGCTGCGACGACATCTTGCAATGTCTTTTGCTCAAAACTGGCATAGCCCTTTACTGTTTCAACAAGATTAGGAATCAACTCTAAACGCCGTTTTAATTGCACATCAATCTGTGCCCAAGCGTTTTTTACTTGGTTACGCCGTTGGACTAGCGAGTTATAGATCATCACCGAAATTATGATGACAGCGAACACGAGCACTAAGCCGATCCAGATTCCCATGAGTGACCTCCGATTAGTTCAAATATCTTTGACGATTGATTGTAGTGCGGTAACTACACGCCAGAAGGCTTGCGCAGTACTCGATCTGAAAATAATCTAACCATTCGACTCTTAGGTTGAAGACCGACCGTGAACTGTTCTCGCGCCAGAACTGTGTGATACATCTCCAAATAGATTTCTGCGAGACGATGCATCGAAAGTTCGCTTGCCCTCACGAGTCCACCATCGCTCAACTTCTTGGCAAGTTTTTTGTCACTCAAAACAAGAGTGAGCCCTTCAGCAAGTCCGAGTATGTCACCGGGCTCAACCAGCCAGGCGTTGACGTCATGGGTTCCGACATTGCGATAACCCTCGAGCGAACTCGCCACTACTGGTGCGCCTGATGCCATTGCTTCAAGAACAACAATTCCAAAAGATTCGCTGTGCAGAGATGGAGCGCAGAAAACCGAACACTGTGCTAGTCGATTGATTTTGTCTTCGTCGGTGATCCGACCCAACCACGAGATCCGATTATCGTGTGCATATTTTGCTTTCAGCAATGCAATACCATCACCGTCAGAGGCGATCCATAACTGCGTGTCGTCCGAAAGTTTGGCGAATGCCTCCAACAACTCTGATAGCCCTTTGCGCGGCTCGTATCGCCCACAGAAGAAAATTATATTTTTGGTGCTACGAGCGATATTTGGTCGTGCATACAACTCATTTTCGATACCGTTGAACAAAATTTCATAATCACCGCCCAAATAACGATTGGCGAGTTCGTGGGCTTGCGGCGAAACAGCCACTCGCGCATCTAGATGATTTGCGAGCCAGTTGACCCCTTTGTTGATTCGCCCATACCAAACGACGTCTCCGGCAGCATGAAAAGTTCCAATCATTGGCGCAAGCCTCAGCACCAACGCGGTTTGTGTTGGCCCAGGTGCGATTGGCTCGTGAAGATGCAAAATGTCGAATGCTTCATCGTTGATCGCGCGAATTGTGCGCAACGCTGCTGATGGATCGGGAGCAAGTGGTGCAGTAGACCCGTTTGCAGCAGTAGGCAAACTATTTCCGAGCGGTGTAACAAATGGTTCTGGCGGTGGCCCATCACATGGTCCAAGCACTCGCGCTTCATGTCCCATTCGGCGCAACTCGCGAGCTAATCCGAGCACTTGAGATTGAACACCACCAGGAATCGTCAAGCTGTATGGACTGATCAACCCGATGCGCAACATTTTTTTGCGAACATACCGCGAAGACATCAACTGATCTTGATCTGACGCGCTACTCACCAGATATACGGTACGACCATTGGTCGTTATTAAGACACTCGTTAAAAGACTGGTTAATAGACTGGTTAAGAGACCGTATTAAGTTTGCAAGTAACTTGGCAGTATGACTAGCCCTGAAACATTTCGACCTGCGATATCGATGGTTGCTACTGCGAAACGACGCACGACGGTGCTTGACCTTGCATGCCAAGCAGAAACTCTCGGATTCGCCGGTATCGCCTGCCCGAGCCTTGGTGCGGCGATGGCATTTTGTGTTTCGCTCGCTCATGTCACAAAGACAATTAAATTTTGGACTTCGATTCAGCCAATTTATTACAGTCACGCAATCGAGATGGCGAACACCGCTGCGCACATTCACGAAGTTTCGAACTCGCGATTTGGTCTTGGTCTCGGAGTGAGCCACGGTCCAGTCATCAATCGTCTTGGTGCAACGACTGCAACACCTTTGGCGGATATCAAAACCTACGTCGAGACAATGCGCGCGCAAGAACGTTTCTCTGGAGAACTTCCGCCGATCTATTTGGCTGCATTGCGCAACAAAATGTTGGACCTCGCTACCGAAGTATCTCAAGGCGCGATCTGGGCCAACGCCATATTGAGCAATATCTCTGCACAACTCTCTCGTATCGCCGAGCCAAATCGAGTCGAAAAGTTTTTTGCCAACATGGTGCCGACGGTTATTAGCGATGACCTTGCTGCCGCTCACGAGATTCATCGCAAAACTTTGGTCGGTTATGTATCGCTCCCCAACTATCGAAATTATTGGCGCTCGTGTGGCTACGGCGAGCAGATTGATGCATTTGAAAAAATTCTTCAATCACCGAACAAAGAAACGCGTTCTGCAGAAATTATTTCGGCGATGGATACCCAGTGGCTCAACGATTGCACTATTTCTGGCGACAGCGACACGGTTCGTGAAGCACTTTGGACTTGGTCACAGGCTGGCGTTCTTCCGATTGCTGTTATGTCTTCAACTTCTGGTGGGCAAGCAAAAGCGATCGGCGAACTGTTCGCTGCATACGGTAATTAAAAACTAACTGCGATAGCCGGGATCACTCGGCCAATTCGGTTGAAACAAATGCCACTGTTGTGGGTCGCGACGAATTAGTTGTTCTAGTTCGTCAGCCAAGTTCTGCGACACCCTGTGCATGTCTTCTCGCAGAGTTCCGCTTCTGTTGACAACCAATGCAGGGCGCACGACAGTTTCATGACCATCAAGCCGTTTACTGAAATATGTTGCAAGAGGAACGAGTGCCGCTCCGGTGCGCAATGCAAAAAAAGCAGGCCCCGCAGGAATCATCGTTCGCTCGCCAAAGAAATCTACTTCTACGCCCGTTTGCAAAATATCGCGATCACTAAGTAGCGCCACGATTTCATTTGCGGCCAGGGCTGTTTGAACTGAGACTCCGGCATTATCGTCTAGCGGAATCACAGAGACGCCATAACTTTTACGCAGTTTTAAAAACATTTCAAACAGTTGCTGTGATTCGAGTTTCTCGACAACGGCATTTAGATTATGTCCTTGCTGTATCAACCATCTACCAGACCACTCCCAACCACCTAGGTGAGGCAAAGCAAGGATTACACCCTTGCCGAGTTTCAAACCATTTTGAATGTGTTCAAAACCTTCTATCGATACACCAGCTTGAATTTTTTTTGCGTTCAACAACGGCAGACGAAAAGTCTCAATGTAATAACGGGCATAACTTTCATATGACTTCTGTACTGCGCGACGCAGGTTTCGCCCTTGCAGATCTGGTTGTATGCGTTGCATGTGTCTTGCGACAATGGCACGTTGTTTGCGCATCAAAACTGTAATTAGCGGAACCAAAACTGCGGTCAGACCAGCGACAACGAACGTCGGGGTAAATCGAGTAACTATCGCCACGAGGCGATATCCGAAAATGACTAGTGAATCAGAACCAGTGTTGCGAGAAAGCGTCGTCACTGCACACGACGGCGACGCGACAGGCGCAACCGCCGATCAGCACGCTGAGCACGACGCGATGCTCGACGAGACTGCCGCAACGCCACTCGCTCAGCCGTCGCCGGGGCTACTGCGGCTTGCTTCCAAACTTTGAAGAAACGTTGCACTGCAGTTATTGTGCAAAGCAAAAGCATCAGCCACATCGCCCAAAACAACAACGAATCAAACAACAAACCAACACACAACAAAATAATTCTCTCGGCACGCTCCATCAATCCACCCTTGGCTGTCAGACCAAGTGATTCGGCTTTGGCTCGCTGATATGAAATCAATGATGAAACCGCCATTACTGCAAACGGCAACACCGAAGCATGCGCACCGCGTTGAGTACCCAAGAACCAAGCAACACCACCCAGCAGAATTGCGTCAGTTACACGATCAATTGTCGAATCAAAAAAAGCACCACGTTGGCTGCTTTGATCGGATGCTTTGGCAAGTGCGCCATCCAACAAATCTGGCAACGCAGCGAAAATAACGAGCAGCAAACCCACTTGCAGTTCTCCAAGCGCTATTGCTACAGCGGCAAAACAGGCGACCAATAATCCAATCAGAGTTAAGTGATCTGGCGAGAGTTTGGTACGACGCAACTGCTCACCAACGGGACGCACAACGCGTTCTACCTGTTGGCGAAACTTGCCGTCGAACATTAATTTAGTCTAACTGTCGGGGTTTGATTCGACAAGACACTCAATGATTCGAGCGTCAACAGCATCTATCAACACGAGACCTCGCTGCAAGGGCGGCTCTTGTTCGCTATAACAAAAAACTCGCCATGTCGGACGACTGCGAATACCTCGCCAGACTTGTTGTGCCGAAGCATGACCAACTGCAAAGTTGACTGCGCGCGTGGCATAAACCAAAGCAAGTTTTTCATCCACCGTCATCGCCCAAGATGACGACAGCGAAAATAAACCAACAATGCCGAGCAAAATTGCCGCACCAAGAAAGCCATCACTAACTAAACCGGATTCGTTTGAATTCTGCGCGAACCAAAGTACCGCGCACAGAACGGCGATTCCGAGATAAAACAAGCCAGGTATTTTTCGACGACTGTTATCTGGAAACTGATACGGACCAACAAAAGCCGAAAGGTTCAGATCATCTGGCAACGAATCGCGAATTTCGTCTGATGAATCGCTCATGATTTCGTGCTCGACTTCCATGCTGAACGAATTCTAGATGCACTAACGTCCAATGCCTCGGGCAAAATTTTCGTATTCGCAGTGGCGACCATGAAATTCGTATCTCCACCCCATCGGCCGACGATGTGAACATGAAGGTGTTGAGCAATGCTTCCGCCGGCAGCAGCACCGATATTTATTCCGACATTTAAGCCTTCAGGTTTATAGACCGACTTGATAGCACGCACCCCATCGGTCACGGTTGCCCAAAGTTCTGTGGTTTCTTGTGCTGTCAATAATTCAAGTTCAGAAACTTCTCGATACGGAACTACGAGCAAATGACCAGACGTATACGGAAAAGCGTTCATAAGCACGAAAACAAGTTTTCCGCGGTGAACGATGTAACTCTGCTCATCGGTCAGGTTGCCGTTCAATATTTGCGTAAATATTGACGCACCAGTTGGGCTCTGAGCTCCCTGCCCATGAACTACATAATCGGCACGCCAGCCGTTCCAAATGCGCTCTAACATTTTTTCGCCGTCAACATGTTCTAACTTCGAACTGCTTCACCGACATCGGCAGCCAGTTGTTCAATGAATTGGTCAAGTGCGACATCACGACGCACATCGCCACCGCGCGGGTTAACACCAACTGTTGCGTTAGCCACATCGTCGTCACCCACAACTAGCACATACGGTATGCGCTCGAGCTTTGATGCTCGAATTCGCTTTCCGAGTTGTTCATCGGCAACAAGTTGATCAACTCGATAGCCGAGTTTGTTGAGAGTCTCTGTAACTTGTGTTGCATATTGTTCGTGCGCTGATGCGACGGCCAATACTCGAACTTGGGTTGGTGCCAACCAAGTAGGAAACGCTCCGCCGTAATGTTCGAGCAATACGCCAAAGAATCGTTCAATCGAGCCAAATAATGCACGGTGCAACATGATCGGTCGTTTGCGCGCGTTGTCCGTGGCGATGTACTCAAGACCGAATCGCTCAGGCAAATTGAAGTCGGCCTGAATTGTGCTCAGTTGCCATTTGCGACCGATCGCATCACGAACATCAATGTCAATTTTTGGACCATAGAACGCTGCATCACCGTGCGATACAACATATTGCAGGCCATGGCGATTCAACGCTTCAGCCAGAGCATCCGTCGCTTTTGACCAGATCTCATCAGAGCCAACTGATTTTTCGATATTGCGCGTGCTGAGTTTGAAATCAAAGTCGTTGAAACCAAACCTGCGCAAGACACTCAATACGAAATCCAAAAGCGAAGTTATCTCGTCAGCCATTTGATCTTCGGTACAAAAAATATGGCTGTCGTCTTGTGTGAATCCGCGAATACGAAGTAGCCCGTGCAGTGTGCCCGCGCGTTCATAGCGATACACGGTGCCGAGTTCAAACAACCTCAGCGGAAGTTCCCGATAACTGCGTTGACGATCGCGATAAATCAAACAATGCATCGGACAGTTCATCGGCTTGGGATAGTAAGTGCCGTTGTCCATTTCCATCGGCGGATACATTCCATCTTTGTAGAAC
Organism: Actinomycetes bacterium; assembly: GCA_014190295.1. GTDB lineage: Bacteria > Actinomycetota > Acidimicrobiia > Acidimicrobiales > Ilumatobacteraceae > BACL27. Next base: position 26,257 of record BJGF01000005.1, on the reverse strand, counting down.
TGCAAGTGACCCGATGTTTCAAACAAATGTGCATTTGCCAAGTGCGGTGTAAACACAAACTTGTAGCCACCATTTTGGTGACGCTCGCGGCTGTAGTCCTCCATAAGTTTACGAACGATGCCACCCTTTGGATGCCACACGGCGAGCCCGCCACCAAGTTCTTGCGGAAATGAAAGCAGATCCATTTCGACTGCTAATCGTCGGTGGTCACGTTTTTCTGCTTCTTCTAATCGATTCAAGTGCTCAGCCAGTGCAGACTTTGACTCCCATGCGGTGCCATAGATGCGTTGCAACATCGGGCCCTTTTCATTGCCGCGCCAATATGCGCCAGCAACTTTCATTAACGCGAAATGTCCGAGTCGACTCGTAGTCGGCACATGGGGCCCACGACAAAGATCCACAAAATTTTCGGTATTGCGATAGACGCTTACTGCGTCTGAGTTGCCGGCCTCTAACGAGTCAGTCGAGTCAGCGTCACCTTTTGTGACTCGCTCAATAATTTCACATTTATAGGGTTGATCCGAAAAAAGTTTGAGTGCATCTTTTGCGGACATCTCAGAACGCACAAACGGTTGATCTGCTTTAACTATCTCTTGCATCCGATCTTGAATCATCGCAAGATCATCGTCACTAAACGTTTTACCGTTCGGTAATTCAAAGTCATAATAGAAACCATCTTCAATTGCTGGTCCGATTGAAAACTTTGCACCTTTGAATAACTGAACAACCGCTTGAGCCAACACATGCGCCGTCGAATGTCGCAATACATGGCGACCTGCATCTGAGTCTGAGGTGATTATCGAAACTTTTGCCCCATCAACGAGTGCGACACCCAGATCAGTTTCTGCGCCGTCAACAACCGTCGCCACTGCCGCTTGCCCGAGTCGCTTACCAATTGACATCGCAAGATCCAAACCAGTCGAACCCTGTGGAAGTTCTCGAGTTGAATCGTCGGGAAGCCGAACTGTGATCGTGGCACTACTCAAAGTCATGACATCAACAGTCTAGATTGCAACGGTTTTAGATGTGGGTTCGATTTGCGTTAGATCGCTTAGGCGCATACTCATAGAGATACTCCTGGCTAGTCAGCAACTGGATCTTCGTCATAACTTCATCGGTGAGTTCTCGCAAGACTGCGGGGTCTTGTGCTCGTTCTAGATATTGCTGAAGAAAAATTGGGGCACCTATTTCTATTTTGCATCGCCTGCCAAATTTCGGCATCACGGTGTCTGGTGCCATAATCTCACTGGTTCCTGTGATCCCAACAGGAAATATCGGACAACCAAATTTCAAAGCAAGTCGAGCCGCCCCGGTGCGACCTTTATAAAGTTTGCCGTCACGACTGCGAGTGCCTTCCGGGAATATTCCAAACAGTTCACCGCGAGCCAGCACAGCCTCAACTGCGACCATCGCCGAAGCAGCACTGCCTCCTCCACTGCGGTCTAACGGAATCATGCCGATTTTTGTAAATAGCCATCGCGTCTTCCACGAATCCATATATTCACTTTTGCCGACGACCGACATATTGCGTGGCGAGTGAGTCAACAAAAATACAGAATCTAAAAAACTTATGTGATTGGCGCACAAGATAGCCGGACCAGTTTTTGGAATCTGATCAAAGCCGATCAACGTGAACTTACAAAATCGGTTTACAAAAAACCGAACAAAGGGTCTAAAGCGAGTTTGAAACTTCGTCGCGCCGACATATTTGAGAGGATCAAAACTCGTTTTGCTAGCAGTCTTGGCAAATCTCATCTAATTATCTAAATTAATCCCTAGAAGCGTCGCCGAGGCAGAAATACTGTGACCGGCTTTAGCGGCAGCGTCTAACACAGAAATTGCCGCCGGAACATTGAGGTCGTCATCTAACGCTTGACGAACATCTTTGAGCCCTGCCGTGCCATCACCATTTTTTGCCTGCGACCATTTCGAAAGTCGATCGTGGGCGCTTGGCATCGCCGATGAATCCCACTCCCATTCGTGACGATAGTGATTGACGATTAGCGCAAGACGAATCGCACGCGGATCATGGACTTTGCGCAATCGATCAACGAATTCAAGATTGCCCAAACTTTTTGACATCTTTGTGCCGTCCATAAACACCATCGCCACATGCATCCAATGTTTGACAAATAGTTCGCCAGTCGCAGCTTCAGATTGCGCACGTTCGCATTCGTGATGCGGGAAAATCAAATCACTGCCACCACCATGTAGATCAATCGTCGTGCCGAGTTCGCGCAAAGCCAATGCTGAGCACTCGATGTGCCAACCAGGTCGACCGGGCCCCCACATTGTCTCCCAACTTGGTTCGTCTATTGCCGACGGCTGCCACAAAACAAAATCCAATTGATTTCGCTTGTGCGGATCTTCAAGATGACCACCACGTTCAGCCGCGTATCGCAACATTGTCGAATTGTCATAATTAGAAACACTGCCAAAAGATCCGAATTTCGTCACATCAAAATAAACACTGCCACCGGATTGATATGCAAAACCACGATCTAAAACCATTCCGATGAATCCACGAATATCCGGAATTGCCGAAGAGGCACGGGGTTTACTGTAAACATCCAGTGCGTTCAACGCTTTCATGTCGGCATCAAATCTCGCTTCTTCGCCGGCGGCCAGATCTAAATAGTGCACACCAAGTTCGCGTGCTTTTGCAAACAATGGATCATCGACATCGGTGACGTTGCGCACACACTTGACGGTGTGTCCTTTATCTATCAAGTGACGCTGCAAAATGTCATAACTGATAAACGTAAAAGCGTGCCCAATATGTGTCGCGTCATAGGGCGTAATCCCACAGGTGTACATCGAAACTTCTTGACCTGGCGCAAATTCGACAATGCTCTTACGAGCAGTGTCGTATAACTTTAACGTCACCTAGCATCACCACGATCTGGAATACCCGTGAGTCTCGGCGCAACGCGTGTTTTGTAGCGCACATTTAATTGCAGCAGCACAGCAGTGAACGCTTCGATAGCCAACGCATTAGACAAGGTGCCGGCATTCAATGGTCGACAACCGGGAATCTTTACCACGATATTGCAAATCTCGGCAGTCGCAGTCGGGTCATCAGAACAAATCAAAACATCGCTATCAACTTCGTGACCGAGTTTTCCGAGTTCTGTTGCCGGTAAGTGTTGGAACGCAGCAACAACTCTTGACAACGGAATCTCGGCTTGAATATGTGCGGCGATACTTCCGCGAGGCGGAACAAGTGGTTGAAATTCTTTGCCAACGCGGATTAATGCATTGGCCATCGTCACAACAATTTTGCCAATCAAATCTTGAGTGTGTTCGTTAACGATTGTGGCCGCAGAATCCCAAGGCGTTGCAATTATTATGATGTCGCATTTCGCTGCAGCATCGTTATCTCCACCAGCCAGATTCAATTTAAAATCCGGCCATTTTGAGGCGAGGTCAGCGCACACACCCATCGCACGTTGGGCGTCTCGAGAACCGAGCACAACCTCGTACCCGACTGAAGCCAAGCGCAAGCCAAGCGCACTTCCTGCCGGTCCTGTGCCACCGAGGATTCCAATCCGCATGACTTGAAAGACTACATAGATAATCCGCGTATCTATTAACTCGGATTCATTGGCGCGACGCAAATTGCCTGCAATCAACTACCGTTTAAGACATGGGAATTCTTGAAGGAAAAAACATCGTCATAACCGGCGTGCTGACCGAAGCTTCACTCGCTTTTGGAGTTGCCCAACTCGCTCAACAACAAGGCGCCAATATCGTGTTGACAGGTGCGGGTCGTGGACTTTCAATTACTCAAAGAACCGCCCGCAAACTATCTAAGCCGGTCACGGTTATTGAATTTGATGTCACCGTCGATGCGCATATCGAAAGTGCTCGCAACGAAGTAAAACAACATCTGGGTCACGTAGATGGAGTCCTGCACTCGATCGGTTTTGCACCAGCAACTTGTCTTGGTGACGATTTTATGGCCGCTAGTTGGGCAGATGTTGCCGTAGCGATGCAGATCTCCGCCTATTCACTTAAGACACTCGCTGAATCTTTTGTTCCACTGATGACCAACGGCGGTTCAATTGTCGGTCTCGATTTTGACAACACAGTCGCTTGGCCTGCCTACAACTGGATGGGAGTTGCTAAGTCTGCTCTCGAGAGCACGAATCGATATCTGGCTAAAGCGCTTGGTGCAAAACAAATTCGTTGCAATTTGATTGCCGCAGGACCAATTCGCACGATGGCGGCAAAATCAATTCCAACATTTGGCTCGTTCGAAGATATTTGGGGCGAACGTGCGCCACTCGGTTGGGACGTCAACGATTCGTCCAGCGTTGCAAGAAGTTGTGTAGCGATGTTAAGCGATTGGTTTCCCGCGACTACTGGAGAAATAGTTCATGTGGATGGTGGCTTCCACGCAATGGGCGCCTAGTTGAAAACGTTTTCAAGTCTCAAGAGACTTTTTGCGGGCGTGATCGCCTATTTAATATTATTTTCGTTTTTTCCTAGTGCAGTCAATGCCCAAGACACACAAGACACACGAGGCACGACCAAGCCGATGGTGAGCGCACAAGTTGAAGCACTTGGGGTTGATGTTGGTTATGGGGCGCAATGGGGTCTGCAATTCATACATGCCAACGAAGTTTGGGCGATCTCTAATGGGACAGGTGTAGTAGTCGCGGTAATTGACTCAGGTTCTGGGCCAAACCCAGATCTGAATTCAAATATCCTTCCTGGTCGCTCGATCATTCGAGGTCGCTACATCGAATCAAGTTCAGATGTTGACCCATTCGGACACGGAACTCATGTTGCCGGAATAATCGCAGCACAAAACAATAACGACATCGGCATCGCTGGGGTTGCTCCAAATGCAAAAATTCTTCCGATTCGAATTCTGGATTCTGCAGGCGATGGAACAGAAAGTGACCTTGCGATCGCCATTAGGTACGCAGTAGATCAAGGTGTACGCGTTATAAATCTTTCGCTCGGGGGCAAGATAGAAACAACTTCTCTGATCACTGCTCTTCAGTACGCTGCCGATCGAAATGTTTTAGTAGTTGCCGCAGCCGGCAATGGCGGACCAAATTCGGCAGTCACGTACCCCGCCGGAGATGACCTAACGCTTGCCGTGACTGCGATTGACCAACTGCTCAATGCTCCGTCATTTACACAACGCGGTTCGTACATTGACATCACTGCTCCGGGTGTGTCTATTTGTTCAACCTCTCGTGACGACACTGTCGTGGATCTTTCACGCAGATGCGCCGGAGCAAGCGAACCATACATAACGATGAGCGGCACTTCAATGGCAGCGGCTTTCGTATCTGGCGTCGCTGCTCTAATAATTTCTGCGCAACCTGCTTTAACCGCAATTCAAGTTCGCGAAGTGATCTTGGCCACTGCCACCGACATCGGTGAACTCGGACGCGATGCAACTTTTGGCGCTGGACTCGTAAATGTTTACGCAATTTTTCAAGCATTAGGTTATTTTGCTGCGGCGGTCGTCTTTCCAACAGTTTCCTCCTTGGGCCAAGTGGGCGTCGAAAGTATCGGTTCGCTAGCACAATTGCCGACCACAGAAAGACTGCAATGGTTTCGTTGCAATAAACCGGGCGAAGCAACACTTGTCATTCCTGAAGGATGCGCGTCAATCGCTCAGTCACAAAAAATTAATTACACTCCCAACCTAAACGACATTGGATTTTTTCTCAGATTCTCGAGTCTCGTACCGGTTGATGGCGTACCCGAGATTCGATTTTCTGCGACTACACCCCGAGTCACCGGTATTTGGTCGAGGCTGACAGCAATCGAAATTGGTAGCAAAATTTCTTTGACGAAACTTATCCAAACGCCATCTGGCGGAACTAGTAGTGCTCGAAAAATTTCCGGGCCTTGCAGAATTATCAAAGAAGAAATTTTAGTAGCCGAAGCGACTGGTACGTGCGTTCTACGTCTCGTCGTCGCGGCCAAGAAACCTTTTGGCCGACTTTCGACGCTTACAAATATTCTGATACTTCCAAAAATATAAGAAATCAAAAAAATGTCCAACCGTCTTGCGAATGAAACAAGTCCGTATCTACGACAACATCAAGACAACCCTGTCGATTGGTTCAGTTGGGGGCAAGAGGCCTTTGACCTAGCTCGAGAACGTAATGTGCCGATATTGCTTTCTGTCGGATATTCAGCCTGCCATTGGTGCCATGTGATGGCCCACGAATGTTTCGAAGATCCAGAAACTGCAAACTTGATGAACCAACTTTTTGTCAATATAAAAGTCGACCGCGAAGAGCGACCAGATATTGACGCGTTGTATATGGACGCAGTACAGGCGATGTCGAGTCGTGGCGGCTGGCCGATGACAGTGTTCATGACTCCGGATGGTCATCCATTTTTTGGCGGCACATACTTTCCGAAACCCTCATTTATTGCGCTCATGACTGCAATCAATGATGCATGGCATAACCGTCGAGACGATATTGACAACAACATTGCGGCTTTAGTCGAATCACTTGGACGCACTGCTCAAATCGCACCCGATGCAACTTTGCCAACGATTGATCTGTTTCATCTTGCAGCCAGTGCCCTCGGCAAATCATTTGATCAACAGTGGGGCGGATTTGGTGGTGCGCCGAAGTTTCCAAGCACGATGAGTCTTGACCTGCTGATAAGAAGTTTTCTAAACGATGCCAGCGAGACGGTGTGCAACATTGTCACCACGACGCTGGACGCGATGGCTTCCGGAGGAATGTACGACCATCTTGGTGGTGGCTTTTCGCGATACAGCGTTGATGAAAAATGGCTGGTGCCGCACTTTGAAAAAATGCTCTACGACCAGGCACTATTAGTTCGGGTTTACACGCATGCCGCGGTTGTCTTTAATCAGCCAAGATGGCAACAAGTAGTCGAAGAAACTGTTGAATACATATTGCGCGATTTGCGACATTCACAGGGTGGATTTTTCAGCGCACAAGATGCCGACTCTTTAGATGACCACGGGCATTCGCATGAAGGTCACTTCTACGTATTTACTCCAACTGAAATTCGCTCAATACTTCCTGCAGAACTTGTCGATACTGCGCTTCAATGGTACGAAATTACCGACACGGGAAATTTTGAAGGTTCGAATATTCCAACGCGACTAAATCATCGCGGCGAATTCAAACGCACCAGCGAAGTTGACGAAATCCGTTCACGACTATTGGCGGCGCGATCAAAACGCACTTGGCCATTACTAGATGACAAAGTATTGACCGAATGGAACGCGATGATGACGGCATCACTCGTCGAGGCAGCAGTTTTATTTGATCGCAGCGACTGGCTAGATGCAGCGCAACGCAACGGCGAGTTTCTGTTGCGAGAATTGCGCGATGACACCGGCAAGTGGTTTCGTAGTTGGCAAGAATCAGGTCAACCCCAAGCACGGCACCGAGCACTTGCCGGCGACCTCGCAAACCTGATTGACGCCTTCACTCGTCTAGGTGAAGCCACAGGTAAATCATCTTGGATCACACACGCTCGCGAAGTTGCCGACCAGTTGCTTGAAAATTACTGGGACGAAACAAATTTTGGATTGTTCACAATTGCCAACGACGCCGAACAATTGATAGTCCGTCAAAAAGACCTGATTGACAACGCCACGCCTTCTGCCAACTCGACTGGTGCCCTAGCCCTGATGCGTCTTGCCGCGTTGACTGGCGACGCCAAATATGAAACTGCCGCGCTGAATATATTGCGGTTATATACAAGAATTGCTGCGAGTGCTCCTAGTGCATTTGGCAATTTGCTGAGCGCCGTTCATCTGCAAAGTATTGGCATCACAGAAATAGTGATTACTGGCTCTCGATCAGACCTGTTGGGTCATGTACAGAAAAATTGGCTGCCAACAGCGGTAGTTGCATGGGGCGAACAATACGACTCCCCGATTTGGGCAGATCGTCCCCAGGGTTTTGCGTTTGTATGTCAGAACTACACATGTGCCGCACCGGCCCGCACCGTTGATGAATTAAACAGGGCTTTAGGTACAGCGTTAAATTAAATCTTTACCACTCGTTTAAATGCATGATTTGCGATGGCTTGCGTCGTGCACGTTTTGCACTAATGCCTTGATCACTTGAACTTTGTTTAAGTGGCCAGCCAATAGCAACTGCACCGATCAGTTGTAAATCTTTCGGAACGTTGAGTAGTTCGCGCAACTCAGCCTCGCCCGAAAATACCCCGAAGAATAAAGCGCCGAGTCCAAGATCATGGGCGGCTAACAGCAACGACATCGTGGCGAAGGATGCATCAACCGTCCAATATGGGGTTGGCCAACTATCTTCACTTTCACCAAGACCAGTTGAAGATTTGTCTGCTTGGCTATAGCGCTCTAGATATGCGTCGGCGTCGGCGAAGACTAAACCAATTATCGGTGCATCAAGAAGATATTTCCATCTAAATGAAGAGCGCTTCGCGACAGGCAATGTTGTATCCCAAAACTTTGAAGTCTGCGTATCTTGCAACACCAAAAGATGCCAGCCTTGGGTTTTGCCTGCCGATGGGGCCCACGAAGCAAGTTCAACTATTCGTTCGAGTAATTCTGGCGCGACAGGATCAGTACGAAATGATCGCACCATTTTGCGGGAGCGAACGCAGTCCGCAAACTGCATAACAAAAGTCTTAGTGTTTGCCGAGCTTCAGAAGATTTTCGGTCATTGTCCAGCCGTGCACAACCAACACACCTGCCTTCTTTGCCGAAACAGTCTTGAACATTGCATTGATATCAGCTGGTGCCTTGCCTGGTTTAAGCGATTTGAAATCCATGAAACCACTTTGTCCATTGCTCTTTATTACAAATGATTGTTCGTCGTAGGTTGATTCGCACCCAAAACGACGAGCCAGACGACGACCCCAGGCTCGCTCTTCGCCGACTGCTCTGTGATCTGGTCGTGGGATCATTTCGGTCAAAGATTTGAATGCTTCAAGCGCATCTGAGTCAACAAATCGAGAACCGACAACGACATCTTCGTCAGGAAACGCCATCAGCGCACGATGGTATGCCTCGCTCATCAAACCTTTAAGAATTTGATCACGCTTCGAAGTGCTCTTGACGCTGAGCATGCCTAGCAAGACGCACGGAGTGCCGCCAATACGCTCGAGAGTTGAGAACATGAAACCATGCAATTTGTCATCAAGTCGAGCGCTCGCGAAAAGAACCCAGTCTTCTTTGGCTTTGGATATTGCCCCAATGCCAAACGACCCGCCCATCGAAGCAAGTTCATCAAGGTCTGTATCCATAAGTGCCGAGGAATCTTTGGTCTTGACAACGAGCGACATAGCGCCTCTATTCTGCCAGCAAAAAACCTGATTTCCGATGGTGCGACTCAATTAGTCAATAAACAATTAGTTAACCGATATAAACACGGTCCCCGTAAGAAGCACGAAGCGCACCCATGGCTCGATCAATATCAACATTGAACTCAGAAGCAAGACGCAAAGCCTTTCCCTCTGGCATATGCAATTGGACCGGCGTATGTCCGGTGTGCTCTCGCAGCAATTCTTGCAATGCATTTATGTCTTCTTGTGATAGCGAACTGCCTGCCAGTTCAATATGCAGACTCATATCACTTGCTCGCATAGGTTCAACGATCATGATTTCTTGTGCGTTGAACGTAACCAACGAATCATCGCGACGATCAAGTCGACCCCGAACAATTACGATCTTGTCTTCTTCAATCACATGCCCAAATTTTTCGTAGGTTTTTGGAAACACAGTAACTTCTAGCGAGCCTTGCAGGTCTTCAATCTTCACAATCGCCATCTGCGCACCTTTGCGCGTGAACTTTCTATCCACAGAAGTTATGACCCCACCTAATTTCAAAAAAGAACCATCAGGCTTTTCTTCGAGATCAGCCAGCGAACATTCAACACGACGACGAAGCTGCCCCTCAACCCCACGCAGTGGATGATCAGAGACGTACAACCCGAGCATCTCGCGCTCAATTTTGAGTTGCTCTGACTTCTCATAATTTATTTGCGGTATTTCTATTCGCTCGGAAAAACCAGAGCCTGAATCACCACTGTCACCAAACAAACTCATCACACCTTGGTCACGCTCACGACGACGCTGAAGGGTGTTTTCAATGATCGGCTCGAATACTGCAAGCAGACCTTTGCGTGGATGCCCCAGCGAATCGAATGCACCAGCTTTGATCAGCGACTCAACCGTGCGCTTATTGAGCGTAGAAACCGGCGCGCGATCTGCAAAGTCGTAAAAAGATGTGAATGGACTGTTATTTTTACGGTAGTCAACCAAAGTGGTTATCAGCGCCTCACCGACGTTGCGAATCGCCGACAATCCAAAACTAATTATTCGCTGTTCACCATCAATCACCGGAACAAAGTCGACGCCAGATGTATTTATATCGGGTGTTCGTACGACGATGTCGTTGGCACGAGCATCTGCAAGAAACACTGCGGCACGTTCATAGTTGGCTTTGACACTTGTCAACAGACATGCCGTGTACTCGACCGGAAAGTGCGCTTTTAGATATGCCGTTTGATACGCAAGAAAGCCATAACCATAAGCATGACTTTTACCGAATGCGTAGTCGGCGAAATGCTCAATTGAGTCGAAAAGTTTTTCGCCCAATACGGCACCGTAGCCCTTGGCAACGCAACCACTTTCAAAACTCTCGCGCTGCTTGGCCATATCTTCGCGATTCTTTTTTCCGCAGGCTTTGCGCAAGTCGTCCGCTTTTTCAAGGCTGTAGCCGGCAAATTTTTGCGCAACACGCATCATGCTCTCTTGATAAATCATCAACCCATAGGTGTCCCCCAGCAGTTCTTGAGCATCGGGGTGAAACAGTTCGGGTTGTTTTCGACCATTCTTGAAATCGGCGAAATCATTGTGCATATTCGCACCCATTGGCCCGGGTCGATAAAGCGCAACGATCGCTGCCAAATCATCGATCGTGTTGGGTACCAGACTGCGAACAAGTGCGCGAATGTTGGTCGACTCAAGTTGAAAAACGCCGATGGTATCGCCACGACGCAACAACTCGTAGGTTTTTTCGTCTTCAAACGAGACCTTATCGATATCAAAATTTGGATCGCGCAACTCTTGAATCATTTTGTTCGCGTCTGTAATCACGTCCAAGTTGCGCAGTCCAAGAATGTCGATTTTCAATAGTCCAAGTTCTTCGACAGCATGCATTTCATATTGCGTAACGATTGGTGCGAGTTCGGCGTCTTGCCCTGATTCGGCTTTGCGTTGAATCGGCAAATATTGGGTGAGTTTTTCTTTCGTAATCACAACGGCAGCAGCGTGAATACCGACACTGCGCTTGAGACCTTCAAGACCACGAGCCACGTCGATCACTCGTTTAACGTCTGCGTCTGATTCATAGAGTCCGCGCAACTCGGCAGCAGCTTTATATCCGCTTTCGTACTTTTCATCCTGCTCAAAGCAATATTTAAGTGGTGTATCGCGTCCCATCACAACAGGTGGCATCAACTTTGCGATTTTGTCACCCAACCCATAAGGAAGCCCGAGCACACGTGCGGCATCGCGCACCGAGTTGCGTGCTTTGATCGTGCCGAAAGTAATGATTTGCGCAACGTGATCTCGGCCGTATTTCAAGGATGCATATCGAATCATCTCGTCTCGATATCGCGAGTCAAAGTCCATGTCGATGTCGGGCATGCTTCGGCGACCAGGATTCAAAAACCGTTCAAACAACAAGTCGTAACGAATTGGATCAAGATCGGTAATTTGCAGTGAATACGCGACGGCACACCCAGCAGCCGATCCACGACCCGGACCAACACGAATTGATTTTTCACGGGCGTATCGCACAAGATCCCAAACGATCAAAAAGTACGAACTAAAACCCATTGTTTTGATCGTCAATAATTCATAGGCGATACGTTCGACAACCTGAGTTGGAATCTTCTCGCCCCAACGCTCTTGAGCCCCGAGCCAGGTCAAATGCTCAAGATAGGTATGGTCACTTTTGAAACCTTCCGGAATTGGAAAGTCAGGAAGCACTGGCACGCCGAATTGAATATCAACTTTTGCTCGCTCAGCAATCCATAAGGTGTTGTCGCATGCAGTCGGCTGTTCGCGAAACAGCCAACGCATCTCTTTTGCTGATTTCAAATAATGTTCTTGCCCCTCGAATTTCAAACGATTCGGGTCGGCGATAGTACTGCCAGTTTGCACACACAATAGAGCGTCATGCGAGTGGCTGTCTTCGCGATGGGTGTAATGACAATCGTTTGTTGCGAGTAGTGGCGCACCAATTTTTTTACCGATCTCAATCAACTTCGGATTCGTCTCGATCTGCAATGGAATTCCGTGATCTTGCAATTCGATAAAGAAATTATCTTTGCCGAAAATATCTTGCAATCTGGCGGCTGTTTTTAGTGCTTCATCATCTTTCCCATTTTTCAGCGCCTGCAAAACATGACCGCCCAGACACCCAGAAGTCGCAATTAAACCTTCATGATATTTTGTGAGCAACTCCCAGTCCATCCGAGGTTGGTAGTAATAGCCCTCGAGAAACGCGAGGCTGGCCAACTGAATCAAGTTTTGATAACCAGTGTTGTTCTCGGCGAGCAAAGTTAAGTGATAATAAAGTTTTTTGCCTGCCTCGGTATCGCCGCCACTGTCGTCGAGTTTTCCACGACGTGTCGGTCGTTCTGTACGAGTCTCGTACGCCATGTATGCCTCGGTACCAATGATCGGCTTCACCCCCCGCTTGGTGCACTCTTTATAAAAATCGATTACGCCATACATGTTTCCGTGATCGGTGATACCAAGTGCTTTCTGAGAGTCGTTCACTGCACATTCGACCAGCTCATCTAAACGCGATGCGCCATCCAACATTGAAAACTCTGTGTGGACATGAAGGTGGGTGAACGAATCACCCATTACAAGTAGGTTCCCGGGCGATCGCCCGGCTGAGCAGAAGGTGTCTCGCCAGATTGAATCTGCTTTTGCTCTGATTGCTGACGCATTGAAAGTTGCTGTGCGAACATCGTGGCTTGTATCCCGTGAAATAATCCCTCGAGCCAACCCACAAGTTGAGCCTTGGCGATGCGCAATTCTGCATCGGATGGAATATCGCCGTCCTTAAACGGCAACGCAAGTGTGCGCAACTCTTCTTGCAAGTCTGGCGACAACGCTGTCGTCAATTCGACGATTGATCGCTCATAAATTTCTGCCAGTCGTTCACGAGAGGGACTATCAAGTGTCATCGAACGAACTTCGTCGAGTAATTGTTTGATCATTGAACCAATTCGCATCACCTTGGCGGGCGCGGTGACGGTCTCTTCTTCGACAATATTGTTGTTAATAATCTCGCCGCGTTCTGGTTCGTTCATGGTGGGGCGCCTAACTTATCAGTTGCCAGTTACGGCAAGCAACGGCACATCTAGTTCGTCGTCGGTCAAAGCCCCATGACGACACTGCAACATATAGGGGCCTGAGTCGGCAGGATCATCGAAACTAATCGGCTCTCGCGGCACAAGCGCAACATCGCCCAAGCGCTTTCGGGTGGCGGCGCCCAATCTTGGCCCAAGCCATTGTTCGTCAATCACTTGATCTTTACCGACTACCCATGCGCTATCACCGTGGTGTTGCTGGGCACGGGCGAGCAATTCGACTTCGGTTCCTTTTCGCGCGTGAAGCCAACGAAACCTTCCCTCGCCGGATTGATGCGAAGTCATCGCCAAAACATCGTTGTGCGGCGGCAAAGTATTTGTACCAACCATTACTTGCCCATGATCGGCAGTGACCAACAACACCGAACCCGAGACGAGAACATCTTTTATATTCGACACGAGCGCATCAGTAAAACGCAACTCTGCTTGATAGAAAGCACCGAAGCCTCGTTCGTGGGCAATTTTGTCGACACCGTCGTAATATGCATAGATAAATTTTTCACCACTACGCAACAACTCTCCAATCTCTACGGCGATGCTTGACGCTGCACGCCAACCTTTTGGTCGCACACCCCGCAAATGAGCCTCTGTAAATGCCGAGCCTTCTAATTCGGCCTTGCTCAACACGGGCACGCTCGTCCCCATAAATGGTGGACACGGTTGAATCAAATCAGGTGGATACATATTTCGTAAATCACCTTTGTCGTCGCCCCACTTAAGCATCTGCATCACTCGTGCACCCATGTCAATTCGATATCCAACTAGACCATGTTCTGCCGGTGCCAAACCAGTGGTTATTGATGTCAACGCGCTGACAGTTGTCGTAGGTGCAATTGTCGTGATTGATGATCCTTGCATTGACGAGATCATCGGGCAGTGAACGAGATTTTTCTGCAACTGATGCCAGCCGAGACCGTCGATCACGAGCAACACGACTTGACGAGCACCTTGAACACAACTGGGCATCCAACTTGGAATCTCTCTAGTGCCAGACGGACCAAGAATCGCGGGGATTATCCCAGTGACACAACCAGATTGATACGCCGGTAGTCGTGGCCCGAGTAATTGTTTGCTTGTCATGATTGTGTCCCAAGACATTAGTTCAGGGGCATCCAAATCACAGCGAGTCGCCCAAACGCCTAGTGGCGTACGATATAGATGTGAGAATTTCGACTCGAGGAGACTATGCGTGTCGGGCACTTCTTTCTTTGCGTTTGCATCAAAGCGATGACGCTCCGACATCGGTGCGTGACATCGCAACCCGCACTGCCCTGCCGCAACCTTATTTAGAGCAAATATTGCTTGCGCTCAAGGGTGCTGGTTTGGTCAAGTCAAGGCGCGGAGTTGGAGGTGGCTATGTGCTGGCTCGCCCAGCCGGTGAAATTTATCTCTCAGAAATTATTTCGGCCGTAGATGGGCCTATCTCGGTTGGAGACTTCGGAAAGCCACATACCGATGGCGCATGCGATCACGATGGACAATGCGTGCTGCTCGCGGTCTGGAACCTAGCCAGCGAATATATGCGAGAGCATCTTGCAAAATATACGCTCGAAGATATTGCGGCGATTTCTAGTGGTGACGCCTCTTGGCCTAGCGCAAAAAAATAATCAGTAATTTATCGTCACGAACACTTTTCAAGAATTGTCGCGAAGTCCTTCGGGGTTTGCGAATGAAACTCCATTTCAATTCCTGTAACAGGGTGATCAAACTTTAAGGTCATCGCATGCAACATTGGTCGCGGAGAAGAAAGCACGCTACGAGCACCGCCGTATACGACATCACCAACGACACTGTGCCCGAGTGTTGCCAAGTGCACACGAATTTGGTGAGTTCGGCCAGTTTCTAATCCGCATTCAAGCAACGAACAACTAACCGGCAAAGTAAAAGTCTGACGCACTTCGTAGTTTGTACGAGCAACTTTTCCACCAGCAAGCACTGCCATCTTTGTTGGATCTCGTTGATCACGTCCGAGCGGTGCATCTATTACTCCACTCGGTGCACTCATCTCGCCCCACACAATTGCCAAGTACCGACGCACCACTACTCGACGTTGTAATGCCTCAACCAATGATTCGTAAGCGCGCCCTGTTCGCGCCATCACCATCAGCCCGGTCGTGCCGGCATCGAGACGATGCACAACTCCTGGCCGAAATGGATCACCGACCGTCGCGATCTCGGGATAAATCGCCAATACTGCATTAACCAGAGTTCCGGTTGGGTTTCCTGCGCCGGGATGAACGACTATCCCCGCCTGTTTATTGATCACGATCACATCATCATCCACATATACGACTTCAACTTTTATATTTGGTTCAGCCGCTGGCAGTTTCTTTTCTGGAAGCAACGAGAGGTCAACGACTATCCGCTGACCTTCGGAAACTTTTATTTTGCCAGCCTTCACGACAACGCCATCTAGCAATACAGCGCCAGCATCTATTATTTGTGAAGCAGCCGCGCGCGGAATATCTGCGACAAGAGAAATCACTCGATCAACCCGCTGTCCCGCCAGCGCCGACGGCACGGTTTCGTCGATTATTCGCTTTTCTGAATCGTCAGTCACGAACGAACTCTTGCATTGAATGCCCCTAAAATCAAAAACCCGGCACCAATCGTTACAGCAGAGTCAGCAAGATTGAATACTGGAAACCACTGAAGATCAATGAAATCAACTACTGCACCTCGCATCCAGCCGTCGCCCCGAAACAACCGATCCAGTATGTTGCCCACAGCGCCACCGATTAACAGACCAGTGCCAATTGTTGTTTGTAGTGAGATTGTTTTTCGTAGCGAGGCCAGCAATCCAATGACTACGAATACGGCCAACAAACCAATGACTCGACCGACTCCTTGTCCTTGAGAAAAAGCCATCCCCGAATTAAACACGAGATTAAATCTGAGTGTCCAAAAAATATCTATCGTCTTTGCGTTATTCAGAGAACCAAGCGCCCAATGCTTCGTGAGTTGATCGAATACAACGACGATCGCGATCAAAATGAGAGCGACAGATTTAGACGCCCCGTTTTGCGTCCGAGGGTCGTTCATAAAATTATTAGTTTGATCGACACTGTTCTAGTAAGAACCGATGCCACCAGCACGTTCTTGAACAAGCTCGGTTGTCCAAGGAAGAGCCTTCAGACGTTCGCGAGGAATCGGCAACCCAGAACGTCCCGAATATCCGTAGTCGCCGGTCTCGATGCGCTTTAGGGCTTCATCAATTTCTTCGACAGTTTGCCGAGCCGAAGCTGAAAGTGTTAGATCGCGCTCACGCTCGACAACCATTGTGTCGCCCTCTCCACCCTCGTCGTCAAACTGCACGTCACCCATTTCTGAGTTTTCAACAATCGCATTTGCTTCGCTTTCTAAACGATCTGCCTGACCGAGAAGGTTTCGACGTTCACCAAGCAACATCTCGCGCTGAGAAAGCAAAAACTCAAAATTAAATTCTTTAGTCGGAGTGATGCCGTCTTGCATCATGCCCTTAATAATCGGTGGCTTTGGAGGTGCGACCGGTTTGCGATGTGATTCGATCTCGGCTAGGCGCTCAGCCTCACGAGCCGCCAACTTTGCGGCCTTCTCTGCTTCACGTGCTTCTTTTGCATCTTGTTTTTCTTTTTCTTTGGCAAGACGCAGTGCCAGACGATCAGCTGCTTGCTGAGCCTTCAATTTTGCTCTTTCCTTAGCGATGCGAACTGCTTCTTTTTGCTTCTCTTTTTGAGCGCGAGCGCGCGCCACCAATGCAACACGCTTTTCGGTTTCACGCTGACGTTTGATCGCTTTAATCTTTGCGGCACGAATTTTGAGTTCAAGTTTCTTTTGCAACTCAAGCTTCTTTTTGAGATCCAACTTTTTCTTGATCTCAAGCTTCTTTTTTTGTGCCAACTTCTTTTGCAAATCAAGCTTCTTCTTTAGATCCAACTTTTTCTTGATCTCAAGCTTCTTTTTTTGTGCCAACTTCTTTTGCAACTCAAGCTTCTTCTTTTGTGCCAACTTCTTTTGCAACTCAAGCTTCTTCTTTAGCGCCAGCTTCTTGCGCAAATCAAGCTTCTTCTTTAGCGCCAGCTTCTTTCTTTGCGCAAGCTTCTTTTTTAGCGCAAGCTTCTTTTTCGAAACCGCCATGATCACCTCTCAAGCGATTCCCTGTTTGGAACTCACTTATTTGACTGCGTTACGGTAGCGGATTTAGCGACACAAACACGGCAATACCGTCTAGATCAGCGTTGGGAACCTGATTTTCAACGAGTTCGAGCACAGTCGCCAGAGTTTCAGTCTTAATTGTCGTTATATGGGCGGCGATCTGCGAATTGAAGTCCGCGGGCAAGCCAAGGCGCAGATGAATGCGATCCGAGACATTTAGGCCCGAATCGCGACGCAGTTGCTGCACAAGTCTGATCAAATCTCTTGCGGCACCTTCCGCTTCAAGTTCGGCAGTCAGTTCTATATCCAAGACAACTACCCCTTCAGAATTATTCAAAGTTGCGCTCGCTCCAGAGCCTTTTGGTACCAGTTTCAATTGATATTCGCCTTCGAAAAGATCAATCGATCCGGCAGTCACAATGTTGCCCTTTCGTTTCCAATCTCCTTTTTTGACAGCGACTATCACTCGCTGAGTATCGGCACCGAGTCTTGGGCCGACAACACTCGGCACAACTTGCAGTTCGAATGCAGCCACCGACGAAACATCATCAGTGAATTCGACTTTACGAACGTTCACTTCATCGGCGATCACGTCGGCAAAGTCTTGCAACTCAGCAGAGTCGGCCGTTGCGACGACCAGGCTCGCCAGCGGCATTCGAACTCGCCGACCATGAATCTTGCGCAGCGAAAGTGTCGTCGAGCAAACATCACGCACACGATCCATTGACGCAACCAGCGCATCATCTTGTCGAAGTGAATCGACAGTCGGCCATGATTGCATGTGCACACTTCGCTCGCCGGTAAGTCCACGAAAGATTTCTTCGGTAATCAGCGGCAACACCGGAGCAGCAATTCGAGTCAAGCAATGCAGAACTGTATGTAAAGTATTGATCGCCTCAATATCACCAGACCAAAACCGCTCACGACTTCGACGAATATACCAATTCGTCAGTACGTCCAAGAATGTGCGAATTTCGGCGCATGCCGCGAACAAGTCATATCTGTCGAAACTTTTTGTTGAGTCAATTACTAGAGCGCGTAATTTCGAAATAATATAGCGATCCAAAACATTTTTACTGGTCGTATCAAACTTTCCGGTTAGTGATTCGGCATTCGAATAGAGAGACAGAAAATACCAACTATTCCAAAGTGGCAACATCACCTGGCGCACGGTGTCTCGCATTCCTTCTTCGGTTACCGCGAAATCTGAACCACGCAAAATTGACGACGAAAGCAAATACCAGCGCATTGCATCCGCACCGTGACTATCGAAGACTTTCATCGGGTCCGGATAATTGCGCAAACTCTTCGACATCTTTGCGCCATCTTCGCCCAAGACGATTCCATGACTTACACAATTCAAAAATGCCGGCCGATCGAATAGCGCCGTCGCCAAAACATGCAACGTATAAAACCAACCGCGAGTTTGTCCGATGTACTCGACGATGAAGTCACCTGGATAATGATTTTCAAACCATTCTTGATTCTCGAACGGGTAATGAACTTGCGCAAATGGCATCGACCCGCTCTCGAACCAGCAGTCCAAAACTTCAGGCACACGACGCATCATTGATTTTCCGGTTGGATCATCGGGGTTTGGTCGCACGAGATTATCGATGGTTGGTCGATGTAGTTCTTGAATGTCAACCCCAAAGTCGGCTCGTAGTTCTTCGAGACTGCCATAGACGTCAAGACGCGGATATTCGGGGTCGTCACTGCGCCACACAGGAATCGGCGAACCCCAAAACCTATTTCGGCTGATTGTCCAGTCGCGTGCGTTTTCTAACCATTTGCCAAAACTGCCATTCTTCAAATGCTCGGGAACCCAAGTGACTTGTTCATTTAGTTCGACCATGCGATCTTTGATCGCAGTCACTTTCACAAACCACGAGCCAACAGCTTTGTAAATCAGCGGTTTGCCAGTGCGCCAACAATGCGGATAAGCATGGTCGTAGGTTTCGTGACGAATCACAACGCCACGATCTTTGAGCATTCGAATGATCGCCGGATTCGCATCAAAAACTAATTGTCCCTCGAAATCTTTGACTTCGCTTGTGAAGCGCCCGCGCGAATCAACCGGGACCACGAGTTCGATTTGTTCTTCTTGACAAACACGTTGGTCGTCTTCGCCAAACCCTGGTGCCAAGTGCACTACTCCAGTGCCCTCCTGGGTCGTAACAAAGTCACCGGCAATAATGCGAAACGAGTTCGGATGCTCTGCAAAATAGTCAAACAATGGTTTATATTTACGACCAACCAATTCAGACCCTTTGAGCGTCGAAACAACTTTCGGCTCAGAAAACTCGCGTTCGTACGCCGTCAAACGTTCTTCTGCAATTATTAATTTTCGACCATCATGTTCGATCACGGCGTAATCAACATCGGGCGAAACAGCAAGAGCCAAATTCGATGGCAATGTCCAAGGTGTCGTTGTCCATGCGAGAAGAAATTCGCCGGTCACGAGTTCGAAAGCAACGGTTAGTGCTGGATCTTGCACTTGCTTGTACGCGTCGTCCATTCGAGTTTCAGTATTTGAAAGCGGGGTTTCGAGTGCCCATGAATAAGGCAAAACACGAAAGCCCTCATAAATCAAACCTTTATCCCACAAGGTCTTGAATGCCCACATCACGCTCTCCATATATGGGGTGTCAAGTGTCTTGTAATCGTCTTCAAAGTCGACCCATCGAGCTTGCCGAGTTACGTAACGCTCCCAGTCGCTGGTGTATTGCAAAACTGAAGTGCGGCAATAATCGTTGAACTTGTCAATCCCGAAATCGGTTATCGCCTGTCGACCAGAAATTCCGAGTTGACGCTCTGCTTCTGCTTCTGCCGGAAGGCCATGACAGTCCCAACCGAAACGTCGTTCTACTCGTTGCCCACGCATCGTGCGATATCGCGGCACAGCATCTTTTACGAAACCTGTGAGTAAGTGACCATAGTGCGGTAGCCCGTTTGCAAATGGTGGGCCGTCATAGAAAACAAATTCGTTTTCGCCTTTGTCGCCGGCGTCATGCAACTCGACCGATGTTTCGAACGTTTTGTCTTGCTTCCAATACTCAAGAATTCGTGACTCAAGTGACGGAAAGTTCGGTTGCGGTTCTACCTGCGGATAGGGCACGTGCGAACTAGCACTTCAAGATCATGCCCTGCACAACGATCTGCAGGAACAACAAAACAACCAGTGGCGAAAGATCAAGCGAGCCCGTTCGTGGAAGTCTTTGTCGAACAGCATTTAGCACTGGTTCTGTTACTCGACCAACGTAGTAAGAAACTTGTGCGATCAGTCCGCCACTTGTACTCGGAAACCACGACAACACAACGCGCACAATTATCATCATCGTGAAAATTGAAACGAGATTACACAAGATGCTCGTCATAGAAAACCGATCTGCTCTAGCCGCGCGTTACGCGCGCACCATACGGTTTCATCATGTACACACCGACACTCAGTTTTTCCATTGTGCCGTTTTGTGCATAAGAAACACCGCTAGCAAAATCAATTATCCGACGCATAATTTTTGGATCAGTTGACTGCACGTTGATAATAATTGGGTTGCCCTGCTTGAATAAATCGGCGATTTCTTTAGCCTCTTCATAAGTTTGCGGGCGCAGCGTAACTGGATCTGCAGAACTAAGTAACGGACGAACTACTTGCTCTCCGCGACGACCGATCGGTGGGCGAACTGTGACACCTGAATCATGTTGAGTTTGCTGACCGCGAACACGAGGGTTGCTGTATTCATCTTCGGCCTCTTCGTATTCATCGCCTTGATGGCCATCATTTTCAAAAGCACGTCGATCTAGCCGACCGTTGCTGCGCGTCTGACGTCTAACGGTTCGTTCCGCCGGGATCGACTCGTCGTATTCGTCGTACGCTTCGTCTGGCCCAAGACCCAGGTAATCCATTGCACGTCGAAACATTGACATACGCACAGGTTAGTTGAGATTCAGTCGCAAAAACGGTCACTATTTAAATTGCAGTTAAATTCGTGCCCCAAACAATGCCGTACCGATTCGTACCGAAGTTGACCCCTCTTCAACTGCAATCTCCAAGTCTCCGGTCATCCCCATGCTCACCTGGTCTAGCCCCAAGTCATTGGCTATTTTGCGCACTAATCGAAATGCCGCTCGAGTTTCATCTGGCTCATTGTTGGTCGGGCCAACGGTCATCAAGCCGATGACATTTACACCCAAAGCCGAAGCTTTGGCAATCAAAACAGGTACTTCGGATGGCTCGCAACCCCCTTTGTCTGGCTCATTTGTCGAGTTGACCTGCAACATAATTTGGGCGGGCCAGCGGTGCTCAATTACTTTGCAACGCTTGGCGATCTCTTCAACTACCGATATGCGATCCACACTTTGCCAGACATCCACAACATCGACGAGCGATTTAATTTTATTGCTCTGCAAACGACCAATAAAATGCACAGGCAAACGATTTTCGTTTGGCACCTGGGTGATTTTTGAAATCAACTCTTGCGCGTAGTTCTCGCCCACCGCGTTGCAACCAGTTGCCTGTGCAGCGATCAGCGCACTGGCTTCAAACGATTTTGTGACGGCGATCAGAGAGACGTTCTCGCCACCAGCGCTTAAAATTCGTGAACGAATTTGCGCAACACGTTCGCTGATCGTACTTAAATCGGGCGTGATCATGTCGTCACCGACATGCAACGATTATTTTAGAAAAGACGGCAGATCGTCGTCGTCATCTTCTCCACTCAGCGGATCAGAACCGCCGAACAAATCTTTCAAACGACCACCTTTTGGATCTGGACGAGCTGTTCCTGCTGTGGCGGTGTTACGACCGTCGCTTCGAGTTGAATTACGTTGCGCGGCAGCATCCCAACGCTCGAAACCTGCGGCTACGACCGTGACTCTTACTTCGTCATTAATGTCGTCGTCGATCACCAAACCATGAATGATGTTGGCATCTTGATGGGCAACACCACGAACGATCTCCATTGCATTTGTGACTTCGAACAATCCGACATTCGATGGTCCTGTGATATTCACAACTATGCCACGTGCGCCTTCAAGCGAAGCTTCGAGTAACGGCGAGTTGATTGCGTTGTTGGCTGCAACAACTGCTCGATTGTCCCCACTTGCTGAACCAGTACCCATAAGTGCTGTACCAGCATTAGCCAAAACAGTCTTGACGTCTGCAAAGTCGGTGTTGATCAAACCAGGAGTCGTGATTAATCCTGTAATCCCGGATACACCTTGCAACAACACTTCGTCGGCTCTTTTAAAAGCGTCCAGCAATGTCGTCTTTTCAGTGGAAATTGCCAACAATCTTTCGTTAGGAATTACGACAAGCGTGTCAACTTTTTCTTTAAGCGCAGCGATGCCTGCATCTGCTTGCACCGAACGTCGACGGCCTTCAAATGCGAATGGTCGCGTAACAATTGCAACAGTAAGGGCACCTTCGGCTTTTGCAATTTCTGCAACTACTGGTGCTGCGCCCGTTCCTGTTCCGCCACCTTCTCCTGCGGTGATAAACACCATGTCTGCGCCCGCCACAACTTCTTGAATCTCATCACGATGTTGTTCTGCGGCTTCACGACCAATTTCAGGATCAGCACCTGCACCCAAACCGCGAGTTAGTTCACGGCCGATGTCGATTTTTACGCTTGCATCACTCAACAACAATGCTTGGGCATCAGTATTGATCGCGATGAATTCAACACCGCGCATACCTGACTCCATCATTCGATTAATCGCGTTGACACCACCACCACCAACGCCAATAACTTTGATAACTGCTAAATAATTTTGTGGCTGACCGGCCATTTAAGATAAACCCCCGCTACTAGTTAATTTAACTATTCTGCCATACTTGGCGAACTGTGCCAACATTTAGCAAAGGTCTAGGCGCGAAAGTCTCTACTTGGACTTTACGGTTGGGACATCGGTGTTTGTCAGATCAATCGAGATGATCTGCTTAGAATCCTGTCTGCGCAACAACACAACTAATGCAATGAGTTTTTTCTGCACGTCGACTGGTTGACCGAAATTGACCAGAGTGCCTGACCGCAATGTCATGGTTAATTGGTTTGGTCCGGCCGTACCGACGTTTAAGACCAAATCCAGCAGTTCATCGGGTAGCGCCTTTGCTAATTGGGCTGCAGCCCTATATATATCTCCCGCGCTACCCCCGGGAGCAAGATTGGCTCCTACTCCGGTGATCTGCAAGTACGCAGTTGGTTGCCCAGTTTCGACTGCTAAAACCCGACCATCTTGATCTACGATTCGCGCTCGATTATCCACACCGAGAAACCATGCCACTGGAACTCGTTCAACTATTTCGATAGTTAATCGCGAAGGAAAGTACGTCCGAATTCGTACCGAATCAACCCACGGATCTCCCTCAAGTCGACGTTCAGCGGCATTTGTATCAACAGTGAGTACAGACTTTCCGAGAAGTGACTTTTTTACCGATGTAATCAAGTCGGCGTTCATATAACGAACACCTTCGACATCGATCTTGCGCACTCCGATTATTGGTGAAGCCAAGACGATCAATACAACAGCAATTACTCCGACGACTGAACCTGCTGCGACAAGCCACCGCATTTTGTTGCGTGATGCGTTGTGAGCAACAACTTTGCGCCGACTAGCCCAACGAGAATCTTCGATGACCGTCCCTGAATTTGATGTCGGGGCAATATTTACCGAACTCGTTTGTTCATCAACAGGAAAGTCGCTGTCGGTCGGCAAACGCAAATCTTCGTCAACAATTACTACCCGCCCATCATTGGTTTTTAACGACAACAAAGAAGCGGACGAATCGCTAGCGCTTTCATTAACGCTTTCACTAGTGCTTTCACTAGTGTGCAGATCAGGTCGCACTACTCGCAAATTGCTGATTGGGGTCAAGTCACCCGCAAATGCATCGTGTAGTTCGGCCATCACATCATCGGATAACTGCTCAGAGAATGTCGGCATCGGAATTGACAAATCTGTGTCTGCAGATGTGCCGAAGGCTGCATCAAGCTGTGAGTCGTGTTTTTGTTCAAACAAAGATTGCGCACCTGCATCAACAGCAACTGCACTTGAAAAACCAACAAGCCGAATTTCGCTACGAAGATCAATCCCGTGAGTTTCAGAAACGCGATCGCGAATAAACGTCATTACCTCCGCGACATCGTCGGCGCTTCCGTCTTCGTCTGCCTGAATAAAGTTTGCGTGCTTGTCAGAAATACTTGCAGAGCCGATTCGATAACCACGCAAACCTAAACCGTCAATTAACGCACCCGCTGAAGTTGCACCAGATACTGGATTAACGAAAACAGAACCCGCATTTTGACCGCCAGGTTGATGCTCACGACGCCACTTGACTATTTCTGCCATCCGTGCTTCACCTTCGGATGAATCACCCCAACTCAAACGAAGGGTCGCCGATAACACAACGTGTTCATCTTTCAAATCTGAACCTCGAAATCGCAAACCCAAGTTCGCAGCTGAAACGTTCGCTTCAATACCATGCTCAAGATGAAATAGTCGAACGCTGATTAACGAGGCAATCATGTCTGCACCATGACCACCGGCATTCATTCGCACTGCCCCACCAAGCGAACCTGGCACCCCGACGGCCCACTCAAAGCCGGTCAAACCCTGATGCACACTTTGTCGGGCCAAGACAGGCAGTGACGCCATTGATCCTGCAATCAAAATTGGTGGCTCGTTAATTTGAGGCAAACTAATTTTCTCGGCAAATGGACCAAGAGTGATTGCTACTCCGCGAAAACCACTGTCGCTAACCAACATGTTGCTACCACGGCCGAGCACAACAACAGGGACACGAACTTTAGAAAGGGCTCGCGACAGTGCGTGCAAATCTTCGACACTCAATACCCGCATAAACACCGATGCTTCTCCGCCAACTCGATAGGTCGTGTATGGACCCAACGGTTCATTTAGGGTTGCTCGGTCGCCAAGAAGTGAAGCCAGTCGCGAAAGATCTTTGTCACTCGGACGCGAAATATCGGTGATCATTGATTATTCCTGACGACGTGAAATCAATTCGCCTGGAAGTGCCGCGATATCGCCACAACCCATCGAAATGCATAAGTCACCGGGTTTAAGTTCACTAGCCAAGAATTCTATGAGATCGACGCGTTGCGCTCGGTACACCACATTGCTCAGTGGGTGCGCATCGCGAACTGCCTGGACCACTAATTCGCCGGTTATCCCAGCAATCGGTTTGGTGCCGGATGGATAGATATCGGTGACGACTATCAAATCAGCATCCACGAATGAATCTGCATAAAGATGCGAAATTACCGACATGCGGTTGAATCGATTTGGTTGAAAAACAGCGACAACTCGTGACCACGAATCAGACTCGTCACGCGCACCAGCCAGCACGGCAGATATTTCGTTGGGTAAATGTGCGTAGTCATCGACATAGGTAACACCTTGGTGCGTACCATGCTGATCAAAACGTCGTGCAACACCACCGAATTTCGAAAGTGCGTTGCTTGCGTCGACGAAACTCGCCCCGAATTGCATCGCCATTGCCAATGCTCCGAGAGCATTGCGAACGTTGTGAATTCCACGCAGGCCAATCGTGACTTCGCCCAATTTAACGAAGCGGCCATCTATCTTTTGACTAACTACAAAACGTGCAGCCCCATTCTTGAATAAAACTTCGGTTGCCACGAAGTCGGCGTTGTGGTGACTGATTTGCGACGTGTCAGATTTAGATTCTTTATTGTCG
>BJGF01000004.1 GCA_014190295.1 Actinomycetes bacterium | reverse complement strand
TTTTTTTTGGGGGATTGGGGGGTAAGGGGGGGTATTCGGGGACTAGATACATTAGGGCATCGGCAACTTTTGTGCAAGAGGTAAGTGAAACTTTTCATAAATTATTTTCCTCAAGGTTTATATGGCTTTCACAGATTCAATTAGTTCTGACGGATACGTAAACTCGTACACTTTGATAGTGCCAATGCGTGTCGGACTGTTTGGGGGAACATTTGATCCTCCACACTTAGGTCACCTAGTTACGGCCGTAAACGTGCGAAATGTGCTCAAACTCGACATTGTCATACTGATGGTCGCCAACGACCCATGGCAAAAGCACGGTACTCGCGAGGTGGCCAGTGCAGTTGATCGTTTGGCGATGGTTCGAGCAGCAATCAAGGACGTTGATGGACTTGTTGCCGGTGATGACGAAATCACCCGCGGTGGTCCGAGTTTTACGGCTGATACTTTGACCGCGCTAGGCGTGCGTTACCCAGGCGCCGAACTCTTCACGATCGTCGGCGATGATGCCGCAGCAAAATTTGGCACATGGCAACGCTCAAATGAAATCGCCAAACTTTCAACATTGGTTGTTGTTGACCGACCTGGTTCGCCGCTTATGCCGCCAAGCGAGTTCACCTGGAACCGTGTCGAAGTGCCAAGGCTCGAAGTGAGTTCATCAGACCTGCGCGCTCGTTTCGTTGATGGGCGACCACTTGAATATCTAATCTCCGACGAAGTGATGCAAGTTATTTCCGCGCGCGGTTTATATGGGTCAAAAAAGTGACCGCAATTCCACAAAGACAAAAACAGCGGATGCTCGTTGCGTTGTGTTGCGGTGTCTTCGGGGCATTGATATTGCCTGCCGGTCTTGTTGTCGGGTACAACTCAGTGCTCAATTCGGACAGCGGTATCAATCTCAACAACGTCAAAGAAATGAAAATTTTAGATACTCCGGTTGCACTTTTAGCAACAGTAAATAGTTCAAACGAGATCACGACCATCAATGTGATCGCGCTCGCCGGTGACAGTCTCGGTGGCACAATCATTTCGGTTCCTGCAAAAGCAAATGCAGAAGTAGGCGAAGGTGAAACGCCGCGTCGAGTTTTTGATTCGTATACGGCCGATGATCCATCGGCTTTCGTCGCTGACGTTGAGGGGCTACTCGATGTCTCGTTTACTGCTGTGGGCATTTTGGGTCGCGCAGAATTAGTCCTTCTGCTCAAACCAGTTGGGTCGGTAGAAATACTTCTTGATTCTGATGTGCGCAACACAACTGCAGACCGGACGACAACGATAATTAAAAAAACCGGCAAATCAGATGCCGACACGATGGCTCTTGTGAATATTCTTCTTGCTCGCGAAATTGACCAGAGCGAATCGGCAAGATTTAATCATCACAAATCCGTTTGGACTGCCGTCGCTAATGCTGTCGGGCTCGGGCTGAATCTGGATGCTGAAAAAGTTGATGTCTTGAACACGCCACTCGATATTTCGGGTTTCGCACGGCGATTATTTTCAGGACCGATTCAAGTTTGGCAATTTGCTGCTACTCAAGTGCCAGCGGGCATCAATAATCCAACTGGTTTAGATATGTTCAGCATCGATTCGTCAGAAGTGACGATGATTATGGCCAGTGTTGCACCGACTTCGATTACTGGGTCTGGCGTTACTGGCGGGCTAACTGTGCAAATTGATAGTCCTTTTAATGATGCTGCGATTAGTCGAGAAATTGTGCGTCGTCTTGTGGCGATGGGTTTCAACATCGCTCTTGTTCGCGAAGTGCCCGGTCCGCCACCCGAAGTGACCGAAGTTCGTTATGTTGACTCGACCGTATTGGCAAAATTAGGGCTCGGAGAATATATTGGCAACACGCAAGCAGTCAAAACTGGCGAAAGAGTGCAAGGTGTCGATCTGCAAATAGTTCTTGGGATGTCATTTGTTTCGTTTTCAACAGGCAATCCTGATCTACCTGCCACTACTGTTGTGCCTTCCGACGAATGAGTACTTACCAGCCACAACCAGAAGCCTTGCGCATCGCGACGATTGCCGCAAAAGCCGCCGATGAAAAACAAGCAACAGATGTAACCGTTTTAGACGTCGGTGAGATTTTGGCGATCACCGATTTGTTTGTTGTCGCGAGTGCCGGCAATAAACGGCAAGTCAGAACAATTAGTGATGCAATTACAGATGCTGTTCGCCGCGAAACTGGGCGCTCACCGCTTTCAAGTGAGGGAGTCTCGCAACAGCAGTGGATCTTGATCGATTACGGCAGTGTTGTCGTGCACATTTTTGATGACGAAACTCGGCGGTTTTATGAGATCGAGCGTCTTTATCAAGATGTCCCTGCAGTCAGCTGGCGCCTCGTAAGTTAATTGTTTGAATAGTTTGACGGCACGCTTGTCGGGTAGCGTGAACAAGTCTTATTGGGGCTGTAGCTCAGTTGGTAGAGCGCTTCCATGGCATGGAAGAGGCCAGGGGTTCGATTCCCCTCAGCTCCACTTTGAAATTCGGTGATTTCTGGTGTGCGGACTAAGTTTTACGAGATGACTACGTCACAAAATTCGCAAGATTTTTCTCTGACTGGTTTGCGAGCACTTGTTACGGGTGGGGGCTCTGGCATTGGCAAAGCAATTGCTGATGCGATGACTCGGGCTGGTGCGACAACTGTCGTTTGTGATGCCAACGACAAAACAAAGCCGAATTATATTTGTGATGTTGCAAAAACTAGCGACGTCACCGCAATGTTTTCTGCGATTCAACGCGATCTCGGTGGCTTAGACATCTTGGTAAATAACGTCGGTGTGCCTGGGCCAACGGCACGTGTCGACGAGATGGATGCCGATGCATACGACGAGTGCGTGCGCATAAATCTGGGCGGCACATTTCGATGTACGAAAGCAGCCGTGCCAATGTTGCTCAAGACTCGCGGTTCGATCATCAATATTTCAACAAGCGCCGGAATTTTCGGTTATCCGTTGCGCTCGCCGTATGTTGCTGCCAAGTGGGGAATCATTGGATTAACAAAATCGTGGGCGATGGAGCTCGGCGCCGATGGTGTTCGCGTTAACGCAATTTGTCCCGGTTCGGTGAGTGGTCCGCGCATGGATGGCGTGATTGAGCGTGAAGCCGCAGCGACCGGTGTGACCCCAGAAAGTATTCGTCAAGGTTACGAAAATCAAGTTTCAATGAAAACATTTGTTGATGCAAGCGATATTGCGGCTGCGGCGGTGTTTCTGAGTTCGCCTGCTTCAAGATTTATAACTGGTCAAGTGTTGCCGGTTGATGGCAACATTGAGACGATGCGGGCTTAGTGCTTGCTGAGGGGAATGTGTGATGGCAACTGAACTTGATGGTGCTGTCACTCTGCGAGGTTTACGCAAGTCTTTTGGCGAGCGAATCGTTGTCAATGATGTATCGCTCGAGATTCGCGCAGGAGAATTCTTTTCGCTCCTCGGACCATCTGGTTGCGGCAAAACGACAACTTTGCGAATGATTGGCGGATTTGAGTCGCCTGAAGCAGGCAACATCTTGATTGACGGTCGTGACGTCACAAATGATGAACCTGAGAAGCGTCCACTAAACACCGTGTTCCAAAATTATGCATTATTTCCACATTTGAATGTTCGTGAGAACGTTGCCTTTGGTCTGCGTTTTGAGAAAAATTCTCACAGCAAAGAATCAGAAAGCAAACGCGTTAGTGACGCGCTTGAACTAGTGCAACTTGGCATCTTTGGTGATCGGCGAGTACATCAACTTTCTGGTGGAGAACAACAACGGGTCGCCCTCGCGCGAGCGTTGATACTTGAGCCGAGTGTGTTATTGCTTGACGAGCCACTCGGCGCACTTGATGCACAGTTGCGCGCGCGGCTACAAATTGAATTGGCCGTGTTGCAGCGCCAAATCGGTATCACTTTTATATATGTGACGCACGATCAACATGAAGCATTTACGATGAGTGATCGCATTGGTGTGATGCGCGAAGGAAGGCTGTTGCAAGTTGGCGCACCTCGCGAACTATATGAAAAACCGGTTTCGGTCGAGGTTGCACGTTTCATTGGTGCAGCAAACCTGTTGTCGGGTCGAGTTTCGTCGCGCGGGATCGTAGAAGTTGCTGGTGAAAAATTTACTGCACCCGATAATGCGCCACTCGGTGATGGCATGGTGATGATTCGTCCGGAAAGAATTCGAATCGGTGTTGGCTCGCATAATGCCACGATCAATAGAGTGACTTTTGCGGGGTCATCGTTGCACGTCGGATTAACTGTAGGTGATTCGATTTTGGTGGCTGAAGTGCCGAACGACGAGACAACAGCCAATTTGGCTGAGGGGCAAAAGACGATGATCGATGTGTTGCCCGACGCTGTGCGCGTTTTGCCACTCGGCTAAAAAAATAAATCGACTAGTTCTCCATCTGTGTGACGTCGGCGAGTGCCGCACGCAAACCGCCACGCTCGCCATGTTGCTTGCGCCAAGTCGAAAGACCGAATAAGCCGATGATTAAAACCGTGAAAGATGTGAGTACGAGCAGAGTCGCCAGGGCGTTTAGCGCCGGTGTAGCACCACCGCGCACAGACGAATAGATTCTCAACGGCACGGTTTCTGAACCAATGCCAGATGACAGAAAACTTGTGATTACGAAGTCGTCGATAACGGTTGCAAAAACAACTACGAGACTTGCCATCACAGATGGCCAGAGCATCGGCATTAAAACGAACCGCAACGCTTGAACCGACGTTGCCCCTAAATCGCGTGCTGCTTCTTCGAATGACGAACCTATTGAAATTAATCTTGCTCGCACAATTATCACGACACTTGAGAGCGAAAATGTCACGTTGCCTAAAAGTTGTGCCGTGTAGCCAAGTGGAATCATCGTGAATAAACGCGTGAAGGTAAGCAGCAAAGCTGCACCAACAACAATTTCTGGTGTAATCAGCGGCGCAGAGGTCAAACTTTGCACGACGATTTTGCTTCTGCCTCTAATTCGTTGCGCACCGATTGCCAGAGTGATGCCAAGTGGGGTGACGATCAACATTGTCGAAAATGAAAGGATCAGTGAGTTTGTGATCGCGTTGCGCATTGCGTCGTTGTGCCATAACGAAGCATGCGGGTCGGTAAACCACCAACGCAAAGAAAAGCCTTGCCAAACCGAGCGACTTCGACCGTCATTAAAAGAATAAGCCACGGCGATTATCACGGGTACGAGGCTCCAGATTATGTAGCCCCAAATGAGCAGTTTTAACGGTGAGAGCTTATTGCGAACCTTCGCTGTCGAGAAATCTGTATTCACTTAACTGTCTCTTTTGCAAATCGATTTGTACTGCGCAAATAGAAAGACATGAAGATTGCCAAAAATAATGACATTACCAACACGAGCAACGCTCCATTTTGAGGTTGTGTGCTGTTGTTTAAATAGAAATCAATTTGATTGCCGAGCATTTCTGTGTTCGGTGAACGAGAAAGCAAATCATTTGTGTAATAGTCGCCAAACATCGGCAGTGCAATCAATACTCCGGCGGCAGCGAGCCCTGCTTTTGACATCGGCACGGTAACTAGACGAAATGCTTCGCTCGAAGATGCGCCTAGATCACGCGCGGCCTCAATCAGTCGCCAATCAAGACGCTCAAGGGTTGCATACAGTGGCAAAATTAGAAACGGAATATATCCATAGACCAAGCCCAAAATTACTGTTGTCGGTGAGCCATCAAGCCAGTTGTAATTTATGCCGAACATGCTCATAAATCGGCTGAACAAACCACTGGGGCTTAGCAAGTTGACCCACGCCAACATTCGCATTAAGTAGTTGACCCAAAAAGGCACAATTATTAGCGACAGCAAAAGAAGTTTTCGTTTACCTGCGTGTCTCGCTAAAAAATATGCAATTGGAAATCCAATCACAAACGACAAAATCATCGCTGAAATTACATATACAACGGTGCGAATGAAAACACCACGCAGTGGTCCAGACGTGAGGCTTACTAAAATATTTTGCGCTTGATCCAAGTTCCACAAAAGAGGGTTCCATTGCGGTGCCGCGTCACGAAAAATCGGGTCGATCGTTCCGAACGCAACGCAGGCAACTGCGTAAAACGGAATCGCAAACAACGTGATCAGCCAGGTTGTGCCCGGTATCGCAAGACCCGTCCAAAGACGTGGAGATTTAATCAATGCTTAGCCAGCAGTGAATGCAATCCACTGATCTGTCCAAAGCGCATCAATTTCTGGGTCAAGGGTGACTTGAGACAATGCAACTTCATAACGCTCGGGTGTCACAAGTGCATCAACTAATGACTCGGGGATTGTGCCGCTCTTCAGCAACATGTCAACCGTTATTGTCTCGAGTGCGGGCTGATAGCCAACGTACGAGCGATTTAATAGTGCGTTGTCGGTATCAGTCAAAAAGTTGATCAATTGATGCGCCAGCACCGGTGCCTTTGCGTTTTTTGTAAGACAAAAGAAATCATTTGTCGTGATTGTCTTTGGCGGATACCAAAAGCCGAGCACTTCTGGCGAAACACCTTCAGGTAGATATTGCAATGCGGTAAACAAGTCGCCAGACCATGTGAAGTTGATGTCGCGATTGCCAGCAGGTAGTTCGGTGTAGGCGAGAATATCAACTTTTGGATTTGTGGCTTCACGCATTGCAATCAGATCGTCACCAGCTTGCTTGATAATCGCTGGGTCGCTTGTGTTCGCGTCAAAGTTGCCCGCCCTGAACATTGCCATCGCGATTGTGTCACGAGGTGAATCAAGTACTCCGGATTTTCCTTTGTACTGCGAATCCCAAAGCACGTCATAGCCGTTGCCCGAAGTGAAAGCATTTCTGTCAATGCGATCAGTGCGATAGCCGATGCCGTTTCCGTAGATCATGTATGCCACCGTGTATTGCGATTCAAGATCGTAATAAGGGTTTCGTAGACCAGAAATTACATTGCCAAAGTTTGGTATGTATGACTTATTTAGTGGTTGCAAAATATCACCGGAAACAAGTTTGGCGAGACCAGTCGCAGACATTCCGAAAATCAGATCTGGCTTGAAAGTGCCGTTGCGAAGTTTGGCAATCGCTGCGCCTTCCTCGTCGTAGATGCTTTCGACAACTTTGACACCGAATTGTTTTTCAAACAACGCAATCGACTCAGGATTTACGTAATCGGCCCAATTTAGAATTTCGAGAACGCCAGTTTCGTTGGCAAGCCCATCGGCAATTGCTTGCGTTGTGACTGGAAGCTTGATTGGTTGTTCGGGCGTGCCGATTGCTAGACCACCGACTGTTGTCGTTGTGCTAGATCCACCACACGCAGCGAGCAATGAGCCACCGAGTGTTACTCCACCCGTGGTAATGACTAAATTTCGTAAGAAGTCTCGTCTGCGCATATTCGTCGTCCCCGTTTTCGCTTGTTCGTTTGCCTGACGCTAAACTTAGTCGTCATGATGTCGCTCGATGAAATAATCGAGAACGAAGAGCGAATTTTTATGAGCCGAGTGCCAAAATCGGTAGAGATGCATCAGCAGGCATCTAAATCAATACCTGGCGGGGTGCCTTCAAGTTGGGCGAGTTCTCGTCCGACCCCAATCTGGGTAAGTCATGGCGAGGGTTCACATGTATGGGATGTTGACGGCAATAAATATGTTGACTTTCATGCTGGCTACGGCGCAAACGTCGTTGGTCATGCCAACCCTGCAGTTGTGGCAGCAGTTCAGCAACGCGTCACGCTTGGCACACATTTTGCCCAGCCGACGCCTGATGTGATCGTCGTTGCTGAAGCACTCACCAAGCGTTTTGGTTTACCAAAATGGCGGTTTTGTAATTCAGGATCAGAAGCCACAATGGACGCGATTCATTTGATGCGTGCCGTGTCTGGCAGAGACTTAATTATAAAAATCGAAGGCTCATATAACGGTCATCATGACTCTGTCCTTGTTTCGATTTTTCGTTCAACATCCGAACTAGGGCCGCAGCAAGAACCATGGCGAGTGCCAGGTGCTGGAGTGCCACAAGCGATTGCAGATTGCGTTCGCATCGTTCCATACAACGATCTAGATGCACTTGAACGAACGTTGACTATGTACGCAGGGCAAATCGCCGGCATGATTCTCGAACCGATGATGATGAACGCGGGCATCATTGCGCCGCAAGACGGTTATCTAAAAGGTGTGCGTGAAATCACTAAGCGTCATGGTGTGTTATTGGCGTTCGATGAAGTAAAAACTGGTCTTGTCGTTCATCACGGCGGGGCAACGAAACTTTATGGCGTCACACCTGACATTATTTGTTTGGCTAAGGCGCTCGGCGGTGGCGTGCCGTGTGGCGCGATCGGCGGAACAGATGAAGTTATGTCGGCGATAACAGATGGTCGCTACAACCAAGTTGGCACGTTTAACGGCAACCCGTTAACTATGGCTGCAGCCCGTGCAGTGTTGACAGAGATTATGACTGAAGATGCTTATGCGCAGGCGAACGAACTTGGTGCGTATATTTTAAAAAATGCTTTATCGACTCTTCATAGTTACGGGCAAAGTGCATACGGTTTTCAGGCAGGATTCAAAGTCTGTGTTGTTTTCAACGATAAGCCTGCAAAAAATTATCGTGAGTTCTTAAAAATCAGTACAGGTATCAGCCACTTGCACTTTTTGAAGCAATTTAATGGCGGAGTTTTTCTGCCACCCTGGGGCAAAAGCGAATCGCTCACGCTTTCAATCGCACACACCAAAAGCGACGCAGATCAATACATCAGCAATCTTGTTGCAGTCGGCAAAACTTTGCAGTCAATGGGCGAGCGCGCCTCGAAGGTTTATGCAGTTGGAAGTTTCAACTGATTTCGCTGCGGTAGCGACGAATTAGTTGATGGCAGTAGCGCTCCATTTTGGTGTGATAGGCGCGAGTAAAAGATTTTGACGAAACGCCCCGCTGAACGCGCTCACTTACGGCGATGTCTTGCTGGTTGACCATGTCGCTAAAACTAATCGTTGGCTCAAGGTCGAGCGTCTTATCGTCAACAACACTTTTCGGAAACAAATAATCGGTATAAATAGTTGTGTGTGTCGGTGACCGTGGCACGTACCGCGTTAGCACTGCCACAGTTGGCGAAATATCAATCAACATGTTCGGATACACGAAAGCACCAAACACCGAGTATTCATCTAACTCTTCCATCGCGGGTAATAGCGCCAAAGTTTCGTTCGGATTATGCGACAACGAAGTCTTTCCTTCGGCCAAACTTGCGCCCCAATCTTGACGATCATCTTGGATCGTCTTGCCAGTCTTGTAAATTGGCACGAGGTCAACTAGTTCCGGATGCACCACAGCACAGTGCAAACACTCGCTGTAATTTTCGGCGAGTACCTTCCAGTTGGCTTTGACTTCGTCGACTGTTGTGCGAGCTGTGCGCAGTGAACTCATATCGAATTTTTCGAGTTCTCTCGGGCGCGAATAATGATTCTCTAACCAGTCAGTTAGTGCTGGTGGATTTGTTTGCAATGAAACGAATAAGCAGCCTTGCCACTGATCAACATGAACCGATTTGAGGCCAAGTGTTTCTCGGTCAATCGAATCTTTTTCGTGTAGCGGGGTTGCCACAAGTGCGCCGTCTAACGAGTAACTCCACGAGTGATACGGGCAAGTGATCGCCGCGCCGAAGCCTGAGCCGCTGGCATCGCAAAGTCGCGATCCACGGTGTTGGCAAACGTTGTAATACGCGCGTAATTCGTTTTCGCGATTGCGTAGAATCAAAATACTTTCGTTACCGATTTCTACTACTAGTCGGTCGCCAATATGTGCAAGTTGATCTGTTCGTCCAGCGAAACACCAATTCGTACCGAATATCTTTTCCATTTCGAGATTAAAGATTTCTGGCGAGTTATATTCGTCGCGTGTAAAACTTTCGGTTAGACCGTTAATTTTATTTTCGCTCATTGTGTCCATCCCAGTCCTGTTGGTACATCTTCATAATCAACCGTCCACAATCGACCACCATTTAGGTCTGATGCGTCATAGCAGCGATAGCCGAGAAGTTGCTGCTGTTGCTTAGTAAATGTTTTTGCTCGTTCTTCGGTCACGCCGAGGCATCCTGCTTCTTCTGGTGTCAGCCAACCCAATAGATATGACAAGTGCATCCCGTATCGCGGTTCATTCTGCGTTTTATTGGCGCCGGCACTGTGCAGAACTTTGCCCGTGTAGATCATTGCACTACCCAGTGGCATGATCGCTTGAGCAATTTCGCTTTCGGTGGCTTCGCGTTTATAGTCACTCCATAAATGGCTGCCAGGCACAACACGAGTCGCACCATTTTCGGCGGTGAACTCTGACAGAGCGAACATGCAACTGATCTGACAAATTGGTGTTGTCGGGCTGCACATTGCCGGCCAGTCGTCTGAGTCACGATGCATATATTGCGGAGCGCCACTCGGCATCACGACCATCATCTGGCCGGTGTTCATCCAATAAGAAGCGCAGTTCGGTTTTAAAAGTGCATCAGCCACACCAATCAGGGTTGGATGAACCAGAACTTCGTCGGCAAAAGTTTGCGATCGTTGCGCCAAACGAGTGAATCGTTTTGTCTTCTCACCCCAAAAGTAATTGACGTTCTTGTTATCGACTTTTGGGCCAACCGAAGTTGCGTCGCTAGTCGGGTCAAGTTCATTGCGCAATCGTGCAACGGTCTCAGGCGAAAGCATGTCGTGCACAATGACGCCACCATCGCGGGCAAGAATTTCGAGAATTTCACTTAGCGGCGATGTCTTGGCACTGACAATGGTGAGGCTGGCTTTTGATTCAATATTTGTTGTGCTCACGGACTAATTCTATCTATACAGGCTTTGCGTTGGACTCGAGTATTTCGTGTGAATTAGCCTGCACAAATGCGTTTTGATTTACAAATTAATCCTGGTACCGCAATTTGGCCGATTGCTCGTGATGCAGCAATCGCAGCAGAGGCGGCAGGGTTTGAAACTTTTTGGACTGTTGATCATCTCGCTGGCGATGTGATGCAAGCCCCCGACATGCCTGAATGTTTTACGTTGCTTGGTGCACTTGCAAGTGCGACGACAACCATTGAACTTGGCCCCTTGGTTGTAAATGTAGGCAATCGTCATCCAGGTTTGCTTGCAAATAGTGCTGCGACGATGCAACAAATTTCGGGTGGACGTTTCGTTTTAGGTCTGGGTGCTGGTTCATCACCCAATAGTCCGTTTGCAGCCGAGCGCTTGGCGATTGGTGTGACTCCGCCAGCGACGATTCGCGAGCGACACGCAGTGCTAACGAATGCTTTAGATGTGTTGCAAGAAATATGGTCACCTGATCGTCGGGTTGAACTTGCGAAGTTTCCAATGCCGAACCCGAGACCACAAATAATCGTCGGTGTTAACAGTGTTGCGCTGGCACGCATTGCGGGCGCTCGAACTAACGGTGTCAACATTCGCGCCAGTCATGAGCGTGCTGGTGAAATTCTTGCTGCCGCAAAAGACGCTCACGAAAGTTCTGGAATAGATAAACCATTTACGGTTTCGGTTTGGGAGCACTATGACGAAGCGTTGCTACGCGGCGACGATCCGAGACTTGCAACTTGGCGCACCTGGGGCGTTGACCGCGCAATATTGTTGATGTTCAAGTCAGTCGACTTCGCCGCCATCGACCGCGCCGCAAAATATTTGCACTAGT
This sequence comes from Actinomycetes bacterium, assembly GCA_014190295.1. GTDB lineage: Bacteria > Actinomycetota > Acidimicrobiia > Acidimicrobiales > Ilumatobacteraceae > BACL27. The sequence goes on along the minus strand of BJGF01000004.1, from coordinate 34,808 downwards.
TCGAAATATATTTATAGAACGAAGTTGATCAGGCGTTGTGGCACGATGACTATTTTGCTTGGGGTCGTGCCGGCGAGTGCTTGAATAATCTTTGGGTCTGCAAGCGCGAGAGCGCGCAACTCGTCGTCTGAGATATTGGCGCTGGCAGAAAGCCTCGTGCGAAGCTTGCCGTTTATCTGAACAGGTATTTCGATCGTCTCGCTGACCAACATCGTCGGGTCGGCAACCGGAAACGGAGTATAAGTTATTGGTGTTTTCACGCCGAGTTTGTGCCACAACTCTTCGGCAATATGCGGGCAAAGTGGCGAAAGCATCTGGGCAAGCGGCACTGCAATTTCGCGCGGCGTCGTGCCAGTTGCGTTTACGTGCACGGTCAACGCGTTGTTGAGTTCGATCAGTTTTGAGATCGCAGTGTTGAAGCGCAGGTTCTCCATGTCTTGGTGCACACCTTGAATACACCTGTGTAGTGCACGGCGCAATTCAAGTGGTGCAGGTTCGTCAGAAACGTGCAGTGAATTGGTTTCTTCATCGACCAAATTACGCCAGGTGCGTTGCAAAAATCGCTGCATGCCGACAACATCGCGAGTGTTCCATGGTCTACTCGCATCGAGAGGGCCCGTGCTCATTTCGTACAGGCGAAAAGTATCTGCGCCGAACTCGTCGTACATTTCGTCTGGCGTGACGATATTTTTTAGACTCTTGCCCATCTTGCCGTATTCACGCTGAACCGTTTCACCCTCAAAGAAGTATTTGCCGTTGTCTTCGACGACTTCACCTGCCGGAACTGTTTGTCCGCGCGAGTCACGATATGCGTATGCCTGAATGTATCCCTGATTAAAAAGTTTATGAAAAGGCTCTTCGCTTGAAACATGGCCGAGGTCGTACAAAACTTTGTGCCAGAAACGCGAGTACAGCAAATGCAACACAGCATGCTCAACACCACCGACATATAGATCGACGCCGCCAGTGTGGCCAGCAGATTTTGGCCCCATCCAGTAACGCTCAACATCTGCATCAACGAATCGCTGAGTGTTTGTCGGGTCGAGATAGCGCAACTCATACCAACACGAGCCTGCCCACTGCGGCATCACGTTCACTTCGCGTCGATAAGTTTTGGGCCCGTCACCCAAGTCAAGAGTTACGTTCAGCCAGTCGGTTACGCGAGCTAATGGTGGAAGCGGATCTGTGAGTTCGTCATTCGGGTCGAGAGTTTGCGGTTTGAAATCCATCAATTCTGGCAACTTGACGGGCAATAAATTATCGGGCACCGAGCAAGGCATGTCGTGCTCGTCATAGACAATCGGAAACGGCTCGCCCCAATATCGCTGTCGCGAAAACAACCAGTTGCGAAGTTTGTATGTGATCGCCGATTCGCCAAAATTATTTTTCTCAAGCCAAGAGTTGATGAGCACGATCGCTTGGCTCATTGTGCGCTCGCCGTTGAGCGAAATATTTTTGTTTGACGAGTTCGTGTAAGTTCCTTCGCCGACAAATGCTTGTGGCCAAGTTGCGCAGTCGGTGGTTGGTGTTATCTCGTGGCTTGCGAACCACGAATCTGGGGGCATCTGAATTGCCACAATCGGCAGTTTGTAGGCACGGGCAAATGCAAAGTCACGTTCGTCGCCCGCGGGCACCGCCATGATCGCACCAGTGCCGTAACCCATCAACACATAATCGGCGATCCACACCGGAATCTGTTCGCCTGTAACCGGGTTGGTCGCCGTCGATCCAGTGTCGACGCCAGTTTTCTTGCGGTCGTCATTTTGGCGTTCGTTGTCATTGAGTTTGCGTGCCAGTTCACGATATTTTTCGACAGCATTGCGTTGTGTTTTGGTTGTCAAGGCATCAACAAGCGGATGTTCTGGCGACAACACCATGAATGTTGCACCAAACAATGTGTCGGGTCGTGTTGTGAAAACTTCAATCTCGCCGGCACTTGAAGCAAATCTCACGCGAGCACCAGTGCTGCGACCAATCCAGTTGCGTTGCATCAACTTGATTGACTCTGGCCAGTCAAGTCGATCAAGGTCGTCAAGCAAACGATCGGCGTAAGCAGTAATGCGCATCGTCCACTGACGCATGTTGCGTTTGAAAACTGGATAATTGCCGATGTCGCTGCGACCTTCGGCGGTTACTTCTTCGTTTGCCAAAATCGTGCCAAGCCCCGGGCACCAATTGACTGGCGCATTGGCAAGATAGACGAGACGATAGTCGTCGAGAATTTTGCGCTGTTCAAGTTTTGAAAGTGAGTTCCATTCAGCACCAGTATGCGTTGCGCTTGGTTTGCGCTTGCCCGAAGCAAATTCTTTTTCAAGTTCAGAGATGTTTCGTGCTTTTTTTAGTTTGTCGTCATACCACGAATTGAAAATCTGCAAGAAGATCCACTGTGTCCAGCGGTAATAGTTTTCGTCTGTGGTGCTGATGCTGCGACGCTGATCATGTGCAAGACCGAGACGACGTAGTTGTCTGCGCATGTTGGCAATATTCGACTCGGTATTGATCCTCGGATGAATACCTGTGACGATTGCATGTTGCTCTGCTGGCAAACCAAACGAGTCGTAACCGATTGCGTGCAGAACATTTTTTCCAGTCATTCGTTTGTAGCGACCGAACACATCTGTGGCGATGTATCCAAGCGGGTGACCGACGTGCAGACCTGCGCCAGACGGATATGGAAACATGTCGAGAATAAATAATTTTTCGCGACCAGCAACAGCCGCGTTATCTGCGAGCGGACCAGCAGTATTAGGTGCCTCAAAAGTTCTTTGATTTTCCCAAATGTTTTGCCATTTTTCTTCGAGTTGGGCAGCCAGTGAAGCGTTGTAGCGATAGGCGGGTATTGAGCCTCCACGGCCAGTTTGTGGCGAGTCTGTTGTTGAGCCCATGACCTCCGTATCCTAAACGGCGTATGGCTAATCAACGACGACGCCCGAAAGTGGCACGAACTGACACCCGCCGCCGTTATGCGCGCACGGCCCGGTTGAGCGAAACATTGCGTGAAGTGATCGCCGATGAGCTCGCCAAAATCGATGATGATCGTCTTGCTTTCTTGACGATTACATCTGTAGATGTTGACTCTGAGATGAATCGTGGGATCGTCTACTACGACTCGATTCAAGGTGCGGACGGAGACGAACAGATTCTTGAAGCACTCAACGAATATCGCAAACGCTTGCAGAGCGTGATTGCTGATCAAGTTCGTGCGCGACGCACACCGATTTTGCAGTTTCGCCCTGATGATGCGATTCGTGCGGCTCAACGCATTGATGAAGTTCTACGTCAAGACGAAATTCGCCGCCAAGAACTTTTTGGTGACAAGAAATCTGAGGGTTAATTTTCGTGGCTCGGCGTAGGCCACCAACTCGACATGGGCTTGTGATAGTCGACAAGCCGTCCGGGATGACAAGTCACGATGTGATCAATGTTTTGCGTAAACAACTTGGTGAACGACGAATTGGTCATGCAGGCACGCTTGACCCGGACGCAACCGGAGTATTGCTAGTTGGCGTCGGTTATGTAACTCGGTTGTTGGTTTTTTTGACGGGTCTGGATAAAACCTATACGGGTCAAATTGTTTTAGGTTCTTCAACTTCGACGCTTGATTCGTCCGGCACGGTTACGGCAAATCACGATATGTCTGGTGTGACGCTTGAAGAAATAAAGCGTGTCGTCGCACAAAACTTTGTCGGAGAAATAAAACAAGTGCCGCCAATGGTCTCGGCACTTAAAGTTGGCGGTGTTCGTTTGCATGAGTTGGCTCGACAAGGCATCGAAGTCGAGCGCGCCGAACGCAGTCTGACTATCTACGATTTCAAAGTTATTGGCATGCCTGAGCCTGGTGTCGTAGATATCGAAGTTCGATGCTCGTCAGGCACATATATAAGGTCTCTCGCCGATGACATAGGTCGGGCATTGGGCGGCTCGGCACATTTGCGAAACTTACGCCGCACGGCTGTGGGCACATTTACCCAAGACGAAACCTCACCGTTAGATGCAGTTGTTGTACACGAACCAATTACTGCCGTGCGATCAATGAGTCGAGTTGTGGCGAACGAAGATACGAAAGCGTTCATCAAGAATGGTCGCGAGTTAGAAAAATGGGATTCGCCGTCGCCGTGGGTGCTAGTCGATGAGAATGACGCATTGCTCGCGATCTATGAAGCAAGTGCAACAGGTCGTGCCAAACCAAGTGTGGTAATGGCTAACGCAGTATCGTGAGAATGAATGATAATTGTTAACGATTCAAAATTTGATTTTGGCAGTGACGAAAAAAAGCGCCGTTGTGTGGTCACGATCGGCGCATACGACGGGGTACACCGCGGTCACCAGGCTGTGATCGAACAAGTTCGCCAGCAAGCCGAGATACTTGATGCGCGAAGTGTTGTCGTAACTTTCGATCGTCATCCAGCGAGTGTTGTAAGACCCGAGTCTGCTCCACTTTTATTGACTGACTTAGATCAAAAGCTTGAACTACTCGCAGCCACCGGGTTAGATGCAACCTGCATCGTCAGATTCGACGAAGCCTCGAGTCACGAAGCACCTAGCGATTTTGTCAAACGAGTTCTCGTAGACGGATTATCTGCAAAGCGCGTAATTATCGGCGAAGACTTTCACTTTGGGTATAAGCGAGGTGGCAATGTTGCAATGTTGCGCGAACTCGGTCCGAAATTTAATTTTGATGTCATGCCGATTGAGTTAATTGCGCGTGGCGACGGCGTAGATGAACCGGTCAGCAGTACGGCAATTCGTCGTGCTCTTGCGGGTGGGCAAGTTGAACTTGCAACACAATTGCTTGGTCGTCACTTTGAAGTGCGTGGAGTTGTAGTGCATGGCGATCAACGTGGCAGTCAGATTGGGTTTCCGACGGCAAATATCGAAGTGCCGAAAGCGATTTGTATACCTGCTGACGGTGTTTATGCAGGAGTATTGACTCGCCAAGATGGTTCGTTGCATACTTGTGCGATCAACTTGGGTCGGCGTCCAACTTTTTTTGAGCACGCCGACAGTTCGATGCTTGAAGCACATCTGCTTGACTTCTCTGGCGACCTTTACGACGAAAAAGTCAAACTTTCGTTCACTCATTTCTTGCGTGGCGAGCGAAAGTTCGAGAACATTGATGCACTAAAGATGCAACTCAAGCACGACATCGAACAAACTCGCGCCGTCTCGGGCGTTTAGACCTTACTCAGGTCATACAGCGTTGAGCGCTGACGCAAAGTTCGACCAAGCGGTTCGACAATTGCCCTGAACGAATCTTCAGTCATCTCTTGGCCGTGACTCGCACCAGCGGCACGAGAAATATTTTCGTTCATTAGTGTGCCACCCAAATCATTGCAACCTGCTTGCAACAACTGTGCCGCACCGGCTTTGCCGATTTTGGTCCATGAAACTTGAATGTTGTCGATTAGGCCGTGGTAGGCGATTCGTGCAATCGCATGCATCAACACGGTTTCTCTAAAAGTCGGACCGCGACGCGACTTGTGTTGCAAATAAATCGGCGACGCCATGTGCACGAACGGCAGACCAACGAACTCGGTGAAGCCGCCAGTTTCTTTTTGCAAATCTCGTGTGCGCACGATGTGCTTGGCCCAACTCAACGGGTGTTCAACAGATCCGAACATGATCGTGATGTTCGAGCGCAAGCCCGCTTTGTGTGCGACACGGTGACACTCGAGCCATTCTTCGGTGTTGATTTTGTCCGAGCAGATGATCGCGCGAATATCGTCATCCAATATTTCGGCTGCTGTGCCGGGCAGTGAAGCAAGACCAGCATCTTTGAGTCGCAAAATATATTCGTGCAACGGTTCGCCGAGTCTCTTTGCGCCTTCGGTGACTTCAAGTGCGGTGAATCCGTGAATGTGCATCTGCGGCACGGCATCTTTAACAGCGCGAGCGACATCAATGTAATAGTCACCATCAAAATCAGGATGAATGCCACCTTGCAGAGTTACCTCGGTGGCGCCTTTGTCCCATGCTTCGCTAGCACGCGCAGCAATATCGTCAAGCGTCAACAAATATGGAGTGCCACGTAGATTTAGGCTGAGTGGGCCCTTCGAAAATCCACAGAATTTGCATTTGAATGTGCAGACATTGGTGTAGTTGATATTTCGGTTGTGCACCCAAGTCACGACATCACCGACAACTTGTTGGCGCAACTGATCGGCGAGTGCAGCAACTGCATTGACCTCTAGTCCGCGGGCGCCAAACAATGTGACGATTTGTTCGTGATCGACTTGCTGGCCAAGTTCAACACCGCGCAACACTTCTGCGACTGGGCCTGTTTTGACTTTGTTGCCTTCATTGCGAGCGCTGATCAAAAGCGGTGGGGGATTATTCGCACCCGAATACCACTGTGTCGAGCGGTGGCCGATCAGAATAACTTCGGCACCATCTTGCACGACATCAGCAGCCGTAACTTTTTCTGGCCAAACTTGACCTGGATCATCGCGACCCAAACCTTCGGCGTCACTGCGATCTAGAACTTTGAAATGCAGTGACTCGTCGAGCCACTTGGCTGGTGCATTTGCAAACTCTGGATAAATAGTTAGTCGTGGTGCAAGAGATTTATCGCGTTTTTCTGTTACATCGCGCAACTTGTCAAGTGCCGGCCACGGACGCTCTGGGTTTACATGGTCTGCGGTCACTGGCGAAACGCCGCCCCAATCGTCGATGCCTGCGTCTAGCAAAACGGCGAAGTCGTCGCTCAGGTTCGGTGGTGCCTGCAAGTGAATGCTTGGCGGCAAGATAATTCGTGCTGCCGCGATTGACCACAAGTATTCATCTTGTGGGCATGGCTTTTCGTGTTGCATAATTGTCAGTGGCTTCGGCAAAAAGTTTTGCACGATAACTTCTTGCACATGACCGTATTTCGCATGTGATGCGGCGATGGCTTCAAGGGCAGCAATTCGGTCGCCACGGGTTTCGCCGATGCCGACCAAGATGCCAGTCGTGAAAGCGATTTTTAATTCACCGGCAAAATTCAATGTGTCGAGACGGCGCTGTGGTTCTTTGTCAGGTGCACCGCGGTGGCAATCTAAATCGTCGCGCAGAGTTTCGATCATCATGCCTTGTGACGGCGAAACGCGGCGCAGCATTTCCAACTCGTCGCGATACAACGCGCCAGCATTCGCGTGCGGCAGCAAACCAGTTTCTTTCAAGACGAGTGCCGCCATGTCGTGCAGATAGTGAACAGTGCTGTCGTAGTTGTTTTGCTTCAACCATTCACGGGCGACTTCGTAGCGCAGTTCTGGTCGCTCACCGAGTGTGAACAATGCTTCGTGACAACCTGCCTTTGCGCCTTGCTTGGCGATCGCGAGAACTTGTTCGCTAGAAAGGTACGGGTTCTCTAATCGCGCCGGCGGTTGGGCGAAAGTGCAATATCCACATTTGTCACGACACAACATCGTCAGTGGTATAAAAACTTTTGGCGAGTAGGTAACTCGACTACCGAAAGCCTTGTCGCGAATTTTACGGGCACGGCTCATTAATTCAGATGTGGGGATTTCGGCGATTGACGTATCAGGTACGCGACGACTCTCAGACAACATGGCCCTCCAAAAGGGATAGATGAAATTATGTTGAGAGCGCCCGACCAAGTTTCGTCACCTTGTTAGAGCGGTGAAGATTCTTGTATTTGTCGTGCACCCCTAACCGTAGCGCCTTGCTTGCTTGCTAGCAAGGGTCAGAGATTGTTCGGGCGGGCTATTTAGCCAGCGCGCGAAACAGTGCGCGAACATTATGTCCGCTGATCGGTACGCGATGGCCAGTGCGCGAGATAAAACCAAGTTGTACTCCTGTCGAAGGGTCAAGCACAGTGAACACCTGCTCGTGTCCATCGGCATCAACGATCACATCCGTGAGCAAGGGCACCTTTGCTTCGGCAAGTGCTTGCTGCACGAAACCGGCATTAAGAACTTCGATTGCGATGTGTTGCACGCCAGAACCGTGTGCGGCCAAATGCGCGTCAACACTCGGATCACCAGGGCCAACCAAGACGACCGTCACGCCCCCGGCATCGGCGGTGACAATTGCTGAATCTTGTGTGCGAGTTGTTTTAAAACCAAGCGATGCAAGAAAGCTCATCGCTGTTTCTAGGTTCGCCACAGCGACGACGACATGATCAATGCGACAGGCAACTGTGTCAAGCGCTGAGCGCAATGAGTCAGCAGTTTTGTTTGGTGCCGGTTCATTGCGTTCTCCAGCGATTTCGATTCGGTGTGTTTCTGCGAGCAAAATTCGAAACAGTTGCTCTGTGAAATCTGGGTCGACATTGCTGTCGATTGCCCATTGGCGACGCACTGTCAAAACTTCGCGAACGCGTTGCGGCTGAATCACTGCGGTTGCTGACTCTGCTTTTACTTCGGCAACTTCTCGACAGACTTGCATTCGCTCGGCAAGCAACTTGACGATTGCTGAATCTATCTCATCAATTTTTTTACGCAGGCTCGAAAGATCGCTCACCTGCGCCACCATTTCTTCACGCGCGGTTTCGTCGTCGAATCACTTTGCACGTTCATTCTCTCAATGTGCTTGGCCATCATGTCCATTTCGATATTTACTTGGTCACCAATTTTGCGCACACCCAATGTTGTCACTTTTGTCGTATGAGGTATCACCGCCACAGAGAATGTGTCTGTAGTCAGATCAAAAGCAGTCAGGCTGACGCCATCCACAGTTACCGAACCTTTTTCGACTATCAGATGCATCAGATCGCGGGGGATTCGCACAACTAAGTTCGGCACCGGCGAGACAACTTCACCGACTGCATCGACGTGACCAAGTACGAGATGTCCGCCCAGTCGATCACCGAGTGCCATTGGTCGTTCTAGGTTGACAACATCACCAACTTTGAGTGCACCCAAATTCGTCCGTGAAAATGTTTCTTCGCTGATATCTGTGCGCCAAGAACTTTGATCAAGTTCAACGACGGTCAGGCAGCAACCGTTAACGGCGATTGATGAGCCAACTTGCGAGCCATTAAGCACTGTGCTGGCCGTAATGCTCAATCGCGAACCGCTTAATTCGGCGACCCTGCCAAGCTCTTCGACGATTCCGGTGAACACGCCTAACGACACTACTTATTAAGCAGGCCTAATGCAGGGTGGTTTCATGAACAACACGCCGTAGATTGAAGGGGTCAATTAGGGCTCATACCTCTGATGCGATGCCACTGACCAAAAGGTCGTGGCGACCAGATATCTCACTGGCTAGAAAAGTCTGCTTGTGAGATTTTGAAAGGCGAAAATCAAAATGGCAATTGCTCCGACTAAAGATGTCATTAGCAAACACGGCCAGCACGCGACAGACTCGGGCTCACCAGAAGTACAAATTGCACTTCTAACTGAGCGCATCAATAGTCTCACCGTGCATCTTCAGAGCCACGTAAAGGACCATCACTCCCGTCGTGGATTGTTGATGATGGTTGGTCGTCGCCGACGAATGCTTGATTACGTACGAGACAACAACATCGAGAAGTATCGAAAACTTCTTGAAGATCTTGGCTTGCGTCGTTAGACGGTCGCTAGTAATAGAAAAATAATAGAAACAACATAAACCAATCGAGCAATCTGTAGTTGGTTGTCAGTTGAGTATTTCGCGGATGAAAGAAGTCTTCGCGAGGTTTCCAACTGGGAACCGACAATTTGTTCGGCACATAAGTCTGTGAGTCCGTAAAAGCGGCACAGACACGAAAGGAAATATCATGGCCGAGGCCATTTCAGTAAGCGGTCCAATTTCAGGGACCGATAGAACACTCACCTTCGAGACGGGCAAACTTGCTTTGCAGTCGCAAGGAGCAGTAGTAGCAAAAATCGGCAAGACGACAGTTCTTGCAACAGCGAACGCCGCAAAGGGCGTGCGTGACGGCATTGACTTCTTTCCGTTGACAGTTGACGTTGAAGAGCGCGCATACGCAGCCGGAAAAATCCCTGGCTCATTTTTTCGCCGCGAAGGTCGTCCAAGTCAGCAAGCAATTCTTACGTGTCGTTTAACTGACCGTCCATTGCGACCGGCCTTCCCAGATGGTTACCGCAACGAAACTCAAGTTGTGATCACCGTCATTGGTGCCGATCAAACTAATCCACATGATGTTCTCGCGATCAACGCAGCATCAGCATCGTTCATGATCTCGGGTATTCCGTTTGATGGTCCGATTGGCGCAGTGCGTTTGGCATACAGCCAAGACGGCACATGGATCGCACATCCAACATTCGAAGAAGGCGACGAGTCGACATTCGAGCTGGTCGTTGCTGGTCGTGAACTTGACAACGGCGATGTTGCCGTAATGATGGTTGAAGCAGGCGGAACCGAGAAGAGTTTCTCGTATTACGAAGCTGGTGCACCAAAAGTGAACGAAGAAGTTATCGCAAGCGGATTAGAAGCCTGCAAACCGTTCATCAAAGAGTCGATCAAATTGCAACGCCAACTTGTTGCAAGTGTCATCGCAACTCGTGGCGCGATTGAGCCGCTCAAGTTCACACCTGTGCTTGACTACACCGAAGAATTGTTTGCAGCCGTAGAAGCCACCGCAACCACAAAATTGCAACCAGCAATTCGCATCGCACTAAAGAGCGAGCGCAATGAGGCGATTGATGCAGCAACAACTGCAACACTTGCCGAACTTGCCGAGAAGTTTCCTGCTCAAGAGAAGCAAATCAAAGAAGCAGTGCGTTCACTCACCAAAAAATTAGTGCGCAAGCGCGTGGTCGATGAAGGTATTCGTATCGACGGTCGCGGACCTGCCGACTTGCGTCCAGTATCAGCCGAAGTTGGTTTGATCTCGACTGCGCACGGCACCGGGTTGTTTCAACGCGGTGAGACTCAAGTGCTCAACGTCTTGACGATGGCAATGCCGAAGATGAACCAGATGATCGACTCGATCACTCCAGAGACATCCAAGCGTTACATGCACGACTACAACATGGCTCCATGGGCCAACGGTGAAACAGGTCGTGTCGGCACACCAAAGCGCCGCGAAATCGGACACGGTGCGCTCGCTGAGCGTGCGTTGTTTCCGGTTGTGCCGAGCCAAGAAAAGTTTGCTTACACACTTCGTTTAGTTAGCGAAGTTTTGTCATCAAACGGTTCGACATCAATGGCGTCAGTTTGTGCATCAAGTTTGTCGCTGATGGATGCTGGTGTGCCGATCATTGCACCAGTGGCGGGTATCGCGATGGGTCTGATCTTTGATCAAGGCAAATACACAGCACTCACAGACATTCTCGGTGCAGAAGATGCATTCGGCGACATGGACTTCAAAGTCGCAGGCACCGCCGATGCAGTTACTGCATTGCAACTTGATACAAAAATCGAAGGCATCCCAAGTGATGTTTTGGCCAAGGCATTGCAGCAGGCCAAAGAAGCACGCTTGAAGATTCTTGATGTGATGAACTCTGCGATCAATGCGCCACGCGCAACGGTTAACGAGAGCGCACCGAAGATTGTCACGTTTACGATTCCACTCGACAAAGTCGGCGAAGTAATTGGGCCAAAGGGCAAAGTAATCAACACGATCCAACAAGAGACTGGTGCAGAAATCAACGTTTCTGACGACGGTGCAACCGGCATCATCACGATTGGTTCGCCAGACAACTCAAAAGTAGAAGACGCAAAAGCTCGAATTTTGGCGATAGTTGATCCACCAACTGCAGAGCTCGGTGCGGTTTACACGGGTCGTGTCGTTAACACAGCGGCGTTCGGCGCGTTCGTGAATATTCTTCCCGGACGAGATGGGCTCGTGCACATTTCGAAACTTGGCAACGGACAACGCGTGGCGCGAGTCGAAGATGTACTCAACATCGGCGACGAAGTGCAAGTGCGTGTCGATGACATCGACGATCGTGGCAAAGTTAGTCTCAGCCTGATTGGTCCAGACGGCGAAGTCATCAAGGGCTCGGCTGGGGGTTCGTCAGGTGATGGCGAGCGTGGTCCACGTCCAGATCGTGGTGATCGTCCGCGTTCGAATGATCGTGGTGGACGTAACGATAGAAACGATCGTCCGCGTTCGAATGATCGTGGTGGTCGCGGTGACCGAAACGATCGTCCGCGTTCGAATGATCGCAACGATCGCGGTGGACGTAATGACCGTAACGATCGCACTCGCAGTGCGCCGTCAGATGCGGTCAGCGTGAGTTTCGAAGAAGAGTTTGATCGCGACTTGCGAAACGATCAATAGGATCTCGACCGAGATGACAATTCGTATCGGTGTCATTGGTGCTGCGGGGCGGATGGGCCAAACGGTCTGCGCCGCAATCGCAGCCGACAAAAATCTCGAACTGGTTGCGGCAGTTGATTCTGCTGCTTCTGGTTCAATGATTGAAGGCCTAACAATCGCCAAAGATCTGCGCGCGTTAGCCGATGCAAAAGTAGAAGTTGCTGTCGACTTCACCGTCGCTGCCGCTTCGCGAATTAACTTGCCTTGGTTGGCAATGCACAATGTTCATGCAGTTGTTGGTACGACTGGTTTTACCGATGCAGATATTTCAGAATTCAAAAAGATATTTACATCCAGTAATTGCATCGTTGCGCCAAACTTTGCAATTGGCGCAGTGTTGATGATGCGCTTCGCCGAAATTGCTGCGCCGTTTTTCGACACGGCAGAAATTATCGAAATTCACCACGAGAACAAAATTGATTCACCGTCGGGCACTGCGATAGCAACTGCCAATCGCATTGCTGCAGCCAGCAACACTTGGGTAAAAGACCCAACTTCTCACGAAGCGATTGCTGGGGCGCGTGGCGCGCGTGGCCCGGCAGATATTCCAATTCATGCAGTTCGCATGCGCGGCGTTGTGGCAAATCAAGAGGTCATCTTTGGCACGCAGTCGCAAACACTCACAATTCGCCACGACACGATTGATCGCGCAAGTTTCATGCCCGGCGTTGTATTAGCGTGCAAAAATATTGCCGAACACAAGGGTTTCACCCTCGGTCTCGACAAATTTTTGGGAATTTAATTATTAATTTTTGCCAACGGCAATTATTTAGCGCAGTGAGTTGATCGCTGCTTCGTAGTTTGGCTCGCTGGCGATTTCGCCAACAAGTTCTGTGTGCAGAACTTTGCCTTTTTCATCTAGAACGACTACCGCTCGGGCGAGCACACCCTTGAGCACGCTGCTCGTAAGCTTCACGCCGAAAGCGGCAGCAAAGTTCGTACGAAATGACGAAGCAGTCTTGACATTTGTCAAACCTTCGCTACCACAAAAACGGCCCTGCGCAAATGGCAAGTCTGCCGACACACAGTAGATCTCTGTGTTGGCGAGCGACGATGCGATCTCGTTGAACTTGCGAGTGCTTGTTGCACAAGTCGGGGTATCGATGCTCGGGAAAATGTTAAAGATAACTCTTTTGCCCACAAGATCTTTGTTTGAAATATCTTGCAGTGCGCTAGTGGTCAGCGAAAACTTTGGCGCAGGCTTGCCTTTGGTTGGCAATTTGCCGCTTACTGAAACTGGATTGCCACCCAGAGTTACTGTTGTGCCGGTTTTCTTGCTCGTTTTCTTAACGGTCTTTTTTTTCACAGTTTTTTTCGTTTTAGTTTTCTTCTTTGTTGCCATGATTCTCTCCTTGTGATTGTTTATTGGCCCGATTTTTTTGATTTTTGAAAGCCGACTGAATTGATGATGCTGCAAACAATATACCGACAACCCACCACTGATATTTTTCAATGTAATTTAAAAAATCTCTAATTTGCTGTTCAAATAACTTTCCGCCTCGCCACAGCACCGCAAGTTTGATCGCTATACCGAGCATCAACAATGGCACGAACCTGCGCGGTGCCATTTTTCTGTGACCCACCAACAGGCAGACGACGTTGCTTCCCGGCATCAGTACCACCATCAACGAGCCTGCTTTATCGACGGCACGTTCGGTCCACCTGTAGATAGCCGGCATTTCGCCAACATTTCCTTTGATCCAGCCGAAGGCTTTAGTTCCGAACCAGCGACCAACCAAAAACAGAGCGACGCCAGCAATCAACACCCGCGTGAATCCAATTAGTAAATAACTCATTAGGTCGATATACGGCACCGCGCCGAAAAGGTTGCGGTTGCGTGCGCTGAGCATCAGGATCAATCTCGGGTGTTCGTCAATTAGCGCTGGGCCAATGTTTGTGCCAATTGTGCCGATCACAAACAACATGGTTGTGAGCGCGAGCACGGCTTTTCGCATTCGTAGAACGCTAGCCGACTTGCTAACTTTAATTTACTCAACCTAAAGACTTTCGGGGGATTCATGAAGGGTTTAATGCAGGACACACCTTTGACGATGGTGCACATTTTCGAACGGGCCGAAAAATATCACACTGAAAAAACAATCACCACGGCAACTGCAGTTGGTAAAGATCGCATCACTTATGGTGAGTGGGCAGCCCGCACTCGGCAACTTGGTGGAGCACTTGACAAACTAAAGATCACGAGCGACGGACGTGTTGCAACATTTGCCTGGAACACTGCCCGACATCTCGAACTTTATTTCGCTGCGCCATGCACTGGCCGTGTCGTACACACACTAAATATTCGTTTGTTTCCCGAGCAACTTACGTACATTGCCAATCATGCCGAAGACGAAGTTATTTTTGTCGACCGCTCGCTATTCGCACTGCTTGCGCCACTGTTGCCAACTTTCAAAACTGTCAAGCATCTCGTCGTGATGAACGACGGCAAGGGCGATGTGCCAGATTCTGTTGACGGCATGCAGATGTATGACTACGAAGAATTGATCAGAGGCGTCTCTGGCGCCGAGTTTAAAGTAACTGACGAAAATCGCGCAGCAAGTATGTGTTACACGAGCGGAACAACAGGCAACCCGAAAGGTGTTGTCTACAGTCACCGCTCGACATTTATGCACACCATGGGAGCGATGATGGTCGACTCGCTTGGTGCGCGCGAGAGCGACATCATTTTGCCAGTCGTGCCGATGTTTCATGCCAATGCATGGGGTCTTGCACACGCCGCAGTCGCATGCGGTGCAAATCTGGTCTTGCCCGGTCCAGATTTATCCGGCAAAGCACTTGCAAATTTAATCGTCGAAGAAAAAGTCACCGTGGCTGCAGGTGTGCCGACTATTTGGATGAGCGTGCTACCCGAACTTAAGGGTCGCGATACATCTTCGTTGCGTGTGATTCCAGTTGGTGGAAGCGCAGTGCCAAAAGCATTGAGCGAGGCCTACCGCGAAACTGTGGGTTTGCCGATTTTGCAAGCTTGGGGCATGACCGAGACGAGCCCGATTGCGGCAACTTGCAATCTGTCGCTGGCAGATCAGAAAAAGTCAATCGCAGAGCAAGCCGAACTTCGCACAACTGTTGGCACGATTAATTTTGGTGTTGATTGTCGAGTAGTTCTGCCCGGCACCGTAACGCCTGTGGCATGGGACGGCGAAACAAGTGGCGAGTTGCAATGTGCTGGTTCGTGGATTGCATCGACTTATTACAACGACTCGCGCGCCGCCGAAAGTTTCACTGCCGATGGCTGGCTTCGGACAGGAGATGTTGCAACAATGGATTCGTCGGGTCGTATTCGGTTAGTTGACCGCACGAAAGATTTGATCAAAACAGGTGGCGAATGGATCTCTTCAGTTGAAATCGAAAACGAACTGATGTCGCATCCAAAAATCAAAGAAGCCGCAGTTGTCGGAGTGCCGCACCCGAAGTGGTCAGAACGGCCACTGGCGTGTGTTGTGCTTAACCCTGGCGAATCGTTAACTAAGGATGAAGTCCTTGACTTTATTCGGCCGCGACTTGCGAAATGGCAAGTGCCAGATGATGTTGTCTTCATCGACGAAGTGCCAAAAACCAGCGTGGGTAAGTTCTCTAAAAAGACTCTGCGTGAAAAATACGCAGATTATGTTTTGCCAACTATCTAAAACCACAAATTAATTGACGTTGTCTATTGATTTGTCACTTTAAGCGCAGCAACAATAAGCGGCGCAGTTTGTTCGTCGGTTGGACCGCCGTCGAAGTTGTCACGACCCAGAATAACGACTGACATCCCGTTTGGTAATGCATAAACCTTGTTGCCACCAGCGCCACTCATATTCGGGACGTGAATTTCTTTTCCGTCAATCGTTAAGTTTTGTTTCCAAAATGTAAGTTGGTAATCACCATTAGACGCGTAAGTACTCAACAATTCTTTGCTTAAAATCTGGCGACCATTTGGTGTTACGCCACCACTAGCAACAAGTCGACCGGCCTTTGCCAAAATATCGATCGTTGGCAGTGCGCCCCATCCGCCATAGGTGTAACCGAGTTCGCCCGAATCTGTGTAGTTCGTGCCGAGCGCAAAGTGATCTACCCCAATTGGCTTGTAAACCTCGCTGCGCAGAAATTTAATCAGGCTGGCATCGGGGCCTTGTTTTTGTTTGATAAATCGATCCATGACCATCGAAGCGATCCACATGTCTTGGTCAATGTACGCAAATTTCTGACCTGGACCGGTCACCTCTGGATTAGGGGCGACGTTGAAGTAGTAACGAATCATGTCTTCAATCTTGTATGAGTAGCTCCACTTATATGTGTTGAGATTGTCCGATGCCCAGTTTGTGTCGTAATCGATTGCACCCATGCCTGTTGACATTTGCAGTGCATTGCGAAGCGTTACCTGCTTCCATCTGGCTTCGGATGCTGCATCAACATAATCAAATTCTTCACCAGCATTGAAATAGTCGACTATTTTTGTGTCAAGAAAGTCCGTGCCGTATTTTTCTGCGAGGCACAATGCTGCAAGACCGGGCACAAGTGACTTCGTTACCGACCAAACTCCAACGCGCATGTCTTGCGGGTATGGATGAACACCAAACGACGTTTTTACAGGGTCCATGTACAGCGTGCCGTTGTACATAATTGCTGCGCTAAGTGTCGCAATGGGGTCAAGTGCGGCGACTGCATCGACGACTGCTTGTGAACCGAGTTCTGCAAGAGGTTTTATCGGCAAACGATTCGCACATTCAACAACATAATCATTCTGCAGTGATGATTCGTTTGCGATTGTTGTGCTTGTTTGCACTGTTGGAATTTCCCCCCAAGCTTTGACATCAAAGTCTGGATCCCAAAAAATAAATCCACCGGCCGAATCCGAACTCAGTTGTACTTTCGTCTTTGAAACCTTGCCATCTTTGTAATAAAACGAAGCAAGACCGATCAATGCCTCACCTTCTTGTGATTGAACAAAAGAGAACGGAAACACAGCTTTATTCCAACTGGAGTATGCGCCATCAACTTGTGATGCTGCCCAAACACGACCAGGGCCAGCGATTATCTCCCAAAAACTATTTGTTCGATCCACGATTGGTTTGCGAATAATGTCGCGCTGAACGGGGACAAGTCTGTTGTCAGATGATGTGAAGAACTCAATGTCAAGACCAGGAAACAACTGAGCATCAAGATCAAAAATTTTCGCCGCACCCGCAGGATCTTGCTCTTTGAGGAAATCAAACAATCCCCACCACGCCCATGGATTCTGCACGAACTTATCTGCTGGCGTGACATCGATTTCTAACCTTGTAGTTTCAAAACTTATCCGGCCCCGAAATGGTTCGGTCGGCTTACTGTCGGTCGCTGAAGGGATGAAGAAACTGGTCTGCGTCCATTCAGGTGCGGCGCTGACCGAACTCACAGTTTTATCCGCTGATTCAGGCGTTGTGCTGGCGCATGTCGATAAGAGCAGCCGAGATTGCGATGCGATTTTTCATTGACGCAGATTAGCAAAGGTCATGCCTGAACTCGGCGTAAAAACTGTTTTGTCCGTTCGTCTGTCGGGTCAGAAAAAATCTGAGAAGGCGAGCCTTGTTCGGCGACGAGACCAGAGGCAAGAAAGCAAACGCGATCGCTTATTTCGCGGGCGAAGTTCATCTCGTGTGTTGCTATCAACATCGTGATGCCGCTGCCTTTTAGTTCGCGCACGACGTCGAGTACTTCGCCCACCAGTTCTGGGTCAAGCGCAGATGTGATTTCGTCAAGCAAGAGAACTTCGGGACTCATCGCTAGTGCTCGAACAATTGCGACTCGTTGTTGCTGGCCACCCGAGAGTTGGTCAGGGTAAGCGTCAATTTTTTCGTCCAAGCCGAAACGTTTAAGTAATGAACTAGCAATCGCATTGGCTTCATCCGCCGATTTTTCAACAACTTGTGTCAGAGCAAGTGTGATGTTGCGCCGCACGCTCATGTGTGGAAATAAATTGAAACTTTGAAACACGATGCCGATTCTTCGGCGAACGGGGTTTGGGTCACGACCGACGCTTGAAATTTCATCGCCGTCGAGAAAAATCGCGCCGTCGTCAATTGGTTCAAGCAAGTTGACACAACGCAACAATGTTGTTTTACCTGAACCGCTTGATCCGATAAATGAAACAACTTCTCCGGCATTTACTTCGAGATTTATACCCGCAAGCACCACACGCTCTTCAAAGCTCTTTCGCACATTGCGCAGTTCAAGTTTCATCTGACCCTCGTGGCAGAAGTGCGTTTGCGTTCACGGGCGAGTAAATAATCGGTTGTGCGTGTGAGTGGAATCGTGATCATCAGAAAAATAATTGCTGCAGCGACATACGGTGTGAAGTTCGCAAACTTCGCCTTGTCAATGCCTGCCTGACGCAAAATCTCAATGGGTCCGATCAAACTGACGAGAGCGACATCTTTTTGCAGGCTGACCAAGTCGTTCATCAGCGGCGGCACGACGCGACGAATCGCCTGAGGCAAAATCACGAATCGCATCGTCTGCGAGTTCGACAAACCCAGAGATCTTGACGCTGCGCGTTGTGATTCGTGCACGCTGTCAATGCCGGCACGAAAAACTTCGGCGATGTAAGCACCATAAGTAAGAACGAGTGCGACCGACCCCCACAGCAGTGGCGAGTTGAACGGACGCTCGAGGCCGACACCAGGCACACCAAAACCGATCAGGTAGATCCACAAAATCACCGGCACGCCACGCATGATGTCGATGTAACCGACAACGAAAATGCGTATCGGAAACAGTGCCGGATTTCGTGAACTTCTGGCAATCGCCAGCAACAGCGCTAGGGCGATGATCGCTGGTGTTGACCAGGCGAAAATTTTTATATCAAGAACAAAAGCGTCCAACAAACGCGGAAGCGAATCAATTAGTCGCTCGCCGTTAAAAAATGATTCTTTAACGCGGTCCCACCGGGGCAGTCGCGGAACAGTGGCGAAAAGTACGCCAATAACAGCGACAGTGCTCAGCGCAGCGATGATGCCGCTGCGCTGGCGCTGTCGTCGTTCGAATTGCTGGCGTTGAGTTTTTGTTTCCGTACTGGCGAGTGTTGCTAGTCGAGGCTGATGATTGGTGCGTTTGTCTTGTCGGCGAGCCAGGTCTTTTCAATTTCGGCCAGTTTGCCCGACTCTTTCAATGTTGCAAGAGCCTTGTTCACGCAATCCACGAGCTTATTGTCTTTGTCAAACAACAAACCAAAGTTGTCTGCAGCGACTGCGTCACTCAGTGGAAACTGTCCGATAACTTTCGAGCCTTCAATTTCGACGGCACTGATGTAGAAAGCAGTTGGCAAGTCAACAACAATCGCGTCGATTTGTTTTGCTTCAAGTGCGGCTTTGGCGCCAGCGTTGTCGTCGTAGATAAACGGTTCATTAGTTGGTTTGATCACATTCAAAATGAAATCAAGACTCGTCGTGCCTGATTGCGCGCCAAACTTGAGTTCTTTGAGTTCTGAAAGTTTGGTTGCACTTGCAACAGGCGAGTCAGCGAAACCAACAACGGCCTGGTTGGTCGAATAGTAAGGGTCGCTGAAACTCACGGTTGCCTTGCGCTCTTCTGTTATCGAATACTGCTGCAAATTGAAGTCGAAATTCTTTGCACCCGGTTGAACGGCTTCGTCAAACCCGGTACGAACCCAAACTATGTTTTCGTTTGCGTAGCCAAGTTCTCCCGCAACGGCGTAAGCAATTGCCGCTTCAAAACCTTCGCCAGATTCTGGGGCATCGCCAACAACCCACGGTTCAAAAGCGGGGGTGCCTGTTGCAATCGTCAATTTGCCAGAACTAATAGTTGGGCAAGCAGAACTTGACTCATCGCTGCCACAACTTGCTAAACCAAGAGCAGCGACGCTGCCGAGCATTATCGCCATGCGAGTTAAGCGTGATGTCTGTTTTTTTGTGTACATAAGGTGTCTTCCTTCCTGAAGAAACTGCGGACGAGTTGTTGGTCTCTAGTTTGCCTCATTTAGGCTTAAAAGTCATCAATTTCATGAAAAAGTCGTTTGACTTGACAATGAGACAGTTATAGTCTTATTGTCTCACCATGAATATGCATCGCCTTTCGATACCAGTTTCGCAGGTCAGCGAAATCGAAACTCGTGTTTTGGATGCGACCAAGATCGCTCTCGAGAAGTGGGGCGTAGAGCGATTCACGGTCAGTGATGTATGCGAATTGGCAAATGTGTCTCGCGCAACTTTGTACAGGTTGTTTCCGGGGGGCAAAGAAGTTTTGCTAGAAGCGTTGCATGTGCGCTCTTTGGATGAATTTTTTAAGACGCTTTTATCGCGCGCTGAAAATTCAACTTCGCTTGAAGATCTTCTCGTACGGTGCGTTGTCTCGGCTACAACAGAACTTCGCAATGACGAACATCTTGCGATGATGCTGGCCACCGAACCCGGCACGACTTTGATGCAGTTCACGATTGACGGGTTGTCGCGAATTGTTCGTGTGGCATCTGCGTATCTTGCGCCGTTGGCTGCTCAATATATTCCGAAGCGTGAGGCTGATGCGCTGGTTGAAGTTTTGGCACGCCTTGTAATTTCGTACTTCCTTACGCCTTCTGAGCGATTTGATTTCACGAGCGAAGCAAGTGTCAAGAAATTCTTAAATACGCACGTCAATATTCACGAATTCAGTAATTAAAACAAAATCAACAAACAGGAGAGCCATGTCAATCACAGAAAAGCAAAACCAAGAAATTATCGGTCGCGACGAAATTAATAATATTGAGGCGATCCTCAGTATTCCGGTCACACCGACAAACGAGATCGAGCATGTTGTCAAAAACAATGCAGACACGATTTTTACCTGGGACTATTCGTTGGCTCGTCCGCCATTGCGTAAGTTGTATGAGAAAGCCAAGACCAGTCAATGGAACGGCAGCACTGATTTGGCATGGGACACCGTGGTTGACATCGAAAAGACAGTCGCCGCCGATCAGGCCGCAATCGGAAACGGCGTGGATCCAAACTGGTATGCCGATACAAAACTTGCAACATGGGGCGACAAAGAGTGGCTCGAGTTTGGTATCCAAAGTCGCAAGTGGACTCTCTCGCAGTTTCTTCACGGCGAGCAGGGTGCGCTTATTTGCACCGCCAAAATTGTTGAGACAGTGCCGTGGTACGACGCAAAGTTATACGCCAGTACTCAAGTAGTAGACGAAGCGCGTCACGTTGAAGTATTCGCTCGATATCTCGACGAAAAACTCGAGGGTGGCTACCCAATTAATGCACACCTTGGTTTGCTGCTCGACGACATCGTTCGAGATTCGCGTTGGGATTTGACATACCTTGGAATGCAAATCATGGTTGAGGGTCTTGCACTCGCAGCTTTTGGTTATTTGCACCAACTAACTGGTGAGCCATTGCTCAAACAACTTCTTCGTTATGTAATGAGCGATGAAGCTCGTCACGTGGCGTTCGGCGTCTTGAGTCTCAAAGAGGTTTATGACGGTATGAGTGATGCAGAAATTATGGAGCGACAAGAGTTTGCCTATGAGGCCAGCATTCGTATGCGTGACCGCTTCTTGCAACAAGAAGTTTGGGCGTACATGGGTGTCGATCCGAAATCAGTGATTCCGTTGCTGATTAATGACCCGACTCGCAAGGTGTTCCAGCAGATGTTGTTCGCCAAGATCGTGCCGAACTGCAAGAAACTCGGGTTGCTTGACCGCAACGACAAATGGTTGCGCCATCGCTTCGAAGAAATGGGTGTTATCCAATTCGAAGATTGGGAGAACACCGGTGACGAGTACCTCAAGTTTGAAATCGGCAAAGAGGTCTCGGTTCCTTCGAACTGAGCTAGTGCACGAACAGGTGCGCTAAATCTATAGAGGCTTCATCGGCTGACTGACTAACATCTAGCCATGCCAAGATTCGGTCAGGTACTTACTGCAATGGTCACCCCGTTCGATAAGAACGGCGAATTAGATCTAGACGGTGTTCGTCGTCTCGCAAAATGGTTGCAAGATAACGGCAACGATGGGCTGGTCGTGGGTGGCACAACGGGTGAAGCATCAACGCTCACCGATGACGAAAAACTTTCGTTGTTTGCCGCTTCTGTTGAAGCAGTCACGATTCCGGTTATCGCCGGAACAGTCACGAATGACACCAGACATTCGATTCATCTAACGGCGCAAGCATCGAAACTGGGCATTGCCGGCGTGCTTGCAGTCGGCCCGTATTACAACCGACCATCACAAGCCGGAATCTTGGCGCATATGACCGCAGTTGCTGGTGCGACAACTTTGCCTGTGGTCGTCTACGACATACCGATGCGAACTGGTCGAAAAATTTCGACTTCGACACTTATAAAACTTGCGACCGATGTCAAGAATGTCGCCGCATTAAAAGATGCCAGCGGAAACCCGGCAGAAACCGCGATGCTGATGACGCAGGTTCCAAAAAGTTTCGAGTTGCTAAGTGGCGACGACGGATTGACTTTGCCACTCATGGCGATTGGTGCAGTTGGAGTAATTGGCGTGGCCACACATTGGACAGGCCTAGATCATCAAGAGATGTTTAAAAAATGGAATGCGGGCGACATAAATGGAGCAAGAGCAGTCAATGCACGAATGTTGGAAAGTTTTGCTTTTGAAACAGGCGACGATAATCCGAATCCATTGCCGAGCAAAGCAATGATGAATTATCTTGGGTTGGCTGTTGGCGAAGCTCGTTTGCCGATGGGTCCGGCGCCAAGCGGTCTCGCGCAACGGGCAGCGAAAGTATTCAGCAATTTGCAGGCAGCACGCCTGGCTGCAAGTCACTAATAAACATTCGATGAAGAAACCAGTTCGGATTTCATTTCTTGGCGGGCTCGGTGAAATAGGCCGTAACTGTATGGCGGTTGAGCAAGACAAAAAAATCTTGCTAATTGATTGTGGCTTGATGTTTCCAAAAGCCGAACACGGTGACGATATTGATGTGATTATTCCTGACTTCACATGGCTATTAGAAAACAAAGATCGAATAGTTGGTTGTGTTGCAACACATGGTCACGAAGACCATGTTGGTGCGTTGCAATATTTGTTGCGTGATGCTTCGTTTCCGCTATATGGTTCGGCACTCACGTTGGGTCTTGCACGAAATCGCATTTCAGAGGCTCGTCTCACCGATAAAACAAAGTTCATCGAAGTCGACGACAACGAACGAACAAAAATTGGGCCATTTGAAGTTGAATTCATTCCGGTGACTCACTCGGTGCCTCATGCTCATGCGATTGCATTGCATACATCGCAAGGCGTGATTGTTCACTCTGGTGACTTCAAACTTGATCTCACACCAGTTGACGACCGTCGTACCGATCTTGCGCGACTTGGATCACTCTCGTCAAATGAAGGTATTCGATTGTTGATGCTTGATTCGACAAATGCGGGCGAGCGAGGCCACGCACCATCAGAGTCTGATGTTGGTGTTGTGTTGCGTCAATTATTCAACGAGCATCGCGACAAAAGGATCATCACTGCAAGTTTTGCGAGTCACATCCATCGCGTGCAACAAATCGCCGACGCGGCGATCGATTCTGGTCGTGTAGTTGTGCCACTTGGCCGGTCAATGATAAATAATATTCGTCTGGCGCGAGATTTGAAAGTGTTGACGATTCCCGAAAAAAGTCTGGTTAGTTCTGATGCGCTCGGCAAATATGACGACAATGAAATCTGTATTATTTCGACTGGTTCGCAAGGTGAGGCGATGTCGGCTTTGACGCTGTTGGCAAAAGGAGATAGTCGTTATGTGAAAGTTGGAGACAATGACACTGTCGTTTTTTCGAGTCATGCGATTCCGGGAAACGAACACAACGTCAACAAAGTGATCGATGCATTATTGCGCAGAGGCGCGACGGTCGTGCATTCTGGTATTGCCGATGTGCACGCGACCGGCCACGCACAGGCGGAAGATCTGAAGATGTATTTAAGCATCACCAAGCCCGAATGGTTTATCCCGATTCACGGCGAATATCGCCACATGGTTGCCAATACCGAGTTGGCGAAAATTATGGGCGTTGCACCACGCAATATTTTATTGTGCGAAGACGGCGATGTCGTTGAATTGAATGAGAAAAATCTCGATTTTGGTGGACGAATCCCTGCTGAATTCATTGTTCCGCCAAAAGCGCAACACGGTCGCTCGAAAAAAAAGCCCAACAAGAAATAGCCGTCGCAAGCACTTATCCCCAATCGGCCGATACCTGATTGGTACTGTTGAATCATGGCAAAAGGGCCGAAATCTAAATCTGCGCGCCCAAAGAGTGCACCCCGCAACCGCAATAAGTCTCGCCCTGGGCCAGATGTGCGTGCATATCGTGAGCATGATCGAGATGATGAGCCAACGCGGTACCGAGTTGTGTCGTCACATGGGCCAATGTTCGGAGGATTGTTTGAGGGTCGTTCGCATGAATTCAGTGGACTCGGGCTTATTGCCGTTGGTGCTCTATTAGTCCTTTCTATCTATCTAAAGTTGGCGGGCCCTCTTGGGCGTGGTTTAAATAGTTCTCTGTCTTGGCTGTTTGGCGCTGGCCGATTTTTCATGCCGATTCTTTGTATCAGTCTGGGCATTGCCCTTGCTCGGCGAAAAGATTGGAATAATCGCGTTCGCACATCAATTGGTTGGGCTGCTCTAAGTGGGGTAGTTCTCGGCCTGCTACATATTTATTTAAGCGATGAGTCAAATCGTACGGGTGGATTGTTTGGTCAATTAGTTGGTGAGCCGTTACAAAGAATGTTGTCAACTATTGGTGCGACAGTTTTGTTGATTGCGCTTTTAGTTGGCTCAATCATGCTCGTGTCGGGCAAATCTGCACCACAGTTGATCTCGGCGATTCGCAGAGCCGCAAGAGGTTTTGGCTCACAACTTTCTTCGACCTCAGAAAACTTATCAAGCGCGCTCGACGAGCGTTCGGCACAAGACGAATCAGATTTTGCTCAGTCTTCACAATTTTACAATGATCTGCCAGATGACGGCGAAGAAACTGTTGATGACCAAGAAATAAATCCGGCTCGTCCCAAACGTGAGCGCAAACGCCGAGAGCGCGCAGCTCCAAAACTTGCACCTGTAAAAGGTGAGCCACAGCAGATGCCACTTGGACCATCTGGGCAACCAAGCGTGTGGACTCTGCCAGAAATGGAGCTTCTCTCATTGACGAGCAATAAGAAAGCGAATGAAGAAGCGATTAGGCAACGTGGAGATCAACTTGTTACCGCCCTTGCTTCACATGGTGTTGAAACCGAACTTGTTGGCTACACGCGTGGGCCGACTGTTACGAGGTATGAACTGTCACTTGGAGATGGTGTAAAAGTTGCCAAAGTTACTTCGTTGTCACGAGATATTGCGTACACGATGGCGGCAACAGACGTACGAATTCTTGCGCCGATACCTGGTCGGTCAGCAATCGGCATCGAAGTGCCAAACGAAATGCGAGAACTTGTGTCAATCGGAGATTTGCTCGAGTCTCAAGAAGCGCGAACAGCGACTCATCCACTCGATGTTGCGATTGGTAAAGATATTTCAGGTCGATCCGTGTTCTTGAATATTTCAACTACACCTCACTTGTTGATCGCGGGCGCAACCGGCGCCGGTAAGTCCAGCGCAATTAACTGCATCATTACTTCTGTGTTGATGCGATCTACTCCAGATCAAGTAAAAATGATTCTCATTGACCCCAAGCAAGTCGAGATGGGGCAGTATGCGCGTTTGCCGCATTTGTTGACAGCACCGGTGACGAATCCTAAAAAAGCCGCGAATGCACTTGGTTGGGCCGTCAAAGAAATGGAGCGACGCTACGACATTTTGGTTGAAGCGGGCTTTCGTGATGTTGCTGGATACAACGCCGCGTACGATCGCGGTGAAATGACAGTTGAATCAGGACAGTCGCAAGACAAACAGTTTCAGCGAATTCCTTATATTTTGATTGTTGTAGACGAATTAAATGATTTGATGATGGTGGCGGCGCGCGACGTAGAAGATTGCATTACTCGCATCGCACAAAAAGCACGCGCAGTTGGTATTCACTTAATAGTTGCAACACAAAGACCGAGCGTCAACGTAATCACTGGCGTGATTAAAGCAAACATCCCGGCGCGAATGGCGTTCGCAGTTTCAAGTCTCACCGATAGCCGAGTGATTCTCGATCAGCCTGGTGCAGAAAAACTCATCGGTATGGGTGACATGTTGATGTTGCCCGGAAACACATCTGTCTCGCAACGGTTGCAATCTGCATGGGTTAGTGAAAATGAAGTTCGCAAAATAGTCGGACACTGGCGACGACAGGCACCTGAAGTTGCATATGTCTCGGGCATCGAAGGTGAATCGCATCATGCAAATAACGGTTCAGTATTTGGTGGCAGTAGTGGCGACGAAGATGACGACGAACTTATGCGCCAAGCAATGGATCTCGTCGTGCGCACCCAACAGGGCAGTACCTCGATGTTGCAACGCAAACTCAAAGTTGGATTTGCGCGTGCTGGGCGACTTATGGACATGCTCGAGCAGCGCGGAGTAGTAGCAGCGAGTGAAGGCTCAAGGCCGCGCGAGGTGTTGATGAGTGTTGAAGAGTTAGAGCTAATCCAAAAGGCAAGTTAAATCAATAGATAGATAGCATTAAGTGTCGTGACGCAGAGCTTTTATCTTGAGTCACTTGGCTGTCCAAAAAATGACGTTGACTCCGACAAAATAATTGGCACGCTGTTGCTCGACGGCCTTATTCGAACCGATGATGTAGGTCTGGCTGATCTGGTGGTTGTTAACACTTGCGCGTTCATTGAAGACGCTCGTCGAGAATCAATAGACACGGTTCTGGCACTTTCGAAGCAACGTAAAGATGGTGCACGGGTCGTGGTGACTGGTTGCATGGCCGAAAGATATGGCTCTGAACTTACCGAGTCGCTTCCCGAGGCTGATCACATTGCAGGTTTTGGTGTGCCAATAACACTTACAAAAAAGTCTTTGTCGTTAGCCAGTGAGAAGGTTCCGTCTTTTGACCTGTTGAATTTGCCGCGACCCAAATCAAGTTCGCCATGGGCTTACATAAAGATCGCCGAGGGCTGCGACCGTAATTGCGGTTTTTGTGCGATTCCATCATTTCGGGGTCCGCAACGCAGCCGTGATGTTGAATCAATTCTCGCCGAAGTCGATCAACTTGGTGCCAAAGAAATTGTTCTCGTCGCGCAAGATCTGGCAAGTTACGGAAAAGATCGTCCCGAAGAACTCGGTGCCGGATCGATAGTCAACTTGGTCAATCAAGTCGCCAGCAAAGTTGAGCGCACGAGGTTGTTGTATTTATATCCAAGCGACTTGAGTGATGCTTTGGTCGACGCAATTTGTGCAACTGGTGTTCCATATTTTGATTTGTCTCTGCAACATGTTTCTAAGGCACATTTGCGAAGAATGCGACGCTGGGGAGACGGAACGCGATTTTTGAATCGGATCGAAGATATTCGTAAGCGTGAACCACAAGCGGCGATGCGCAGCAATTTTATTGTCGGATACCCGGGCGAAACAGAAGAAGACCACGACCAGTTGTTGCGATTTGTTGAAGACGCACAACTTGACTGGTGCGGATTTTTCGCGTTCAGCCCCGAAGATGGGACTTATGCGGTCAACTTGCCAGATCGGGTTGAGAAATCATTGATGGATGAGCGACTTGGTGAACTGCGCGAGATGCAAGACACGATTACTGCTCGTCGCCGTGACGACTTGATCGGCGAGACGCTCGATGTGCTTGTCGATTCAGCCGGAATCGCGCGTAGTCATCGCGAAGCCCCTGAAATTGACGGGGTAATTCATGTCAGCGAGACTTTACAAGTGGGAAGTTTTGTACAAGTTGAAATCGCTAATGCGTTCGGACCAGATCTTGTCGCCGTTGGTGCTTCGAGCGATGCAGCAAGTAGATAAAAAATGCCAGTAGATCCAAATGCACTTGCAACCTGGGCCAATGCCGTAACTGTTTCGCGAATTTTGGTTTCGCCACTGTTGTTTACGGTTATTCCACTCGACAACGCCGGCTCATGGTTGGCTGCATGGTTATGGTTTGCACTCTGTGTGAGTGACGTGCTTGATGGATATTTGGCGCGCCGACATGGAGCCACCCGCAGTGGGGCTTTTTTAGACCCGTTAGCCGACAAGGTGCTCGTGCTCGGGGCAATGTTCACGCTCGTCAATCGTGGGATGTTTTCGATTTGGCCCGTCGTGATCATTGCGATTCGCGAAGTAATCGTCAGTGTTTATCGAGTCGTTGTTGGAGCCAAAGGTGTATCGGTGCCGGCCAGCCGAATCGCGAAAATTAAAACGCTCAGCCAGCAAGTATCGATTGGTTTTGCTCTTGCGCCATTTAGCGCTCTTGATATGACATATGCATGGAAGACGACATTGTGGTTGGCCGTTTCTTTGACGATCATTAGTGGCACCCAATATGCGGTGCGCGCATTTCGACCCGGCTTTATTTTAAGAAGGGCAGCAAAATAATGCGTTGCAGTGTTGTCGCAATCGGCACAGAACTGTTGCTCGGACAAATTGTTGATACAAACTCGTCCTGGCTTGGCGAGCAACTTGCCGCCGCGGGAATTGATTCGCTGTTTCAAGTAAAAGTTGGCGACAATTTGGCTCGCATTGTTTCGACGTTGCGTTCTACGCTTGCCGAGACTGATGCGGTAATTATTTGTGGTGGTCTGGGGCCAACTCACGACGACATCACACGCGAAGCAATCGCCGAAATTATGGGCGTCGAATTAGAAATGAATGATGAAGTCGCCCTGGTTATTGAGCAGATGTTCACTGCACGTAATCGCCGAATGCCAGAAAACAATTTGCGTCAAGCAATGGTGCCACGTGGAGCGAAAATTATCGAGCAGCGACGGGGTACTGCGCCAGGTTTAATCTGCCCAGTCGGCGAAAAAGTTATGTATGCGGTGCCTGGTGTGCCGTTTGAACTTTATGAAATGTTTGAGCGCGCGATTTTGCCGGATTTGTTGATGCGCAGCGGTGAAGCATCCGTAATCAAAAGCCGAGTGTTGAGAACGTGGGGCGACAGCGAGAGCGGACTCAACGAACGGCTGGTGGGAGTGATCAACGAACTTGAAAAATTTGGCAACCCGACTCTTGCATTTTTGGCGAGCGGTTGGGAAGGAATCAAAGTACGACTAACAGCAAAAGCCAATACTCAGCAAGATGCAATCCGTTTGATCGATGTTTGGGATGCAAAAGTTCGTGATCAGGTCGGTCCATTAGTTTTTGGTGTTGATGAACAGACGATGGAGTCGGTGGTGCTTGATATGTTGCGTCAAAAGAATCTCACGCTTGGTGTTGCCGAGTCGGTGACTGGCGGTTTAGTTTCTGGTCGACTCACGGCAGTGCCTGGTGCGAGCGATGTGTTTCGAGGTGGCATCGTTAGTTATGCAAGCGACGTGAAATATGAGGTACTCGGAATCACCAATGAAATAGTTGCCAGTGAATCCGCAGCTAAAGAAATGGCTATCGGGGTTAAAAAAGCTTTGGGTAGCGATATCGGACTTTCTCTGACCGGTGTCGCTGGTCCAAGTGAGCAGCAGGGCGTAAAGGTCGGCACACTTTGTGTCGGCATCGCGATGCCTGACGGGTCAACTAAGTCAACAACGATGCACTTGCCGATCGGTCGCGAACAAATGCGTCAGTTGTCAGTGATTAGTGCGCTGAACTTCTTAAGAAATGAGCTGCATTAACGCAAGGTAGACTTAAGTAGTTCGTTACACCCGAGTAGCGACAAGAAATGCAATCAGGCTTATTGTGGCAAACATCCTTGTTATTGGTGCTGGCGGGGTGGGTGGCGGTATGGCTTCAATCGCCGAAACCCGCAGTTTCTTCGACTCGTTTATATTGGCTGACATCAACTCGGGTCGCGGTGATGAGATCATCGCCAAACTCGAAGAACCTGGTCGGTTTTCTTCAGCCAAAGTTGATGCTCGAAGCAAAACAGACATCGTCGATCTCGCGCGGCGTGTTAAAGCAGACGTGATCGTTAATGCTTGTGACCCGCGACTAAACGAATCAATTTTCGAAGCCGCATTCGAAGCCGGTTGTAGTTATCTAGATATGGCAATGAACTTAAGTAAGCCGCACCCAACTAATCCGTATGAAGAAGTTGGTGAGCATCTCGGCAAAGATCAAATTTCTGCCGACGAGCGCTGGAAAGAAAAAGGATTATTAGCACTCGTAGGAATGGGTGTCGAGCCTGGGTTGAGCAATGTCTTTGCACGCTATGCATCTGATCATTTGTTTGACACGATCGACGAGATCGGCGTGCGTGACGGGTCGAATCTTTCGATTGACGGTTTAGATTTTGCACCAACGTTTTCAATTTGGACGACGATCGAAGAAACTCTCAATCCACCAATTGTCTGGGAGCGAAATCGCGGTTTGTTCACAACCGACTGTTTCAGCGAGCCGGAGATTTTTCACTTTCCGGCAGGAATTGGTGCATACGAATGCGTCAATGTAGAACACGAAGAAGTGATCATGATCCCTCGTGAGATCGACTGCAATCGGGTCACATTCAAATACAGCCTTGGCGCAGAGTTCATCGACTGGCTGAAGACATTTGCGTATTTGGGTCTGGACAGTAACGAAAAAATTCGTGTTGGTGATGTTCATGTTTCACCGCGAGATGTTTTGGCCGCAGTACTTCCTAATCCTGCAAAACTTGGTCACTTGATGCACGGTCGAACTTGTGCAGGAACATGGGTCAAAGGAACTTACGACGGTAAGCCGCGTGAAGTTTATTTGTATCATGTCGCCGATAATGAAACCACGATGCGTGATTGGGGTTCGCAAGCAGTTTTGTGGCAGACCGCAATGTGTCCGGTTGTGGCTCTCGAGTTGTTGG
Source organism: Actinomycetes bacterium (assembly GCA_014190295.1). Lineage (GTDB taxonomy): Bacteria > Actinomycetota > Acidimicrobiia > Acidimicrobiales > Ilumatobacteraceae > BACL27. Next base: position 3,739 of record BJGF01000004.1, on the reverse strand, counting down.
CAAACGGAAGTTGGAAGGGCACAGGAGTACGCGGCCCGGAAGCATTTGATGCTGTGCCGTTTTTGAATTTGCTTGGCGAGTACAACACTCACCACGGAATCATGGAGATGGGCCCTGGTTTGTGGCCGAGCCCAAAGCCAACCGGGCAACCTGGATGGGATCGTCCGGTTAAGCGCGCAATCGTTCCAGGATATTAATCCTGTTGCGGTAACTAGTTATTTTCCGGAAAGTATTTTGATCACCGGTGCAAAACTATTTACATCTTCGCCACCGACGATGACGTAAGACAAGCCCCAGCGTTCACGACGTTCAAGCAGATCTTCGGCGATTTTCGCAGGCGGTCCCATCAGCGCAAACGGTGAATCGGCAATCATTTTTGGCTCGACTTTAAACATATTTGCCGTGCCATTGATCGCTTCATCTGCGCTGTCGCGAATATTCACCAAAAACGTGCGAATGTTTAGTTCAATTTCTGACATTCGAGAACCCGCAGCATTGCTTACAATTTCAATTTTTTCAGAAACTGCTTCAGCAGTCATGTGAGAAATAGTCTCGGCATTCACCACGCCATCTTTCATCGAAGGATTAATGCCGACGATGTCGGCGAGTTTTGCAGCGAGAGTCAAAACTCGTTTGCCACCGCCACCAATCAAAATCGGCGGGCAAGGACGCTGCACCGGCAGAGGAGCCGATGCGTAGTCGTTGACTTTGTAGTGCGCACCAGAGAACGAAAACTTTTCGCCAGTCATTGCGCTGCGAATTATAGAAAGACCTTCGACGAATCTGTCGATGCGAACTCCAGGACGGTCGTAGGCCATTCCGGATTGTTCGTAGTCGCTGATCATCCAACCGGCACCGATGCCGATTTCTAATCGGCCGTCAGAAAGTAGATCCATTGTTGCCAATTCTTTTGCCAACACGACTGGATGTTTGTAATCGTTATCCCAAACGAGAGCACCGATTCGTAATTTTGTCGTCGCATCGGCGGCGGACATGAGGGCAGGTACTGGCGCAAGTTGATCGGTGAAGTGATCAGGCATTGTGAGTGAACTAAAGCCGTTGTCTTCGGTTGTTTTTGCTAGGTCAATCCATTGTTTTCGCGAATCAGCCTTGCTTGCCTGGACGCCGAATCTAAACGGGCGCAGTGATTGTGGCTTATTTGTCATATGAAAACAGTACCTTGTGAATGCGTCACGCGTCACGTTGGATGATTGCGAAGTTTCGTGGCAAGTAGATTAGAGATGTCGTGAAGAAGTTTCTCCGCGTGGCTCTCACTGCCCGAGGTCTGCTTGTAATGCGCCTCGGGACTGTAATTCTTGCCGGTGCATTGTTCATCTGTGCCGTGGTCACGGTCATCGCTCCACAAATTTGGGGAATTCTAAATGCACATTCACAAGTGCCCCCAGCCTTGAATAATTTTTCAGGTCTGGCCGAACGCAGTTATGCCTATGACTCAAGTGGTAAACAAATTAGTTCGTATCAGTTGGAAAATAGTCAGATCTTGAATATCGACAAAATTCCAGTAGATGTAGTTTCGGCAATTTTGGCTCTTGAAGACAATGAGTTTGAGCGTCACAAGGGCGTGAATCTTCGAGCCTTTACTCGTGCAATTTTGTCTAACTCCCAGGGCGGTGCCAAGCAGGGGGCAAGTACGATCTCGATGCAAGTCGTCAAAAATGAATTTCTTGCCGGCTTCGAGCGCGATGGACGATACAAAGTTTTGCAAGCACGATATGCGGTGATGTTAGAAAAACTTGTTCCGAAAAGAACGATTCTTGAGCGTTATCTCAACACGATTTATCTGGGCAACAATACATATGGTCTGCAGGCTGCCGCAGAAAGATATTTCGGCAAAGATGTCAGTGAATTGACATTGGTGAATGGTGCTTTTATCGCCGGACTTATTCAAGCACCATCAACATACGATCCAATCTTGCATCCAGACAGTTCGCGGGCACGTTATATAGAAGTTTTGGATCGTCTTGTCTCTACTGGATTGCTGAGTCAAGAACAACGAGCCGCACTCGGTGTAAAGCCAGAAATTCCAGAGGTGCTCGGCAAAGTAGAAAGTCGCAGTGTCGAGCGCACCTACTTCACCGAAGAAGTCAAGGATTATCTGCTGAATCGCACAGATGTATTGGGTGCAACTTATCAACAGCGTTACAACACTTTGTTTCGCGGCGGAATCAAGATTTATACGACTCTTGATTCGAAGGCACAGTTGGCTGCCGAGCAGGCAGTCAAGAATGAACTTCCAATTAACAAAGCCGGCATAACTGCGGCAGTTGTTTCGCTCGACGTCGAATCTGGTGCGATTCGCGCGATGGTCGGTGGTCCTGGATTCAAAGCAGGCGTGAGCGAAGTCAATCTGGCATTGCGTCGAAGACAAACTGGATCAAGCGTCAAGTTTTTTATTCTTGCTGCGGCACTGCAGGCGGGTGTGATGCCCGATGATCAAATCGACGGCACGCTTCCGTGCACCCTGCCGAATCCAAATAATATTGAAGAACCATTCTTGATAAGTAATGGTGTCAGTCAACCAACAGCACCGTTGCGTGTGATGACTTGGCTTTCAATCAACTGCGCCTATGCGAAATTGTCTCAGATCGTTGGTCTTGAACGTACAGTCGAAATGATCTATCGCATGGCGTCATCAGAGTGGTTAAGCAAAGAGCAGTACACCATTCAGCCATATGCGAGTTTGCCAACTGGTGCCAACGAGATGAGTGCGATGGATATGGCATCTGGTATTCAGACGATCGCAAATTCTGGGGTTCATATCCAGCCATACATGATTGAACGAATTGAAGATTCAAGCGGAGCGACTATCTATCAGTATGAAGCGCCAAAGCCCGAACAAACTTTGCCGCGAGATGTTGCGCTCAATGCGACCGATGTTTTACGTGGTGTTATTGAACGCGGAACTGCACGTCGCACGTCGCTCAAAGATAAACGGCCTGCGGCAGGTAAAACTGGAACGCAAGACAACAACACCAACGCATGGTTCGTTGGGTTCACTCGACAATATGCGACAGCAGTTTGGGTTGGAGATCCAAAGGGTTACACCAAGATGACAAAGTCGAATGTTCCTGAGTTCTCGGCAGTAATTGGAACTCGTACCGGAGTGCAAGGCGCGATGTTTCCGGCAATGATTTGGAAGTCATATATGGATGAAGTGCACAATGGTTTAGAAGTACTCGAATTTAATCAACCGCCGATACCAACCCGCGCGCCACTTCGGCTCTACCTGCCTGGTGTTGAATGCGCCGCGAAAGTGATTTCTGGAACAATTCCACCATCGACAGTTTCTGAAACAACCGTTAAGTCGAAAGGCAATGCATCTACAACAACAACGTTGGCCCCTGGTGCCGAGACGGCCACACCTAATACTGTGGTGATCAGCGTGCTGACTCCATTTACGACAATCTCTCCGACCGACTCGAATCCGTATTCGCCGGTGCCGACCACGGATCTTGGCCTGTACTTTTATGAATGCTCAAAGCCGTTTCCAGATTCTGTGCAAACATCAATCGGAAACTAATCATGTCTTCGCTAAAACTATTGCTTGATCTTCAACATCTTGACACCGCTTTGCACCAATTGCGTCATCGTCTCGTGACACTTGCTGAACGCACGACATTGGCCACGGCGATTGGAGTGCGTGATCAAATTAAAAAAGAAAGCCTGAATATTTCATCCCAGCAAAAAAACGCACAGAGCGATATAGATGCACTCGAAG
>BJGF01000003.1 GCA_014190295.1 Actinomycetes bacterium | reverse complement strand
GGTGTAGACACAACAGGTATGGCATACATGCCAGAAACTGTTGTCCTCGCTGAGGCTGGTAACTGAGTTAACTAATTAATTTCATTAAAATAGGCGGGTCGCTTCGGCGGCCCGCCTTTTTTATTTGCCGACACTTTTAATAACTAGATATACGGACAATGGCGACAGTTGTTAAGGCAGCAAAACCCACGGGCCTTATGGACTGTTGCAGTGATTACAAAAAGTGATGTGATCGGATCGGTGTATCCATCGGCACCGCGAGCCATTGCTTCTTCGTGGGCCAGGATAATCATTTGGTAGCCCGGACTATCTGGTGAAAGACGCGACTCATTTGGCTCATTCAGCGGACGACCTGCGAGTTTGGTGATTTTGTTTTCGTTAGACATAATTTGATTAGTTAGTTTTCGTGTTGTGAAATATTTGTGCGAGTTGCTCGACACCGTCAGCAATTGATGGTGCAGGGCGAGCAAAAAATCGATCAGCGTTGACGCATGCAGTTTGCCATTTTGGATCGAACTCGTGCGCGAGTACAGACGCTTCTTTTGCGGCGCGCTGTTCATCAAACCCGCATGGCGCAAATACCACAATGTCTGGCCGTGCTTGGCGAACTGCCTGCCAAGTTGTTGCCACAGATGGCACGCCTGGTTTGCCCAGCACTTCGATGCCACCAGCTGCTTCAACCATTTCTGGAATCCAATGTCCGCTAGCAAACGGCGGATCAAGCCACTCGGCGATAAAAACTCGTGGACGAGTTTTGCCTGCAACCGACTTGCGCACGTTGTCAACACGATCAAGCATTCGCTTAGCAACTTGCTCACCGCGTGACGTGACGCCAAGAGCCGTAGCAAGCGTGATGATTGACTCAGCGACTTCGCTGATTGTGTGGGGGTCAAGTGAAATTACGCGTGCGCCAACATCACAAACATCTTCACTCGATACTGCACAAACTCGACAAAGATCTTGCGTGACAATCACATCTGGGGCTAACTCGCGCAACAAGTCTTCGTCAATTGCGTAAAGTTGTTCACCGTTATTTACTGCAGCACGCACTTGAGCGTCGATCGCTGGCCCAGACAAAGCAAGCGAATCAACTCGACTTAGCGAAACTATTGGCAGATTCATAGAAGACGTTGGCCAATTGCATTCACATGAGCGACCAACTAATTGATCAATCAATCCCAGATCGCCAATCATTTCGGTGGCACTTGGCAATAACGAGACAATACGCAACTGAACTTTGCTTTCTTTAAGGTCTTTTGGTGCTTGTTATTTTTTGCAGTGCTTGTCAGCGAGGTCAAGAACTTCGTCGATAATTGCGAGACCAGCTTTGACATCTTCAACTGGCGTATTGCAAGGCGGCACAACATGTATGCGATTGAAATGTGTAAACGGCCAAAGATTGCGCTCTTTGCATGCTGCAACGAGTTCAAGCATTGGTTTGGCATCTGCACCTGCCGCGTTAAATGGAACAAGCGGCTCACGAGTCTCGCGATTCTTGACGAGTTCAATTGCCCAAAATACGCCAAGTCCGCGCACATCGCCCACGCTTGGATGTTTTGCCTTAATTTTTTCAAGCGCCGGCCCGATGATGTCTTTGCCAAGCATTCGTGCATGCTCAACAATTTTTTCTTCTTTGAAAATATTGATCGACGCAACCGCTGCTGCACATGCAAGTGGATGACCGCTGTATGTAAGCCCGCCAGGAAACACACGGTCTTTGAAAGTGTCGGCAATCTTTTGGCTGATGACCACGCCACCAAGTGGAAGATAACCAGAGTTGACACCTTTAGCGAAGCAGATCAGATCTGGCGTCACATTCCATTTATTGACTGCGAACCATTCGCCACAGCGACCAAAACCTGCCATCACTTCGTCACACATCATCACGATGCCGTGCTTTGTACACAGATCTCGAACGCCCTGCAGATAGCCATCAGGTGGAACCAAAATGCCATTGGTGCCGACCACCGTTTCAAGTGCAATCATCGCCACCGTTTGTGGACCTTCAACCATCAACACACTTTCAAGGTGTTCAAGCGCTCGTTCGCATTCTTGTTTGTCACTCGTTGAGTGAAACGCTGAGCGGTATGGGTACGGTCCCCAAAACTTCACAGCACCAGATGCACCAGTTTCGTTTGCCCATCTACGTGGGTCGCCAGTTAAAGCAATCGCACCTGATGTTGAACCGTGATACGAGCGATACGTCGTGAGGATTTTGTGACGACCAGTATGAAGTTTTGCCATGCGCGTGGCATATTCGGCAGCCTCAGCACCACCATTTGTGAAAAACACCATGTTCAGATCGCCAGGTGCAAGTTCTGTAATTAATCTCGCCGCCTCGCTTCGAGAAGCATTGGCAAACGGTGGGGCAACTGTGCAAAGTTTGCCTGCTTGTTCTTGAATTGCGGCAACCAACTTTGGATGTTGGTGACCGATATTTAAGTTGACCAACTGACTTGTAAAGTCAAGATATTTTTTTCCGGTTGAATCCCAAAAATATGAACCTTCACCACCCGTGATTTCTGTTGGGTTGAGTGTTCCTTGTGCTGACCACGAATGAAACACGTGGGCACGATCATCTAGATAGGCCTGGGTCTTTGTCGCTTCAATTGTCATATCCACAGCCTAATTCGTGGGGTTATACAAAAAGTTAATCAGATTCGAGAAAAGCCATACTCCCGAAACATTTCTTAGACAGTTACGAAACATTGATGTTCTAGGTTATCTCCCAGTCACAGCGTCGTGCACTAGTTAACGAGCTTGTTAACTAGCACATCAATAAAAATCAGATCTGAGACAGATCCAAACAATAGAAACGAGGAAGAGTGAATTCGGATGTAACAGTTCTAGGGGCACAAATTTCGCTGCTGTGGGTAGTGATCGGAGCCGCCTTAGTCGTTTTTATGCAGGCAGGTTTCGCATTAGTTGAAACTGGCCTATGTCGCGCGAAGCATGCCGCTCATGTTGTAAGCACAAACTTTGCAATTTTCGGCTTGGGTTTCGTCGGATTTTTTCTTGTTGGTTTTCCACTCGCATTCGGCGGATTCAGCTATTCGGCGTTTGGCCTAGATGCACCGGTCGGCGAAGCATTAATCGGTTCGGGCAATTGGGTTTTCGCATGGGGTGGTGGTTGGGCACTTTCTGGTGGCAACATCACACCTGCTTTGCTTGGATTCTTTTTGTACATGGCTGCATTCATGGACACAACGGCGACTATTCCAACTGGTTCGATGGCCGAGCGTTGGAAGTGGGGAAGTTTTGTTGTCTGGGGATTATTTTGTGGTGGAATTTATTATCCAGTAATCGCCGCATGGACATGGGGCGGCGGATGGCTTGCCAAAACTTGGGCGACGATGTCGCTGGGTGCTGGCTATGTTGACTTCGCTGGTTCTGGAGTTGTGCACATGGTCGGTGGCGTTGCGGCACTCGCGGGCGCGATAGTTCTCGGGCCACGAATCGGCAAGTACACCAAAGAAGGAAAATCAATCACGATCTCCGGTCACGATATTCCGATGGCGATGCTCGGTACTTTTATTTTGTTGTTCGGTTGGTTCGGGTTTAATGCCGCATCAACACTTTCGGCAACAGATGTGCAGTTCGCAACCGTCGCTGCCAACACGGCGATTGCTGGTGCTTTTGGTGCTGTTGCGTCAATGTTTTGGATCACGCGTCGCACCGGCAAACCAGACCCATCAATGATGATCAACGGAATGCTGGCTGGGCTCGTGGCAATTACTGCACCGTGTGCGTTTGTCGCGCCATGGGCAGCAGCAGTTATCGGCATCATCGCTGCAGTACTCGTAATCGAGTCGTCATTTTTTGTCGAGAGAAAACTGCGAATTGATGATCCGGTTGGCGCGATCAGCGTGCACGGTGTTTGCGGTCTCTTCGGCGTTTTGGCTGTTGGAATTTTTTCTAACGGATCATATGGCGCAGGCTGGAACGGTTCTGATTCGACTGGCATCGCCGGAATTATCAAAGGTGATTGGGGTCAACTCGGCGCGCAGGCACTAGGTGGGTTAACAATTTTCGTCGTCAACTTTGCTCTGGCTTTTGGATTCTTCAAAATTCAGAACAGTATGACCAACGGTGGCATTCGTTCTTCGGCAGCAGACGAAATTGCTGGTCTAGATGTTGAGATGGGCGTCACTGCCTATCCCGAATTTGAATTAATTAAATAGAAATTAAATACAAGTGTTAACGAGCGTGCCGAGGTCTTGGATCGTTGTTTCGATCACGTCATCGGCACGCAAAAACCTCGGGGGTGTTCGGCCTGCGCCGACACCCGAGGGAGTTCCTGTATAAATAACATCTCCGGCAAATAGTTCGCAGATACTCGACAGATAAGAAATGATGTCAGGAATTTCGAAAATCATGTCGTCAGTTTGTGTGTGCTGCATTATTTCGCCCGAGACACGACAGGTCATTTCAAGATTGCCGCGCGATGCAAGTGATGCCGCATCGGTTATCCATGGACCAATTGGCGTGAAACCCGCTCGACTCTTGCCCAAACTGAATTGTGGAGGAGTGTTTGCATATTGCAGCGCACGATCTGAAACATCTTGGCCAACACACAAGCCAGCAACGTGGCCCCAGGCATCGGCAATTGCGATGTCTCGGCCACCTTTAGCCATTACTGCCACAAGTTCTGCCTCGTAATCACATTTTTCGCCGACGAGTTTGATCTGTCCATGTGGCCGATTCAAAGAACTAGGAAACTTGGTAAATACAAGAGGTTCTTTTGGCAATGCGTTTTTCATTTCGGCAGCATGCGCTTTGTAATTGATACCGATCGCAAATATCTGACGCGGTTGTGGCACTGGGCAGTCAAGTTTGCTCATGTCTAGAGCGACACCAGAGCTTTCGTCATGCTCGGTTAACTTGCTGGCAACTTTGCAAACTTCAACCCATCGAGATAAACACTGCATCGGATCGCTCGGCAAACTTCCGCCGCTGGCGCGTTCAACATCTAGAAATTTTGTCAGAGAATTAGTTATAAAAACCGCACGACCGCCAATAGAACCAAAGCGGATCGAAACCATCGTGATCTAAACGCGGTTACGGGCTATTCGTCGCTGAAGATCGGCGACACGTTTTGTCTCACGTTCTTTTTCTTGTCGTTCTCGGCGAACGCGACGCTTTTCTTGATTTTCGGCATTGTCTGGTTTTGCTGCAAGCAATGTTTGTGCGGCAAGTGGTGACCCAATTTTAGGAATCATGAATCGCTCATCTTGCATAATCAATTGTTTGAAACCGTTCAAACTTGCCGAATATTGAATCGCCATCAAACGAGTTGCATCTAGTCCGAACTTTTCAATCGCCTCAGGCAAAGTCGAGCGCAAATGTTCGATGTTTGGATCATCAGCGGCACTGCCGAGTGCTTCGATGCAGTGCTCGGTGCAAGGTTCGCTGAGCAATACACCGACATCGATATATGACTTGCGCGAGATGAAGCCTGCACGAATTTTGGCGCCGAGGCCAGCCTTAGTACTAAGTGCGCCGGCCGGTAGGCCAGCGACTTTAGCAAATGGATCCCGCAACTTATCTGGAAGTTCACCAGCCAGTGCGGCGAGTGAGTCGTCTGAAATTGTTGACAAGACTGCCGCGTAGCGACGGTCGATAAGGATCTGTTCTTTTGATGTTGACACGCCCCGAACTCTAGCGGGGACGAACGAATACACGCACCATTAATTGGCGGTGAACCTAACTATTGAGACGAAACGCGCACGCCGAAAAATTCGGCGATTACGAAGAGCGCTAAAGCGCGGTGCTCAGATAGCGCGGACGTTGTTGGCTTCGGTGCCCTTGCGACCTTGGCCGAGTTCAAACTCGACTTCTTGGCCTGCAACAAGGGTGCGACGCCCGGTGCCTTCAATGTTTGAGAAATGCACGAAAATATCTGGTTCTCCATCAGAGCGCGAGATAAATCCGTAACCCTTTTCGTCATTGAAAAATTTCACGGTACCGGTTGGCATAGCTATGTACTTCTTTCTTGTTATTTGAATTGCACTTCCATGATCGAAAGCGCTTCAATAAGGGTAGCAACTCAAAACGAGTATTCCTAATATTCTGGTTATACGGATATACGGATATCGGAACTTTGTACGAGCCAAAATTCGCCATAATTATTCGAGGCCCCACCGCTCTTGCCCTTTAACGGTATGGGTTTACGAAGTGACGAGGGCCTGAAACTCGCGGATATTCATTTGATGTGATGATGATGTCGTCACATTTGGCAACGTTCCTGTTGCTCCGGTGCTTGAGCGCCAAGTGACTCGCCAAACTATCGAGACACTTGCCGAAAACAAACCGCTCGAATTTACTGCAGATGAGTGCCGATACGTATACATGCATGGCGACGGCAAGTGGTCGCCGATTAATTCGGTCCATCGGACACCAGGACCGATACATGTTTTGTTTCCAGATCCGCGAAATCCATCACCTGGATTAAATATAAGTTTTATTGGCGTCGCAGTTGTCGTAACAGTTATCGGCCCTTCGGGAGTTGGAATCCATGCTGTAACAGATTTTGGTTGCCAAACTGCTGGTTGAACCCAAAACCATGTACCAACATTTATTAATCCTTGACGAGCAGGTGGAGCAAAGTCACCGAACGGAGCAGGAATCGAATCGTAAACAACGCTCGCCGCAGAACGAGCGACTTGTTCGGACGAGACTTCTGGAATCCAGTAGTAAGTCGTAATTTCACCAGCGCACGCGCGATCATAAAGTCGAAAACTTACTGATCCGATTTCTTTTGTGACTTCGGTTCCCGCACCTTGACCTTGGCCAGAATCACGCGGCACAGAGGCCGACCATTCGCAAGTGTCTGCTCCGCTGTTTGTGTCATTTTGCTGAACAAATATTCCGGCGATAATTGTTCTGTCGACGACCGAACCAAATTCGTCAATTACGACGACTGGCCCGTTTTGATCAGCATCGGCAGTTGAGTTGAAACTGAAAAATATTGCCGTTATCGCAAAGAAAATGGTTCGAAATTTCATGGCAGGTGCTGACAAATATTTGTGTTGTACTCACGGCGAAGAATTTGATAGTCGATCCATCGCCACCGTTCGTTGTCCCATTGCAACGTCCATTGGGTGTGAGCGGATGTTACATAGTCGTTAAAAATAAAACCATCCATATACATGATGACGGTGTCGTAAATACAGGCATCAACATGGGCAACCAAAGATGCATCATCAAGCGAAATTAATTCGATTTTCACTTCACGCTTGCCATTGCCTAGGCGACTATTAATATTGTTCTTGGCGAAGAGACTTATTTGCTCTGCTAATGCCTGATGATATTTTGTGCCGACAATCGTGAATTCTTCAACTCGGCAAATGCTTGGCTTTTGGTAGCACTTGTCTTGCCATTGCAATAACTCTTCAAATTGTGGCTTGACTAGTTGATCGCGGTCGACTTCTACCTGGGTCGTATTTAATGCAATTGTTGATGAAGTAGTCGATGCAAGTGCCGTCGTGACACTCAAATAAGGAGTAGCAGTAGTAGCAACAACGAGGCTCAATTTTGGCGGTGAAGAACAACCAACCAGCAGCACTAATCCGCTTATAAGCAATAAGTTCTTGAAACTTTGTGAGATTTTATGATCAAGATCAAGCATGAGCCCCCGAGAGTGCCAACAAGGCAGTGTGCCCGTGATGTGTGCGGCAAGGTGAAACCCTGCACCTAATTACAGCAATGTCATAAAAATCACTGACAATAAACCAGCAGCAGGTCGGTAGAATTGACAAACCCTAATTTCTGAGACCTGCGGCCAAAACCATGACCAAACAACACCCCGAGTTTGACGACGAACAGAAGTTCATCGACCATGCCTATGAGTGTCTTGAAATAACCAAGACCGATGCTTGGAAGATTCGCGAAATGAACGAAGCGTCAATGGGTGGAACTTTTCAAGCGCGTTTTGAGCGCAATGCATTCGATGAAGTTCTCGTCGGCAGACTTACACAACTTGATCTTGGCGATTCAGCACTAGTCTTCGGTCGAATCGATCGTCTGACCGAGTCGCCTGATGCGTTCGAGAGTTTTCATATCGGACGAATCGCCGTTGCCGACCCGGCTCGAGAGCCAGTCGTTGTTGATTGGCGAGCGCCAGTTGCTGAACCGTTTTATCGTGCTACTGGTCGTGAACCGATGGGTCTTGCTCGTCGTCGCCATTTTGAAGTTCAAGGTCGAGAATTGCTCGGTATTGAAGACGAACTTTTTGGTGCAGGCCATCTTGGTGTGGGTCACGACGAAGGTCTTGACGGCGAGCCTGCGTCAAGCACTCCGACTCTTCGCGGATACAGCACGTTGTTGAGTGTCTTGTCGCGCGGTCGCACTGGCCAACTAGGTGACATCGTGGCGACGATTCAAGCTGAGCAAGACGAAATTATTCGGTCTCCACAACAAGGTGTGTTAGTTGTCGAAGGCGGACCAGGAACTGGCAAGACGGTCGTGGCGCTACATCGCGCCGCATATTTGCTTTACACATTTAGATTTCCATTAGAAGATCAAGGTGTACTTGTTGTCGGACCGAATCGCGTTTTCTTGCGTTACATCGAGCGTGTCTTGCCTTCACTTGGTGAAGCCGGTGTTGAACAAGTCGTGATGGCCGATCTTGTACGCGGACACAACTACACAGCAAAAGACAGCGAGCCAGTTTCGCGAATCAAGGGCGACCTAAGAATGTCGCGAATTATTGCAAATGCGATTCATGATCGACAACGACCAATTCGCAAAGACGTAGAAATTGCATTCGGCGCCGGGTATTTGCGACTAACCGTTAATCAGTCAAAGACACTTGTTAGCGAAGGACGTCGTCGTTTTCGTCGACACAATGCGGCGTATCATTGGGTCGAAACAGAACTTGTTGCTGCATTGATCGCGTCAAGTCGAAATCCTGATGCCGATCTCGAAACAATGCGGGCTGCATTGCTCGAGCTGCCCGAGTTTCGCGCAGTAATCAACTACATGTGGCCAGTGCTCAGCGCCGCAGAATTGTTGCATGATCTTTATTCTTCAAAGGCTCTGTTGCGACTCGCGGCTCAAAAGGTTTGCACGCCGACAGAATACGAGTCGCTGCATCGTCAACGCGCAGAATCTTTAGCCGAGGCAAAATTTAGTGATGCTGACGTCGCCGTACTTGATGAAGCGCTTTCGTTGCTCGGGCCAAAACCCCGAAGAAGTGGTCGGATCAACGATGCTGATGAGGTTCGTACCTATGGTCACATTGTGATTGACGAAGTACAAGATCTTTCACCGATGCAACTGCGAATGATTTCGCGGCGATCACTCAATGGTGCGATGACGATAGTCGGCGATATTGCACAAGCGACTTCGGCACATGCTCCGGCATCTTGGAAGGAAGTCTTGGCACATTTGCCAAAAAAAAATCCATCACGAATAATTGGGCTGACTGTCGGATATCGAATTCCGCATCAAATAATGGAGCTCGCTACTCGAGTCTTGAAAGCCGCTGCGCCGTCACAAACTTCGCCAGTTTCGGTTCGTGAAGGCGAAGAGACACCAAAAATTATCGCTGCGACTGCTGGTGGGCTATTTGAAGAACTGATTACAGAAACTAAACGGATGACCGCCGAATTAAGTAGCGGCAACGTCGCGATTGTTTGTCCAGATTCGATGTCTGAAAATATTTCAGCCGCACTTGACGCGGCGCAAATCACTCATGGTCGCGCTGGGGTTTCTGGCATTGAAGCGGGGCTTACAGTTGTGCCAGTAAGTGTGGTTAAAGGTCTTGAACTTGACGGAGTGATCGTCATTGAACCAGCCAAGATTGTTGCCGCGCAGATGCACGGTTTGCGCGCACTTTATGTTGCTCTCACGCGGTCTACGAAACAACTAACTGTGATTCACAGTGAGCCGTTGCCAAGCGCAATGCTGGATAAAACCAATTAGTTTTACTTCTGTTTAAAGTTTTGCGAAAGCCTCGATAATTAACGGCAAGAATCTCAACGCTTTGTCAGCGTCGGCCGGGCGGTTGCGTTCAACAGAACTTTTCGCCAAGTTGATTACACGGTCAAAATCAGAGGCTAGTTGATCGCTCGACGCCAATATTTTTGGTCGAATCGCATCGCTGAGCAAAACCACTTGCGCAAGTTGCTGGGTAACTTGTCGACGTTCAGCTTTTTGCATCGATTTACTCAGGTCATCGATGGCTAGCAACAATTCGCTTAGCAATTCATCAGTTGTCAATTGACTGTTGATTGTTGCTGGTGTTGTTTCTGAACCAGTTGAAACGACGGTGACCACCGATTGATTAATCGTTGTAGCGCAACCACTCAAAAACGGCGCGCTAAAAATAAAAATTGCTAAATAGCGACCAGTGTTTTTAATTGAAGAGCTCATTGGATTCAACAAAACGCTATCTCTTGAGTCGCGCGCGGAATTATGCAGTGACTAAAGTCCACGTTCTCGCTCGTCGCGTACCGCTGCCTTGACCGAATATTGCACGAGGATTGCCGGCGCCAAAACAACACACCCAGCGATCAAGCCTGCAGACGCAACACGGCTGGCACCTGGTGTGAAGTCAACTGTCAATCCCCAAATAACTGCGACTATTGACACACCAAACAATGAGTAGCCCAATCGGCTGGCGCGCTTGGCCCAATTAGAAATCAACGCTCGTTTAACGAGAACGGGATCACTAATTATTTCGTTGTTAATTTTGTTGTGTTGTGTGCGAGAATCCATACCGTTGTGTTTATGTTACGGGACGGTTATCAATGTCAGTGAAGCTGAGCTGGGGCGATTCGGTGCTGGTGGCGACAATTGATCGCCCTGAGCGCAGAAATGCGGTCGATCAACAGACTTTGTTTGAACTCGCAAGTGCACTAGACGAATCGAGTCGGCAAAAAATACGTGTGGTCGTGATAACTGGTTCAGCACCAGCGTTTTGTGCCGGGGCAGATCTTTCTGGAGTTCGCGAAACAGAGTTCACTGATGCGCTGCATAAATTTCTGATTCAACTTGCGACACTGCCGAGCGTAACGATTGCCGCAATTTCTGGCCCCGCACTTGGCGCAGGTGCACAAATCGCGATGTCATGTGACCTTCGAGTTGCAACCGCGCAAAGCATCATCGGTGTTCCTGCTGCTCGACTTGGACTAGTTGTAAATCATTGGACTGTTGAGCGTCTCGCACGCGAGTGTTCTTGGCCGGTTGCACGGGCGATGTTGCTTGCCGCACGAAATTATTCTGGTGCTGAGTTGGCAAATCTTGGTGCAGTGCAGCGCATTGGCGAACTTGAAGACGCAATCAATTGGGCAAATGAAATTGCATTGCTCGCGCCATTGTCGATCGCCGGACACAAAGCAGCGCTCAACGCGTCATCACCCGCACCAGAAATCGATCAACTCGTGCAGTCGGCACGAGACCGAGCGTGGGCAAGCAATGATGTTGAAGAGGGTCGCAGTGCGTTTATCGAAAAGCGTTCGGCAAAGTTTAAAGGCGAGTAGATGCCCAGCGAAAAAGTAGTTGACTTCAAAGATGTTGTAATTGTGTATGACAATTTTCCGGCTGTGGCTGGTGCAACATTTTCGGTTGACAAGGGAGAAATCGTTTTATTGCAGGGGCCCAACGGGGCGGGCAAAACAACTTTGTTGCGAGCATGCGCTGGTCTGTTGCCGATTGCTCGTGGCACTGCAAACGTTTTAGGTTGCGATTTAAGCACCAACCGAGTAGCTGTTCGGTCAAGAGTTGGTTTGCTGGGTCATGCGAACGGATTATTTCAAGATCTCACAGTTTTGGAAAATATGTTGTTCTGGTCTCGTTTGGTTGGGGCGACGCGCCAAGACGTAGATCAAGCAATGATTGCAATGGGTATTTCTGGTCGTCTAGGCGAGACGCAAGTTGCGAAACTTTCTGCGGGTCAACGTCGTCGTTGTGCTCTTGCATCATTGATTGTTCGTCGCGCGCAGTTGTGGTTGTTAGATGAGCCGCATGCAGGGCTCGACACGCAGGGTCGTGATGAGCTTGATCGAACACTTCGTGCGGCGCGAGACTCAGGCGCAACGGTAATTTTTGCGTCACACGAAATTGAACGTGCACGCTCATTGGCGACACGCAGTTTGATGGTTACAACGGGAATGGTGAAGCCAGCATGAATCAAACCCCTAGAAGTCGTGTCGTCAGCGCTGTTCTGACCAAAGATCTGCGAATCGAAGCTCGCAGTCGAGTCGTGACAAATCAAGTGCTGCCATTTGCCGGCCTGATCATGATCATGTTCGCTTTTGCACTTGACAATGACGATGTCTTGCAACGAGTTGCTGGTGGTTTGATTTGGCTCGCAACAATTTTTTCGCTATTCGTGATTGTGCAACGGTCGTTTGCGATTGATACATCTGATTCGGCACTCGATTCGTTGCGTGTGGCAGGTATTGATCTTTCGGCCGTATTTTTAGGCAAGGCGATCGCCTTGACTTTGCAATTGATCGCACTAGATGTGGTGCTTATCGCCGCCGCGTTTTTGCTCTATCAAGTACAAGTTTCGGCTGCCGGTTTAGTGCTGTTAGTCACTTGTGTGATCTGCGCTACAACTGGATTGGGCTTCGTGGGTACGCTTTATGGCGGTCTCACTGCGGGCACAACTGGTCGCGAAACTTTGCTTCCATTGTTGTTGTTACCTGTTGTGGCACCAGTTCTTATTGCTGCCACACGAGCCACGGAAGCGGCTTTTGGTAGCGGTGGAGCAGCAACTTCTGAAGGTTGGGCGTGGGTTGGTCTACTAACAATTTTTGCTGCGGTGTTCGGTATCGGAGGCTCATTAGCTTTTGGACCATTGATCGACGAATGAAAGCCAGTCAAGTAAATACAGGAGTCAGTTTAAAAATGTCACAATCATCGCAGAAGTTTTCGAGCACCGGCACTCAGGCGACTCGCGTGATCGGTGTTCTTGCGATTGTCGTAATGGCTTGGGTTGTGATCAGTGGGCTCGTATTTACTCCTGCCGATGTCGTGCAAGGTGAGTCGGTTCGAATCATGTACGTTCATGTGCCATCTGCATGGATTGCGTATCTCGCATTCATTGTCACTGCAATCGCATCTTCCTTTTATATTTTTGCCAAGCGTCACTCACTTGGTTTTGATCGGGTCGCCGGAGCGTCTGCAGAGGTAGGTGTGATGTTCATGGCGATCACTTTGATCACCGGAAGCCTGTGGGGTCGACTTACTTGGGGAGAGTTCTGGCAGTGGGATCCACGCCTGACTACGACTGCGTTTTTATTTGTTACTTACATCGGCTATCTCGCCGTGCGTCGTCTTGATGGTTCAATCGAACAGCGTGCGAGACGTTCAGGTGTCATCGCTCTGCTTGCGGTGCTTGAGATTCCACTCGTGCATTTCAGCGTTGTATTTTGGCGCAGTTTGCACCAGCGCGCAACAATTTTGGATCCGAATGGTGACGTAAAAATGGATGGCTTGATGTTGTTTACTTTGTTCAGTGGCGTGGTTGCATTCACTCTCGTGTTCGCGTGGCTCGTTCTGCATCGTCAACGCACAATGTTGCTCAGTGATCTTTCCAACGAACGAGGCTTAGATAATGCGATTCTCGCGCGTCAGAGCGAAAATGCGAGCAATTAGATGCAAAACGCCGGGTTTATTTTTGCTTCATACGTTTTGACCATCGGGGCTATTTTATTATTTGCAGTCGTTACTTTGCGTCGTGCTAAAGAATCAGCAAAACTTGTTGAAGATAAAAACAAACCATGGATCTAACACCACGACCTGAAACGATTTCGCCCAAGCGCCGTCGCTGGATGCCAATCATTGTTTTATCTCTTGTCGGTATTGGTGGCGTCATCGTTGTTACTCAGTTCTTGTCATCTGCAATTGACTATTACTGCAACGTCGACGAGGTCGGCGTACGTTCTGGTTGCGATACTGCAAATAGATTACGAGTGCAGGGCACGGTCGAACAAGGCTCGTTGGCTAAAAGTGATAACACAACAGAATTCAAACTTGTATTTAACGGAAAATCGCTGGACGTCGTTTATTCGGGCGACCCTGGCGGGGTTTTTCAAGAATGCATTTCAGTCGTTGCACACGGTCGTCTTGTGAATGGTGTGCTTGAATCGAATCGAATTGAAGTTAAACATTCAAACGAGTATGAAGCAAAAAATAAGGATCGACTAGAAAACTCTGGGAGCGCGGCATGCTCGCAAGTGCAGGGATAATCGGCACGATCGGTCGCGCTTTATTGCTGGTCGGTTTTGTCGGCTCTGTTTTCGGCGCATTCGCCGCGATAACTGGCGTGCGAAACAACGAACCACGAGTGATCCGCTTAGTTTCGCGTTTCGCGGTGCTGGCGTTTGCTGCAGCACTCGGCGCATTTGCGGTCATGGAGTATGCGATGATCACGCGCGATTTCTCGCTGGCTTATGTGCAGAAAGTTGGTTCTTGGTCAACACCGGCGCTCTACAATTTCGCCGCTGTATGGAGCGCGCTCGAAGGATCAATCTTGATGTGGGTATTGATTCTTTCTGGTTACACCCTGGCAGTTTGTTTTTGGATGCGCAAGCGGATGAACGAATCACTTGCTGCATGGGCAATGGCGGTGATGATGATTGTGCTGGCGTTCTTTTTCCTGGTTTCTTTTTTCCCCGCAAATCCATTTGCAAATGGTGCACCCGGAGTTTTAGATGGCCCAGGACCTAATCCGTTACTGCAAAATCACATTCTGGTGATGTTTCATCCACCAATTTTGTATCTCGGTTATGTCGGCGTCACGGTGCCGTTTGCATTTGCGATCGCTGCGTTAGTCACGGGACGGGTAGGTGAGGGTTGGTTGTTGGCAACTCGTCGCTGGTCGTTGTTTGCATGGGGTTTTTTAACATTTGGTATTGCACTCGGCAGTTGGTGGAGTTATGAAGTTCTTGGATGGAGTGGAGTTTGGGCATGGGATCCAGTTGAGAATGCGTCCTTGCTTCCGTGGATAACGGGCACGGCCTACATTCATTCGGTCTTAGTGCAAGAGCGTCGCGGAATGTTGCGGGTCTGGAACATTTCGTTATTAGTAGCCACGTTTAGTTTGACGATTCTTGGAACTTTTTTAACACGCTCGGGAGTATTAAATAGTGTGCATGCTTTTAGTGAGAGCGGTATCGGTGCTTGGTTCCTTTCATTTTTTGCAGTCGTATTAGTAGTTTCAGTTTTTCTAATCGGATGGCGTGGTGACAAGTTGCGAAGTCCAGGAGTGATCGACTCGCCGCTGTCGCGCGAGGCGGCGTTCTTGGCGAACAATGTTCTGTTCGCCGTGTTCGCGTTTGTAGTTCTGCTTGGCACAGTGTTTCCATTAATTATTGAGGCGTTACAAAATCGTCAGATCGCTGTTGGAGCACCGTTTTTTGATCGACTTACCGTGCCAATTGGTATCGCGTTACTTACATTGATGTCGATTGCTCCAGTGTTGCCGTGGCGCAAAGCATCGGCTGAAACTTTGCAGACGAGATTATTTTGGCCGGCATGGTGTGGCATTGCGGCTCTCGTTGCGAGCCTTGCATCTGGCGCATATGGTTTGGCCCCGTTATTGACCTTCACACTCGGAGGAGTTTCTTCTGGCGCGGCTTTGCGTCAAGTCGTGCTCGCCACACGTCGTCAAGGATTTCGCGGTCTTGTGGGCCGAGCCAATGGCGGAATGATCGTGCATCTCGGCGTAATTCTTATTGCAGTCGCACTTGGCGCATCAAATAGTTATAGCAAGAGTCAAGAACTTTCATTGGTCGCGGGCGTGCCGGCAACTTTCGCCGGTCACAGTTTTGAATTAACCGACGTAATTGAAGTCCGTGATGACAGAAGTGTAAGTGTCAAAGCACTCGTAATCGTCGACGGCGGCAAAACTTATGAGCCAGCGATCACGAAATACACCCGCATTGGGATGAACGTCGGAACTCCTTCGGTTAAAACATCTCTGACGAGCGATATCTATTTGACCCTCGAGCCACCTGTGCGTCAAGATTCAAATACGGCACGAATCAAAATATTCATCAAACCAATGATCTCGTGGCTTTGGATTGGTACTGGTTTGATGGCGATCGGCACTTTTCTTGCAGCCTTTCCGGGTCGTCGTCGCCGACCGACAGACGCAACTAGTGCACCAGTTTTAGTTGCCAACAAGAGCGCTTGATAAATATGTTCTCTAAATATCTCGTCAAAGTCGTTTCGGGTGTCGTTGCATTTGTTCTTGTGTTGTTGCTTTGGGTTTTAATTATTTCTAAACCAAGTGACGGACAAGTTGCGCGCTCGCCACTTCTTGGTCAGCCGGCACCATCAATCGTTGCGTCAACTATTGACGATCAACCGTTTGTTTTAGAGCGAAGAAAGGGTTCGTGGGTCGTTTTAAATTTCTTCAATTCAACTTGTGTTCCGTGTATCAATGAGCACCCGTTGTTGGTTGATTTTGCCAACCGCGAATTTGAAAATGTGAACAGGGCCGAGTTATACACAGTTGTGAATGACGATAGTGACATCGCAGTTCGTGAATTCTTTTCTAAGAATGGTGGATCTTGGACAAAGTTGAAAGACGATAATGGCGCAATCGCCGTGGCGTTTGGTGTTGCCCGTGTTCCAGAAACTTGGATCATCGACCCAAATGGATTAGTGCGACTCAGAGTTACTGGTGAGTTGAGCAAGGGTTTGCTCGAAGCACAACTTGATAAATTGCGTGAAGAGTTCACGTCATGAAAACAAAAAAACTAATTTGGATCGCAATGTTGTTGTTGACGGGCGTACTTTTGGCGATTGGCGTTACGCGCTCAGGTTCTCCGCTGACTCAACAAGACCGTATTGACTCGCTTACATCGCATCTTGCATGTCCAACTTGTTCGGGTGAGAGCGTTTTTGTTTCTCGGGCGCCAGCGGCGCAGGCGATTCGCACTGAGGTGGCTCGTCAAGTTGGTGCAGGTTTGCGCTCTGACGATGAGATTATTAGCTATATCGAACAACGATTTGGTGGACAGGTTTTATTAGTGCCACGAGCAACAGGTTTGGATTCACTGGTCTGGTCTCTTCCGGTTGCGGCTTTGATTATTGCGATCTCGTTATTAGTTGGTGCTTTTGCTCGCTGGAGTCGCAACAAGCCGGGTGCACCAAGTGCCCAAGACGAGAAACTTGTCGAACAAGCTCTCGCTCAAGTTTCTGATGACCAGAGTAAAGGTTAATTTTTGTGACCAGGTCTGACGAAGATCTTGAGAGTCTGGTTGAGCAGCGAAAGTTTTTATTGAACTCTTTGCGCGATCTCGATGCCGAGTTCGCAGTTGGAGACATAGATTCAGATGACTATCAGGCTTTGCGCTCAGATTATGTCGCCCGCACGGCAGAAATAATTAAACAAATTGAATTACCCCAATCGGCAGGCGTTGCTGGTGAAATCAATAAGCAAGCAAGCAGGTTGCGTCGGACATGCTTCACAGTGCTGGTCGTTGTCGTGGTCGCAGCGGGCACAGGTTGGTTGGTGGCTCGTCAGTCTGGTCAACGTTTGTCAGGGCAGTCACTTTCTGGTGGTATCGAAGATTCAACTGCTTCGATTCTGTCTCGAGCCCGAGCCACAAATTTCATAGACCCACAAGCGGCAATTGAGTTGTATTCTCAAGTTCTGGGTCTTGACCCAGACAATCTTGAAGCGCTCACATATCGCGCGTGGTTGCTGGCGCTTATTGCTCGTAGTGCTGGTGATGAAATTAAGCAACTTGCATTTCTTTCTGCATCAAGCGATCTTGAACGAGCGATATCTCTCGACGCAAGTTATCCGGATGCACATTGCTTTCTTGGTATCGTTCGTTTTCGTCTAGCGGCTGACGCTGTTGGGGCTCGCGAGCAATTAACAATTTGTGAATCACAAAATCCACCTGCTGAGGTTAAAAGTTTTGTTGATTCGATTGTTGCCGAAGTTGATGCAGTTATCGCCGGCTGAGTTTTAATCTTCGATTTGCGGCGGCGACGTTATTGCGGCGGCGCCCATGCAACTGCCGATTCGAATCCACGATTTGTGCGCTCAACGACCCAGACCGAGGCTTTTCGCCAATCTGGCTTAGACCCGATTTCCATTCCGCGACGCTCAAGCAATTTAATTACTTCAGGAATCATGTCGCCATGACTTGAAATCACAGTTGAATCTTCGACTTCTTCGAGCACTTCCAGAGTTTTTGCAATATCACCATGTTCAAATAATCGCTGATCAGAAACAATTTTGATATTTGTTGCTTTACTGAGCGGCTCAAGAGTTTGTTTACACCTGGTGGCTGGACTCGAAATTAAATTTGTTGGTGAAATTAATTTAAGTTTTTCGGCGAGCATTCGTGCCTGTTCCCAGCCTCTATCGCTGAGGGGTCGTAATTCATCAGGGCCATCCCATTCGCTGCGCTTTCCGGCTTTGGCGTGGCGAACTATGTAAAGAGTCACGTGAAAAATGTAACCCGCAATTACTTGATTGATGCATTGTTGAGGTTTTTAAGGCACAATTGCTCTGTGGGATTCTTTGATCGAAATCGCGATGAATTAGCAGCCAAAGGATTTGACGAATCACGTCTGCCACCCGGACAATATCTGACCGATCGGTTTCCGGTACTTCATGTTGGCGATGTGCCAACTTATAAACCAGGCGAATGGAACCTAACTATTGATGGCTTGGTTGAAAAACCTTTCACATTGTCGTTTGATGAGTTGCGAGCACTACCGGCAACGAAACTCAAAACAGATATTCACTGCGTGACCAAATGGTCGAAATTTGACACGACTTGGGCAGGTGTGCGTGTGCGTGATTTGTTTGAGAAAGCAAAAATTTCAAGCAATGCAACCCATGTGATGGGTCACGCCGAATATGGTTACACCGCAAACGTGCCGCTCGAAGACATCATGCGCGATGATTCACTGGTTGTTTATGCATATGAAGGTGAAGATATTGAGCCGATTCACGGGGGACCAGTTCGTCTGTTGGTGCCACGGTTGTATTTTTGGAAATCACCCAAGTGGTTACGCCGATTAGAGGTTTGTGATGCTGATTCTCCAGGTTTTTGGGAGCAAAACGGATATCACATGTACGGTGATCCGTTTCTAGAACAACGATTCTGGGGTGACTAGTTTCAACTAATTAAATAGTTGTCGCGCAAAAAGTGTCACCCATCGGCAGTGAAGACGAGAGTTCGGGGTTTGTATCTCCGTAAAGCGCGGTCAACATTCCTTTTACCATTCCACGGTCAACAGCGCAGATGACCGGATGCTCAATCGCGAGTTCGCCGAACGGGCAGTGATTGTTAACGATTCGAAGTTGGTTGTTGCGCTGATCAGTGTGAGCGGCGAAACCATGTGCAGTTAGTGCGTCTGCCACGGCTTGTAATGCAGAACGCAAAGATCTCTGTGTTGTATTCACGTCGTAGCCAGTCAAACTTGTCGCCATCGCACGACCATATTGTTGCCCGACTTCTTCGGCCATCACAGTTGCATCTTCTGGCGAAAGCAGAGTTAATGCTTTACCGAGCAGCGACAGCACTAGATCATCGCTTCGAACTGGAAACTCTAAAGATTGGTTTGGGTTAGTGGCCCGATAGTGCTTTGAAGGTCGACCTGCGCCTGCTCCATCGTTTCGCGATACCTCGACCTCGACGTATCCACCGGCTGCGAGTTTGTCTAGATGGTGTCGCGCCACATTTGAATGCAGCTCAAATTTCTCGGCAACTTCGCTTGCTGTAACACCGTTTTTTGCTTCTCGAGTGAATAAATAGATCGCTCGTCGTGTTGGATCACCAAATGCCGATGTGATTGCTGACACGGTCGCCGTGAAATCGCCATTATTCAGTTCTTTGGTTCCGCTCGGCGGTTTACGGTTCACAAAGGATATTCTACCTATGGCCGTAGTGTTAATTTTTAGCGCCATTTGATCGGAACCCAACCCACCATGTCTTTGCCAAGTATTGAACATCTAATTGATGCACTTCGACCAGTGCAAGACCCCGAGTTGCATCGCTCAATTGTCGACCTCGGAATGGTCCGCGATGTTGAAATTAATTCATCGGGCGCAGTTTCGCTGACGGTTGTATTGACAATTTCTGGTTGTCCGCTACGAAATGAAATTCAACAGCGTGTCAATACTGCGTTGCGTGCTCTTGAGGGTGTAAAAGATGTAGCGCTCAACTTTGGC
Source organism: Actinomycetes bacterium (assembly GCA_014190295.1). Classification (GTDB taxonomy): domain Bacteria; phylum Actinomycetota; class Acidimicrobiia; order Acidimicrobiales; family Ilumatobacteraceae; genus BACL27. Next base: position 31,640 of record BJGF01000003.1, on the reverse strand, counting down.
GTGATGACTGATGCTGAGCGAGCCAAAGTACGCGAACTTGTTCATGGTGACCCTGCGGCAACGGCTGGCAGCACACCAGCGCAAGGACATTCACAAGGTCGCACGATTTCATTTGCACAACCTGGTTCTAAGACCCGACCAATTTTGATTTCATCGGGTAAAGGTGGCGTCGGAAAAAGCAGCGTCACGACAAATCTCGCAGTCGCACTTGCAACTGCCGGTTACAAAGTTGGCGTCGTAGATGCAGACATCTACGGATATTCGATTCCAAGAATGCTCGGCACTGATCGCGACCCAGTTGTGATCGACAATATGTTGTTGCCGCCGGAAGCCTGGGGTGTGCGATGTATCTCAATTGGATATTTTGTTCCTGAAGGTCAGGCCGTTGTTTGGCGCGGGCCAATGTTGCATAAAGCACTTGAACAATTTCTCACAGATGTTTATTGGGACGAACCAGATTTTTTGCTGATCGACATGCCACCAGGCACGGGTGACATCGCATTGAGCCTCAGTCAATATTTGCCACGTGCAGAAGTTCTTGTCGTGACCACTCCGCAATTGGCAGCCCAAAAAGTTGCTCGATTGTCGGCAGCGATGGCGGTAAAAGTCAATCTTCCTGTGCGCGGAATTATTGAAAATATGTCCTGGTTCATCGGCGAAGATAAAAAACGATATGAATTATTTGGTTCAGGCGGTGGACAGTTATTGGCCGACGAGTTGAAAGTGCCGTTGTTGGCCCAGATTCCGCTGATTGAACAACTTCGCGAAGGTGGTGACACTGGTCGACCAATTTCGGCAGTCGCGCCCGAGTCAGAAGTCGGGCTTATCTTTGCACAACTTGCTAAACGAATTGCCGAAGATATGAAGCCAAAGAAAGTGTTCAGCGCCGCGCTAAAGGTTAATTAACTAAATTGTTTCTGCTCTACGCCTAGTGTGGTGGATGACGAAGCATTCAACAAAAGAAAGAAGCAACTAGTGGACATTCGAATTGGCGTACAACATGCACCCAGAGAAATTTCTCTTGAAATGCCTGACGACGAAAAATCACACGCAAAAACTCGCGCGGCGGTTGAAGCGGCACTTGAAGGCAAATCTGCAGTTCTATGGTTGACCGATAAGCGTGGCAAAGAAACCGCGATTCAATCTGAGAAAATTGCGTTTGTCGAATTTGGCGCGCCGAATGGTGATCGCAAGATGGGCTTCGGCAGCTAGTAACGCAGATTCTTTATGCCAACGCTTGTCGAAATTGCTCATGAACATGGCAATACCGACGAACGGGCTATTGAACACCTAAGTGCACTTCTCTCTGAGTGGGGGATGCTCGCTGATTTTTGTTTTGCCGACATGCTTCTGTATTTGCCAACCGCCGACAAAAAATGGATTGTTGCGGCGCAGGTTCGTGCCGCAACTGGTCAAACTCTTTACGACACCGACCTTGTTGGAGTATCAGCCGATTTAGTCGAGCGCACGATGATTGATCAGGCGTTCGCTTCACAAAAAGTTGTGACCGGCGAAATTCGAGTTGAGTCACAACCTGAAGCCGTAAGTCTGATGGCGATTCCGGTGCGGTGTGATGATCGTGTAGTCGCTGTGTTGACTCGCGAATGGTCAACACGCAGTGGTCGAAAGCCTGGGCAACTTGAACGAACCTATTTATCAATTTTTGATGATTTCTCGAAAATGATTTCGACTGGTTTGTTTCCGTTTGAAGGCCGTGTCGCCGATGCAACTGTTGCGCCGAGAGTTGGTGATGGTGTAATTGTTTTAGATGCAGACGCACGAGTTCGTTACGCATCACCAAATGCTGTTTCGGCGATGCACCGAGTTGGAGTCAGCACAAACGCAGTAGGGCAGAGTTTGGCCGAACTTGGTGTTGCTCAGACTGCCGCAAGAAATGCCTACGAGCGCCGCGAGCCAGTAGTCGAAGAGTTTGAGCAGACATCTGAAGTAACGCTGCTGACTCGCACTATTCCAACACTCAAGCGTGTTGGTCGAGATGTAGTCGTAACCGGAGGCGTGGTGTTGTTGCGTGACGTTTCAGAGTTGCGACGTCGTGACCGACTTTTGCTTACTAAAGATGCGACGATTCGCGAGATTCACCATCGTGTAAAAAATAACCTTCAGACGATCTCTTCGCTGTTGCGTTTGCAAGCGCGTCGGCTTAAAAGTGAAGAAGCCATATCTGCGATTGCCGAATCGGTCAGACGAATACGAACGATTGCCTTGGTGCATGAAACTCTTTCACATGAAGCAGGCGAAGACATTTCGTTTGTCGAAATTGTTCGTCCGTTATTGCGACTTGTCGAAGAAGGTCTTCAATCTGCTGACCGTCCGGTTAAGTTCAACGTGCTCGGCGATGGTGGTCGCTTGCCTGCCACAATTGCTACGCCGTTGTCGGTTGTGATTCTTGAACTTTTACAAAATGCAGTGGATCACGGGTTTCCTGAAGGCAGTGCTGGCGGCGCTGTGCTTGTCACGTTGAGACACGACGACAAGTCACTAAATATTCGAGTCACCGACAATGGTCGTGGACTGCCCACTGATTTCAATATCAGCATGGCCACTGGTTTGGGTTTGTCAATCGTGCGAACACTCGTGACTACCGAACTTGCTGGAACGATTCAGATGCGACCGGCCCAAGTTAGCGACTCGCATGGCGATCTTGTTGTCAATAGCAACGGAGCCGGAACTGTTGTTGACTTAAAGATTCCGTTTACTGGAGAATAAATTAATTTATTCTCGCTTTTTGTTTAGGCGAGTAAACGCGAACTTCTGCGCTCGGCTGCTCGACGGCGGCGAATATCGCGTCGCTCTTCTTCTGACATGCCGCCCCAGATTCCCCAATCTTGGTTTGTCTCTAGTGCGAAATCTAAACACTTTCCGCGAACTAAACATTCATCGCATACAACTTTGGCTTCTGAAATCTGAACTAATGCTTGACCAGTTGAGCCAACAGGAAAAAACAATTCTGGATCGGTGTCTTTACAAGAAGCCTCTCGCCTCCATGAATAGTCTGCGGTTCCAAGGGCAAGGCTTGTTGCGAGAAAAGACATTAATTACTCCCTGTTATTGATGTTTACAATTCGGCGGTTGTCTGTCGCTCACACTAGAGAACAATTGTTCAGTTCACAATAGATAAAAGAAATTTTATTTTGTTTTTATTTCGTCGTTCTGGGAGTTTTATTCTTGTAGCCTGCGGGCGTGACCCAAGTTATGGCTCATCGCGGTGCTTCTAAGGTCGAGGTCGAAAATACAACGATGGCATTCAGCCGTGCTCTTGAAATGGGCGCAAACGCAGTAGAACTAGACGTTCGCCGTTGTGCCACAGGCGAATTAATCGTGCACCATGACGCAAAACTGAGTGACGGCCGCACGATTATTCAGGTCAGAAAAACAGATCTGCCAAGTTACATTCCAACGCTGGCCGAGGCTTTAGACGCCTGCGGTTCGATGTGGGTGAATATTGAGATCAAAAACGATTCTGGAGAACCAGATTTCGATCCAACCGAGCAGATAACGCGCGATGTGGTTGATTTCTTAAAACAACGAGGATCCATTGAACGCTGGCTTATCTCTTCATTTCGACGCGAAACAGTGGATGCAGTGCGAGAAATTATGCCAGAACTGAAAACAGCATGGCTAGTAATGACCCTTGATAGTCACGAATTTGAGCGAATCGCCAAACAAATGGGGGAGCAGGGTCATCACGCTTTGCATCCTTGGGTTAAATCGCTAACCGAACAACTTGTTGTTACTTTTCACAAGCATGGATTAAAAATCAATACTTGGACATGTAACAACCCGTTGCGAATGAAAGAACTAATCAGTTGGGGAGTTGATGGCATCTGCACGAACGTGCCCGATGTGGCCCTCGCAGTCATTGCCGCCAACTGAAATTAAAAAACTAAACGATTATTGGTCTGACGAGTCGCAAGGCATCTTGGCAGTGCTCAATGTGCAGAGAAGTTTGCTCGCCGAGATAATCGCCGTCTAGTTGATACGGAAACGGCGCAGGAAAAGTAATTTTGATATCTTCAACATCGGTTCGAATATCTACCCCGGACGAAACGCTGATGCCATCAGTTCGAATTGCTTGAAGAATTGTTCGGATCATTAACGGAGTAGTTAGTTTTCTGAAAGTCACCGCCACGAGTTTTTTATCTAATGATGCGGCAGCCGACAAGTTCACAGCCTTTTTGCCGATGTACGTGTATGGGTTCGAGTTGAGGACAATCGTGAAGTAACCGTTTGGAATTTTTCGTCCATCAATTTCAACATTGAAGTGCGGATATTTGCGGTTATAAGTTGCATACCAGGCTTGCAGTGCCGAAATAGCAAACAATGGCTGACCAACAATCCGTTTCAACGATGCTCGTCGCTCAACGAGTTCGACAACAGCAGCGTCGTACCCGATGCCTGCATGAAAACAAAAATAGCGACCGTTGGCCCGACCCAAACTGATTGTGTGAATGTTGTCATGACTGAGCCCGGCGCCGATTTGCTGCAGTGCAACAATTGGATCATGAGACGCGCCGAGGCTGCGCACAAAAACATTTGTTGATCCGCCGGGCAACATCGCTAGCGCTGTGTTACTTCCGGCCAAACCAGTCGCGACCTCGTTAAGGGTGCCATCGCCACCAAACGCGACCACTGCGTCCATGCCCCTTTGTGCGGCGTCTTGGGCAAATCTCGTGGCATGACCGCGTTCGTTCGTCTCAACAACCTGAACGCTGTGGTGGCGAGCGAGGTATTGGTGCACCGCCACGGTGTTTCGTGGATTCACCGAGGATGCGAACGAGTTCACAATGAGCAAGATCTGCAAGATCTTTTACGGTATCAGCGGTTTACGTTGGGATAGTTGATGTGTTCTAGGTAACAATGGAGGTCATGAATATCGTCGTGTGTGTAAAGCAAATCCCAGACCCAGCCAGCCCAGGTGCCCTAGACGCCTCGACACATGCATTGAAACGTGAAGGCAAATTAATTCTTGATGAGTCAGATGCCTACGGCGTTGAGATGGCGTTGCAACTTGTCGCAACGGCTGGTGGCGGAGAAGTAAATATTGTTTCGATGGCACCAAATGGTGAAACATCCGGAATGCGAACTGCACTGGCGATGGGCGCGGCGAAAGGTTTGCTTGTAAGTGATCCGGCGCTCGCAGGTTCTGATGCATTAACTACTGCAAAAGTTTTAGCCGCGGCAATTACGAAACTTGGTGGCGCAGATCTTGTGATCGCTGCAACTGAATCTTCAGACGGTTACACCGGCACTGTGCCAGAGCAAATTGCCGAAGTTCTCGGATTACCATCAGTAACTTTTGCTAAAAAAGTAAAAATTGAAGGTTCGGTTTTGAAAGTCGACCGTCAAAGCGAATCTGGTTACGACGAAGTTGAGTGCACACTGCCAGCCGTGATCAGTGTTACCGCAGGCGTCGTTGAACCTCGTTATCCAAGTTTCAAAGGAATCATGGACGCCAAGAAGAAGCCGCTTGATGTCGTGACTGCCAGCGATCTTGCTGTGACTCCAACTGGCTGGGCCGGTGCTGGTCAAAAAATTGTCAACGTCACGCAAGCCGAAGCGCGTAAGGCCGGCGAAGTAATCGAAGACGATGGTGAAGCGTTTGGCAAAATAGTTGCGTTTCTTGAAAATTTAAAGTTGATCTGAAAGCGACACGGTAAAACTTATGGGTATCAATAATATTTGGGTTTTCGCTCAAGGTTCAAATGGCGTCGCAACAACAGGCACGCTCGAGTTGCTGACTAAGGCTCGCTCTCTTTCGAGCAAAGTCACCGCCTTTGTCGGCGGAGATGCAAGCGCATTCGCGGCGTCACTTGGTGAGCACGGTGCAACAAAGGTTTATGCAACCGGCGATCTTGCCGGAAAATTGCCAGGTGTGGCACTTGCTGCTGCAATGAAGTCGATTATCGACGGCGGAGATTCTCCAGACGTGATTATGTTTCCGCAAAACTACGAAGGTCGCGACACAATGGCACGATTGTCGGTCAAATTAAATCGCACGGTACTTACAAACAATATTGATCTTGCCGATGCGGCTGATGGTGTCGTTGCGACGACTCCAGTCTTTGGCGGAAACATTTTGGTTACCACTGCGTTCAGTGGACCAGGGCCACATTTGGTTTCGTTTCGCCCAAAAAGTTTTGTCGCCGAGTCTGCATCTGGTGGCGCGCCCGAAGTAGTCGCTGCAGCGATTCCTGATTTGGGCACGCAAGGTGGTGCACGCGTAGTGGCGACTCACACCGAGCAAACAACCGGACCAAAACTTGACGAAGCAGCAATTGTCGTTTCGGGTGGTCGAGGTCTTGGGGAAGCAGCGAACTATTCGTTGATTGAAGATCTTGCAAAGCTTTTGAAGGGTGCACCTGGCGCATCACGGGCAATTGTTGATGCCGGATGGGTGCCGTACTCATATCAAGTTGGTCAGACGGGCAAAGTCGTGAAGCCAAGTGTTTACATCGCTGCAGGCATCTCTGGAGCGACGCAACACATGGTCGGGATGAAGGGTTCAAAGAACATCATCGCGATCAACAAAGACAAAGAAGCACCAATTTTTGGTATTGCCGATCTGGGCATCGTCGGTGACGTTCACAAAGTTTTGCCAAAACTTATCGAAGCCCTTAAAGCTCGCGCTTAACTAGTTAGACGAGTGGCCACGGATAGTGGCGACCACTTGGATCAACCGGAAACTGCGCACCGTCAAATAGCCATTTGGCTCGTTCACTAATCGCCATCACTTCTTGCGCGGTCAATAAAGTCGCCACTTCAAGTGGCACATTTGTAATCAGTGGTTCGACAGCCTGGCGAATAGATTCTGGTAACACCTCGCCGCCAAACTCCCAGATCACCGTTCGAATTTTGAAATCTTCAGCAAAGCACAATCCGTGATCAATTCCCCATACATGTTGGTCTTTGTCAACTAAGACGTGTCCTGACTTGCGGTCAGTGTTATTGGCAACAATGTCGAGTGCGCACATTGCACGAAATTGATCATGCAAATCTTGACGCTGTTCAAACAGGGTGAAGTAATGTTCGTCTGGGTTTGCTTCAATCAACAACTGCACCGAGCCTTCTCCATTTGGGCCGTCACGCAACACAGTTGGTGGCACACAGTTCAATCCCATTGCTTCAGATAGTCGATAGGCGGCTACTTCGCGTCGATGTAATCCTGGCGCGAAGTCCCATAATGGTTTTTCTCCACGCATTGGTTTATAAATCGCTTTTACGGTTTTGTCTTGCAGCGTTATCGAGACAAGAAATGTCGCGTTACTGCTATATGGCATGCGCATCTCGATTTGCATCTCGCCGCGAAGCAAGTGACTGATTATTGCTGATGAATTATTTAATTCATTCGTGGACACAAATGGCCATCTTTATTAATTGGTCGACCACAGAAGATACAAGTGGGTCGACCTGAAGCAACAACATCGTCCGCGTGTTCACAAAATGCCGCAGCCTGACCGCGGGTGATGTTCGCACGAATTCGTGAAACGTCTAGTGAGACGGCATTATCATCTGAGTCTTGACCATCGGTCGCTATCGCAATTTCATCTAATTGGATGACTAGTCGGTCACTAATCGAGTCATAGGCCAAGCCAACCGTGCCAAGTACGAATTCTGGTTCAACAGGCATTGAAAGTTGCATCGCATCTTCAATTGGTCGTTGCGAAACATCCGGAGCATCTGCGAGCAGTTTGCGCAGGTATTCAGACATTGCTGCAACTTGTTCTTTTTCGCACTTTATTGAGATGCGTTGTCCTTCTGCACGAACTTGCAAAACAAAAGTTCGCTGACCAGGTTCACCGAGTGCACCAGTCGTAAATGCGTCTGTTGCATCAAATTCAAAATACAAACTCATGACATGCGCAATTCGGATAGTTCGCCACCAGTTGAATTGACAGTCAGTACTACTGGCCCATAGGCCGAATATGAAACAGCGCTAACCGAACAAGTGCTAATCACGATGCGTTGAAACAAATCAAGATGTGTGCCCATGGCATGAGTGACTGCTGCTTTGATCGGGTCGGCATGCGAGAAGCAAATCACAACACCACCTTTGTGTTTTGATCTCAAATCATCGAGTGTCGTGGTCATTCGAGTTTGCATCTCGGTGAAACTCTCGCCATTTGGAAAGCGAAATGTACTTGGGGCACGTTGAACAGTCGACCACTCAGGAAGTTTCATCAACTTACTTAATTCTTTGCCGGTCCAGTCTCCGAAATCGCATTCAAGCAGACCTTTGTTTATTAATACTTTCTGGTTAAGAATTTTGGCCGTGGGAGCGGCTGTTTCGCGCGCACGCTCTAAAGGTGAAGCATAGATAGCAGAGACATTTTTTAGTTTGCTCAGGCGCCCAGCGACATCTAGGGCCTCTTGCTTGCCTGTATCACTTAGGTGCAGTCCCGCGGCCCTACCAGGCAGCAACTTGCCCGTACTCGGCGTTTTGCCGTGCCGCACCATGATTATCAGCGTCGACTTTGGGAGATGAGACTTTTTGCTGTTCATTGTTAGATCTTCAAACTATCGGCGTACCGCATAATCTCGTCTTGTGCGCAAACAAAAAAATTTGGACGGCTTGGATAAATTGGCTGTTGAAATAATTGACTGCCACAAGTGCCCACGTTTAGTGAAATGGCGCGAGAAAGTAGCTGTCGAAAAGCGTGCTTCGTATGTGACAGAAAATTATTGGGGTAAACCAATCGTTGGTTTCGGGGATAAGCGAGCGAAAATAATAGTTTTGGGTCTTGCACCTGGAGCGCACGGGGCAAATCGCACTGGCCGAGTATTCACCGGTGATCGCAGTGGCGACTGGTTGTACAGGGCGATGCACAAGGCAGGATTGGCTTCGCAACCCGACTCTGTTTCGGTCGATGACGGCCTTGCTTTGCAAAATGCGTGGGTCACCTCTGCTGTGCGTTGTGCGCCACCTGCAAATAAACCAACTCCTGGTGAACGCAAAAAATGTTCTTCTTTTTTGACGCGCGAACTTGAGATGTTAACCAACGCAAAAGTAATCATCTGCCTGGGCTTATTTTCGTTTCAGGCGGTTTGTGACGAATTAAAGATTCGTCCAAGACCTAAGTTTGGTCACGGAGTTGTCGTTAATCACGCAAAATATAAAATCGTCTGTTCATATCATCCAAGTCAACAAAATACTTTCACCGGAAAACTTACCGAGAAAATGTTTGACGATATTTTCAAAACGGCACTAAAACTAGTGCGCTGAAATTATAAAGCCAGAAGTTCGCCAAATCCGTAGACGATAGAAATTACGGCTAAAAATAGTCCAAACACGCGTTGCAACTTTTTGTCGCTCATTTTGAGTGCCATCTTCGAACCAAGCGGCGCACCGACTACAACACCAGCGGTGAGCCAAAGTGCGAATCTCCAATCGATCCCATTTTCGAGCGCATGAGTGATCGTGCCGGGTATTGCAAAACAACCTACACAAATCAGTGAAGTAGCAACTGCGTTTTTGATAGGCAAACCAAGCCACCGCCGAAACAGAGGCACCATGATGATTCCGCCACCTAGTCCCAGCAGACCAGATAATCCGCCAGCAAATATGCCAGTGAGTATCGCCAAAGTATTTTGTGATTTTTCAGTTATGACATGTTCGTCAGTTAAATTTTTCGGTGCGACAACGCGAATCATGTTGATCGCGCTCCACATCAAAAGCAATGCAGTCAACACCATTAGCAAGTGACCGTTACCCGGCACGCGTGGCGAAATCCACGCTCCAACAACGGCAGAAACGACACCCGCCGGCGAAGTGAACATAATCACTCTCCAGCGAATTAGTTCGCCTTGGCGATAACGCCAAGAGCCTGTTACAGCCCCAGGCAGAATTGAAGGCAGTGTTGTGCCGACTGCCAACGCGGCTGAACAACCAAGTGCTCGAATCGCTGGAGTTGAAATAACTGCACCGCCTACACCGAATGTGCCAGACATGATTCCGGTTACGACGCCCGCAACAAGCGTTAAGACATCTCTAAAAAAGCCAGCGTCCATAAAATTAGAGCCTGTTAAAGCTCGTTAATGTGCCGCAGGCAAAGTGCCATCGGCTTTTTTCTTGGGTGGTGGCACACCAACGCTGACAGCCTTGTCGGCGAACTCTGGCCAGCGTCGACGACTGACGATGCTTAAGAGTCGCAACAGTTTCATCGCCGTGGCATCTGTTTCTGCCGGACGGGCGATTATTGATCCGTCTTTGATCATTCGATTCATTACTTCTTCGCCAAGTTCGGTTCGCACCACGCAAAGGGTCCAGTCGTTGTCTTCGCCGATACCGCCAGTTGAAATATCTGCGTGCTCGGCGGCGAAGTCTGGACACATCTTGCAACCCTCGCGTGTCCATTTGTGACACTCTTTTAGATCTATCTCGTGGTACGAGCCGTCGCGCATCCAAATCTGAAACACGCCCTTGATATTCATCTTGACCATTTCTTCTTTTTTCAAACCGTATTTCGCCAAGAACAATTCTTCAAAAATTGCATCATCAAAAGTTTTTGAACACAGCAAACCGATGTTGAACAAAAACGGCTTACCAATCTTTCCGGCTTTGCGCTTCCACATAATTGGCAGTGCTGATGACTGACAACTCATTCCTACGAGTGCAAGACGATTCAGCCCTTCTTTTTGTGCATCACGAATCGCCAAAGTATTCGCCGAATATGTATAGCGACTTCCTGAAGATGCAAGCACTTCTTCGGGCGTGCGAGCAAGACCAGGTAATGCCTTCCATGATGAACCATCACCTTCAACAAAACTTGTCAACGCCGCGTCGATGTAGTCATTTTTCAACAACCAGATCAACATCGCACCAACGAATCCACCGTCTTGACCTTTTTTGTGAGTCTGCTCGTCGGCGGCACGCACCATAAGAAGTTGCTTGTACTGCCCATACATCTCTTCGTCTTTGCGTTCGCGACCGAACAAATGCATGTCGGCCTCTGGCTCCCATGCGCGAAACCGTGGGCATGCTCGTGTGCAACTTGTGCAACCTTTTTCACCGTGACCGCAATTGTCAAGACCAAGATCTTCTTCTAGATGAAATGGTTTGTACTTTCCTTCTTCATGTTCGTAACCGATCACATCATGCGGACAAGAAATAACGCAAGCAGCACACCCCGTGCATAATCCAGTGTTGATTACTTCTTCGTAAAGTTCTTTCCATTGATATGTCCAGCGCTCAGTTGCGGCCGGTGGGTTATCTGTCAAAGTCATGCTTGAACTTTAGGCTGTCGAGCAGGCTCTGCCCCTAATGAAGCAAAACTTAACGAAGCGCGCGCCTAACTCGTTCGCAGGCTTGAAGCGAAATTTTTCGCCCGAGACGATCTGAAACCTCGAACTCGTTGTGCACTTGCGCATTAATAGTTGAGATTTTGGCATGGTGGATAATTACTTTGCTTCGTGCCAAGCCCGCGGTGATATCACGCAACAATCCTTGGCGGTCGGCGCCTTCAATGCGAACGATCGAATGCCATGGATGCGCACTTTGGTCAATCGTCACCGAAAGATTCAGCGATCCACGTTGCACATTTGCAATACGCCCACGCAACGAGTCTCTAACCGCGCCTTCGAGCGCGAGTAGGTTTGGTTTTTGTGCACTGCGCACAATAAATGTGTCAATTACCGCGCCGTCAGGCCAAGTCGCAATGTCGGCATTGATTACATTCAATTCAAGAGACGCAAGCGCACCAGATAATCGCGCCAACAATGCCGATCGGTCTTTGGTCGCAATGTTTACCATCCATTCGTGTTCATTGTTTGCCATTTCGCGAACTGCAACCCGAGCCTGTCCAGGGCGCGGAAGTGGCTCGACAAGCTCTGCGTGACGAACTAGTTCTTCTGGCGAATGAGTCAGCACATAGCTTGCAGGTGAATTTGAAATTCGTGCATGAATATTGGTGTCAGTTACCAGCGCTTGGGCGGCCTGCATTCGCACTTCAAGTGGATCATTAGAACTTGAATCAATCAGATCAGGATGTGCGAGAACTTCTTGAACGCTGGTAATTATTTCGATCAATGCAAGATGTTGTGTTTCGCTGATGTTGTCGCGGGCGATCAACAATTGTCTACATTGTTCGACAGTCTTTGGGTTTTTCAGATGATTTGCGATCTGAGTAACTAATCGACTTGTTATTTGCAATGGTTCAGTCTGAGAGATTGAGTGGAGCATTGCGCTGCCTTCAACCAGCAGACTAATTTCAGAAGTAGTCGCAAGATCTAACCCCAAACGATGCACGGCCTGTGACCAATTGGCGCCGGCATCATTAATATCTTTGGCAAAAGCGGCAAGAACTATTTCGTCTGATTCGGTCGTTGCAAGTGATGCGTTTGAACAAATTGCATCAACCGTGGCAAACCGAAGCGCATGTGTTGGATCGAGTTCGGTGGCATCACTTGATCGCGCCGACATTGCGCTGGCAACTTCTGGCAATGCCCGAGAAATCAAACCAATAGTGTCAAGAAATCGCCACGATCGAGCCGAGCCATAACGCAGGACGCGAAGCAAACCAATTGTCGCTTGAGTGCTCCAACTTAGAGTTGCATTTCGATGAAGCGCGAACCAGTCGAGCATTTTGTCATTTGGTCGCGCATCAGAAACAAGCAGTGCAGTATCGAGACCGAGTTCAACGAGCAGTTGCACAGGTGGCGTGCCATTTAGGGATATGACCCCGTCGCTTACCGAGAGCCATCCGTTCGCAGGTTGTTGAGAAACTAAATCAGAATCATCAGTTGCAGATTGTTCTTTGCCAAGGCGCCAACGCAAAAGTGGTGGGGCAATCAGTGTTGTTACAAGCACTACAACCAAAAGTGCACCATATAAATCTTCATCAAGAACTCCAGTGCGCAAACCGATCGTGGCAAAAATTAAACCGACTTCACCGCGGGGCAACATACCAACACCGATTGCTAATTTGTCGGCTCTCACACCGAATGCTCCAACTGATGAAATTAGTTTGCCAAAAATAGCAACTGCGCTAAGCGCAGCGGCGATGCCGAGAACCTTCGTGTTGGCCATGCTCGAGATATCCGTGTTGATACCGATATTTAGAAAAAATATTGGGATGAAAATTTGACCCAGTGAGTTGACATCGCGCTCAACGCGTTCGTGTGCGACAATTCGACGCAGCGAAAACCCGGCTACGAAGGCTCCGATTATTGGTGCAAGATTCGCAGCGTCGGCCAGAACAGCAAAGCCCAGCGTGATGCCGATTGCGACAACCGGAATCGTCGCAGATGATTTACTGAGTTTTGCAATTCTCGAAAACAGAGCCGGAAATATTGTGAGCCCGATTGTGCTGGTGATAACCAGAAACACGATCGCGAGTGCTGTTGTCGAAACGATTGTGCCGATGCCAACTGATCCGCGTTCAACGATGCGTGTGATTACCGTCAAAATTATTAAACCCAAGACATCGTCTGCCACAGCCGCGCCAAGAACAATGCGTGCTTCAACTGTTGCCAGTGCGCGCAAGTCGCCGAAAACTCTGGCGGTGATGCCAATGCTTGTGGCAGTTAATGCGGCGCCCAAAAATAGTGACGGCATAATTTCGTTACCAAATAACACTCCAGTACCAACGCCGAGAATCATCGGCGCAACGACACCGATTATCCCGACAATTAACGAAGCACGACCAACATTTTTTAATTCGATTACGTCAGTTTCAAGACCAACTTGCAGCAATAAAATAATTACACCCAGTTCGGACATTACATACAAAATCTCATTCGTACTTACTAAGCCAAGAACCGAATTGCCGATCAATATTCCGGCCAGAATTTCACCGATTACCGCGGGTATCGCCAATCGGTCTGAGATTTCGGCGGCGAATTTGGCGACGATCAAAATAATTGCCAAGTCAAGCAAAACTTGGCTGATGTCAACGCCACCAGCGGCTGCAGTATTGCCAAGTAAAGAAACAAAGTCGGCTTTCACAATTCACACAACGCTACAAGCCTTATGTTGCGGGCGTTTTAACAGTGTGTGTAAATTGCGAGCAGATTGCGATTTGTCACATGTTTGCGGATGGACTCGATGGTTCAAAACCAGTAAGACTGTGGAGATGTTGACCTACACCCCAGAAGCCCAAGCCCGACGAGAAGAAATTCGTGCCTGGCTCAAAGACAACCTTCCACCGAAGTGGTTCGACAAAGACCACGAGATGACATTGGCTGAGCGAAAAGAATTCAACGCCTCATGGCCCGACAAATTATTTGCTGGCGGATGGATTTGTGCAACGTGGCCAAAAGAGTATGGCGGCAAAGGTTTGAGCACGTTAGAGGGTGTTGTCTTGGCTGAAGAATTTGCCAACGCTGGTGCACCGATGCGCGCCGATTTTTTTGGCGACACACTTGTTGGCCCGACATTGTTGCAGTGGGGCACCGAAGAACAAAAGCAAGAGTTTCTGCCAAAAATTCTGAGTGGCAAAATGAGTTGGTGTCAAGGTTTCAGCGAGCCAAATAGTGGCAGTGATCTGGCCAGTGTCAAAACATCTGCAGTACTCGACGGTGATGAATGGATTATTAACGGACAAAAAGTTTGGACGACACAGGGTCATCACGCAGATTATTGCTTCTTGCTAACTCGCACCGATAAAGATTCGCCGAAACACAAAGGCATTTCATATTTGTTGGTGCCGATGAAGCAGCCGGGCATTGAAGTACGTGGCATCACACAACCAGACGGCACAGCAGAGTTCTGCGAGGTGTTCTTCACTGACGCGCGTTGCCCAAAAGACAACGTGGTTGGTGGAGTAAATAACGGCTGGAAAGTCGCCAATAGCACGCTTGCTTTCGAACGCGGCATGAGTGCGACAACTGGCTATCGCCGATTTGAAGAAGAATATAAATTGTTTGTCGCGGAGGCGAAAGCAAACGGCAAAATCAACGATGCTTCGATTCGCCAAAGACTGATGAAGTATTACGAGAAGATTCAAATTTTACGGTTCAATGGTTTGCGCTCGTTGAGTTCGACGCTTGCTGGCACCAAAGATTTCGGCGTGATGGCGCTGGGTGCGAGCAATAAAATGTTCTGGTCAGAGATGCACCAAAGCGCAATGGAACTCGGGCTGGATATTTACGGCCCATATTCGATGCTCGTTGACACCGGCCCGGCATCAGGCACTTGGCCAGGTGCGTTGCGCGATAAGCGACGCGCCAGTTATCCGGCATCGCCGATGATGTCGAGTTTCTTTTTCTCGCGTTCAGAAACAATTTGGGGTGGCACCAGTCAGATTCAGCGCAACATCGTCGGCGAGCGAGTGCTGGCATTGCCAAAAGAACCAAAACCTGCTGGCGGCGAGTAACTAGCATTAAAGCGCCATGAACTTTCAAACTGCGATTCGTTCAGGCTTTCAGAATTATGCCAACTTCAAGGGTCGTGCTTCGCGCGCCGAATATTGGTGGTGGGCGTTATTCACGGTGGTTCTTGGCCTGGTTGGTTCGTCAATTCATTCTTCAATTGGCAACTTGGCGCAGTTGGTGACTTTGTTGCCGTCAATCGCAGTTGCTGTGCGACGAATTCATGACACCGATCATCGTGGCTGGTGGATTTTCGCGCCAATTGTTAACTTGGTATTTGCGTTGCGTTCTGGTGATTCTGGTGAGAATCGTTTTGGGCCGCCGCCGCCGCCAAAGATTTAGTTTTTAATATTTCGGCACGCGCCGCTGATACGGCGAGCCGATCAGAGGCGAACTCAAAATAAAGTCAGCGCTGGCACGATTGCAAGCCACCGGGATATTCCAAACCACGGCGATGCGCAACAATGCGCGAATATCTGGGTCGTGTGGTTGTGGCTCTAATGGATCCCAAAAAAATAACAACACATCAATGCCACCGTCAGAGATTCGTGCGCCGATTTGTTGATCGCCACCCAGTGGTCCACTGCGCATGCGTTCGAGAGTCAACCCCGTGCTGTCGGCGACCAGTTTGCCAGTCGAGCCCGTGGCGATTAACACGTGCCGCCTGAGTTCTTCTTTGTGCTCGGTTGCCCATTCAAGCATTTCGCGTTTCATATTGTCGTGAGCCACAAGTGCGATACGTTTTATGGCAGGGCTTTCAATATTCGTCATTTCAATGGAGGTCATAAGTGAAGGTTACGCCACAAACATCTGTGCCAAGGGTGACTGAATCTCGTGTCATTTCTACGCCGATTGGCAAACTAACACTCGTGGCTTCACAATCAGGTCTGTGCGAGATTATTTTTGGCGCAAAGAAAGTTGTTAAAAATAAAAAAGTTTCGGTGCTTACGAAAAGAAACTTAAGTCTCGCCGAAAAACAGTTGCAAGAATACTTTGCCGGCAAGCGCAAAAAGTTTTCGATCAAACTCGATATCTCGGGCACCAAGTTTCAAACTGCTGCGTGGCGTTCGCTAGCGACGATTCCGTATGGTCAAACTATTTCATATGCACAGCAAGCAAAGTTGGTGCGAAAACCAAAAGCGTTTCGTGCAGTGGGCTCGGCAAACGGTAAAAATCCGGTGGCGATTGTGTTGCCGTGTCATCGCGTCGTTGCTTCTGACGGCACACTTGGTGGTTATGGCGGTGGGCTGGCTATCAAGCGCAAACTTCTCGCACTCGAAAAAAGCTTCTAGTGCGGTTGAGTAAAACCGAAGCACTCGCGTAGATACTCGTCTCGCAACGCAACATCTGGTGGGCCGATAGAAACAACTCGTTGGGCAAGCAGCATCACGGTGTTTGCATTGTCTGCATCTTGCAATTCATGTGTCGCCATCACGACGGTTACGCCGCGAGCCCGTTCGCTTGCGATTAGATCTGCAACGAGTTTGCGGCCGTTGATGTCAAGACCTGCCGTTGGTTCGTCAAGCAGCAAGATCTCTGCTTGACGAGTTAGAACTTGTGCCAAATGAGTTCGCTGTTGCTGACCACTTGACAGATCTCGCAGTGGTTTATCTGCGAATTCAATGGCGCCAGTTAGTTCAAGTGATGACTGCGAAATCTTTCGGTCTTCAGCTGTTTCACGACCGAATAATCCAAGATGAGCAAATCTTCCCATCGCTACGACATCACGAGCACGAAGTGGAAGCGTGTGAGAAGAAATTGGATGTTGCGGCAAATATGCAACTCGACGCGGAGATTTGCCAGGTTCATCACCAAGAATGGTGACTTGACCGGAGATAGGTGCGAGCATTCCTGCCAAGGTTTTTAAAAAAGTTGACTTGCCAGAACCGTTTGTGCCGATTAAAACGACCAGTGCACCTGGTGAAGTTGTGAGTTCGATTTCTGCAACAACTGTATGTCGCCCGAACCCGATCGAAAGATGAGACGCCGAGATTGTTTTAGTGGGCATGGTTGTGCTCGTGCTGGTGGGGCATTTCGTCTTGTAATGAATTGCGATTTCGTTTTATCTCGGTGGCGATAGCACCGATTGCAAAAATTGATACAGCAACAAGCACGATGCTTGCGCTAGCAGCCAGTTCAAAATGGAAGCTAATTAAAAGCCCTGCATAACTGGCAATGCAGCCAATCATGCTTGCAATTATCATCATCGACGAAATGCGTCTTGCAAATAACACGCCAGTAGCGGCTGGGGCGATGAGCATTCCGAGCACCAGCAATGTACCAACAGTTTGAAAACTAGCGATCACTGTTAACCCGACAATCGCCAGCATTAGATTTTGAAAAAGTGTCACATTAAATCCGGATGTACGGGCAAGCCCTTCATCAACCGACATCAGCAAGAACGGTCGCCTCGCAAAAATTCCGGTAAGAAGAACGATCACTAGCGCGAGACTTTGCCAAAGAAGGTCATTGGGCTTAACCGATAATGTTTCGCCAAACAAAATGTGGTCTAGGTCTTCTTCAAAATTAGATGATCGAGATGTGATCATCACGCCTAGTGCCAGCATTCCAACGAATAAAAGTCCGATCGCTGTGTCTCCAGAAAGCTTGTATCTGCGAGTGATCAAATTGACACCGCTCATCATTACGACCGCGCCAACTGCTGCACCAATGATTCCAGAAACACCGAAAATTAATGCAGTCGCGATGCCAGGTAAAACTCCATGGCTTAATGCGTCTCCTACAAAAGCTAAACCTCGCAGAACGACGAATGTGCCGGCGATAGCGCAAGTGATTGCCACAAGGATGCTGGCCAGTAAAGCCAAACGCATGTACTCGTGATCAACGAATGGTGCGAAAAAAATTTTATTCACCTTTTAAGTGTAGCAGTAATGAGAACCATTCCCATTATACTTGAAGCAGGATTGTTATCGAAAGGTTTTATTCGTTATTCAAAGTTCTGGCGACTGAGGCGTCAGATATTGCAGTTGTAGCTTTTGCAGTGACTAGACGCCGAGTGCTTTATTGATACTTTCGGTGAGTACCTTCATTTCGATCTCGCCACTTCCTCGAAATACGACTTTGCCATTTGAGTCAAGCAATACGAAAAACGGAAACCCAGTAACACCCATTGCGGCCGCTGCTGTTTTTTCGCCGCTATCAGTCATGACTGGCCAGAGTGCTGGAAACTCTTCGCGAGCCAACCACTGCGACGGTGGAAAGTTTGGTGATGCGGGGTCACTAGATGTGGCAACGGCGATTACGTCGATTCCACTTGGCACCAGACCATCGCGGTTCCATTGCACGAGCAATGGCACTTCGCGTTGACAGTGAGGGCACCAGTGGGCGAGAAACACGAGCAGTGTCGGTGTGCCAGGCGTTGTCGTTATTTTGTTGCCAGTGAAACCTTGACCGGTCAGCACTGGGGCAATCATGCCAACTGCAGCATCGGCGACGTCGGCAGAATATTCAGGAAGCGCATTCCCAGAAACTTCTACGGCATGAAACTCATCGATGCCCTCTGCAACCTTCTTGCTGCTGGACGAAGTTGAAACTGCGATCACCGCGGCGATTGCTATCGCAGCGACAATTGAACCTACGAGCCAGAAAGTCTTGCTTGATGATGCTTCGTTATTTTTTGTGTTCATTTTTTCTCCAGTTGAGGAAGTGTAACTAAAATGATTGTTGAAAAAAATGCAGTTAAAGCCATAAATGACAAAGTTACGAAACCAAAATTCTCAAACCAAATAAATTCACACGGCAACTTTGCATCACAAACACCTGCGTCTAAATTTGGGAAGCGTTCAAGAAACCAGTGATAGGCCGAAACAGAGCCACCTGCGAATGCGAGCACTACGGCAATGTGCCTTGTGAATTTAAATTTTTTGAAGTTTGCGATTATTAAAAATATTGCAAGCGGGTACATGGCAAATCTTTGTAGCCAACACAATCGGCATGGCACGTAGTGCACGATTTCCGAAAAATATAAACTGCCAAACATCGCAGTAGTAGTAATCAGCGCGGCGAATGGTAAAGCAATTTTTTGAACTTCAGCAATAAAACCTTTTGACTTGGTTAACCGCGCAACTATCACCGTGATGCTCAGACCAAGCACACCCAGACTGAGCATGGCAAAGAAGAGTTCAAACACTTTGTTGTTCATCGTGCGTACTACGCTAATTGCCAGAGAGTGATTCACGAATGAACTTGATAATTGAACCGGAGCGACCTTAAAATGACGAATTTAAAAGACCAACTCAGAGCAGATTTGACAGCGTCAATGAAAGCACGCATCGAAGTCGAGACATCCACTTTAAGAATGACGCTTGCAGCGATTATGAACGCTGAGGTAGCGGGCGATGAAGCAAAAGAACTAACGAACGAGCAGGTTCAAGAAGTCGTGCGAGCTGAGGCTAAAAAACGGGCTGAATCTGCAGACATATATAAGGACGCAGGTCGCACTGAGGCCGAGACCGCCGAACGCTCAGAATTAGCAATCCTCGAGCGTTATTTGCCGGCTGCAATGAGCGATGCCGATCTGGAACAGATTGTGGATCAAGAGGTGGCGGCGGCTACATCACAAGGTTTAACTGGCCCCAAAGCCATGGGTGCGGTAGTCAAAGCCGTACGCAATAGGGCTGGCGCAGGCGCCGATGGCGCAAAAATCGCCAATTTGGTGAAGTCCCGACTCACATTTTGACTTAGTTCAGTCTTGTTGTGTAGGGTTAGGACAGGCATAAAGCCATTTTCCGAAGGGGGAAAAGATAATGAAGAAAATATTCACAGGAGGTCGTCGCAAGGTTGCTGCCGTTATGGCAATCGCACTTGTTGCTTCACTCAGTCAGGTAGCAACCAGCGGTGCTGCTGGTGCAGATACTCCAAAGCGCGGCGGAAATATCACAGTTGGTATTTTTGACTCGTTCCCTGGCTATTGCATGGCAGACAACTTGGCGAACTCTTCGCTAATGGCCGGTCGTACTATTTATGAGACATGGGTTGAGCAACGAGCCGACGGCAAAATTGTTCCATACCTGCTCAAATCATTCGAGCACAGCGCAGACTACAAAACTTGGTTGCTGACAATTCGAGATGGCATCAAGTTCCATGACGGCACTGATGTCAACGCAACAGCATTGTTGCTAAACCTCCAGGCTTTGCGCGGAGCGCTCTACATCAACGGCTTGCTTGGCAAGTCTCCAAAGAGCACCGGCAAACTTGGTACCGCAGTAGGTTTCACTGCAAACATTCAAGATGTCGTTGCAGTTGGTGCGATGTCGGTGCAAATAACTTTGTATCAAGCAGAGTCTGATTATCCAGAATCGCTTTACGCATCTGGTCGTTTCTTTGCCCGTGCGCCAAGTCAAATTCTTGGAGCAGATTGTTCGACAAAACCAGTTGGTACTGGCGCGTTCAAGTTGGTTTCAACCGAGTTGACAAAACTTGTTGTTGCAGCCAATCCTGACTATTGGCGCAAAGATGCCAATGGCGGCAAGTTGCCATACCTTGACGGAATCACCTTTACATTTTTGCCAGATGCACAACCGCGCGTCAGCGGTGTGAAGAGTGGTGCTCTCGCAGCAACGATGTTCTCGTCAGCTTCAGAAGCCAAGCAGATCAAAGACCTGCAAAAGAACAAGAATCTGACGACGATTATTTCGCCAACAGATTACTATCCAACAATTTGGTTGAACCACAAGATCGCTCCATTCAGCAGCAAGAACGCGCGTCTCGCCGTTTCTCATGCGATGGACCGTGTTAAGTGGTTGAAGGTTCGTCAAAAAGGTTTGGGCATGGTTCCAGACTCGATCGTTGGACCAAACAACATTATGTACAACAAGAAGGGCTACGCAGGATTTGACCTCGCAGCAGCGAAAGCTGATGTGGTTGCCTACAAGACAGAAACAGGCAAAGATCTTGAGTTTAGTTTGCCGTACGTAAGTGCGTCTGCTGACTCAACTGCAAACGCTGTTCTCTTGCAGCAGATGTGGCAAGCAGCCGGAATGAAAGTGAATCTCTTGTCGCAAACGACAGCAGAGGCGATTCAAAAAGCATTCCCAATGCAATACCAACTCTTGCCGCTTCTGTTGATGGAAGGTACAGGTACTGCCTTTATCGTTCCGTTCGTAGTGAGCGACATGTCTGGTGGAAACCCAAAACACTTCATCACACAAATTGCCCAGGCAGTTCCTGCACTTAAGGGACTACCTGTTTATTTCGGAATCTTGAACATTTCATCGTTCAAGGACACAGTCAGCGAAAACTTGTTGTTCGCAGCCCGTGCCGAATCAAATATGGCAAAGAAGAAGAAGCTCTATCAGCAGGCAACACAACAACTTCAAGAAGAAGTTCACATGACGAACATTTCGATGCTCGCCTATTCATTGACTTACAAGAACTTGGGTGGAGTTGGACAATTGGGACTTGCCGCAGGTGGAGAACGTCGTTTGATGACAAACTTCGGCATTGACTGGACAGGTGTTTGGTCAACTAAATAATTCATAAAGTAATTCACTAATACGCAAGGCGGCGGTGTTTTAACACCGTCGCCTTGCTGTTTGTGGCATCAGTCATCTAGCCTTAGCAAAATAGACGGGTGACGTCGGAGTGAAAATTTTAATAGTTGGTTGTCGTTAGGGGAACAGTGTCAAAGTTTGGTTTCTGGTTGCAGCGTGTAACGCAGGTGCTTATTGTGCTTCTGCTCGTAACTTTTGGGGCTTCACTTTTGCTCCGTCTAATTCCGGTTGACCTCGCAACTATTTTGATCCCAAACGGAAGCGAAAGTGAACGCGAAATTCTACGAACCGAAATCGGTCTAAATAAAGGACCTATTGGTTATTACCTCCAGTGGCTTGGCAACTTCGTGCACGGTGACTTAGGGAAAATTTATTTCTCAGGTGGAACTGAAACTGTTTCGGGGCACCTAGCAAAAGCGATGCCTCGGTCATTACTTTTAATGGCTTACACGCAGGTCCTTGCTCTGAGTGTTGCGATACCACTTGGTGTAATTTCGGCCTATCGCGCTGGTCGTCGCACTGATCGAATTATCAGCAATGTTTTATTTGTAATGTCTTCAATACCTGGGTTTGCCATCGCATTGATTCTGATTATTGTCGTTGGGGTAAAATTAGCCTGGCTACCAACTCTTGGTTATGCAACTTATTCTGAAGGCATCTGGGAGCATTTCAAACACATGCTGATGCCAGTGTTAAGTTTAAGTTTCGGATTAATTGCTACTTACACGCGATTGTTGCGTGCCGACATGATCGCTTCACTTCGTGAAGATTATGTGACGATGGCGATGTCGAAAGGTTTAAGTGACCGAAGAATTCTATGGAAACATGTATTTCGGCCATCAAGTATCACTCTGTTTACTTCTGCAGCATTAAGCATGGGTGGTCTAATCGGTGGGGCAATCGTTATTGAAAGCATCTTTGCGACTTATGGTGTCGGCTTTGAGATATTCGTGGCGATTGCTGGTAGACAATATATTTCGTTACAGTCATGCGTTGCGGTAATCGCTTTATTTTATGTTTTCTTTAACTTGATTGTTGATATTGGTTCAGGTTTTGTTGATCCTCGCACTCGTGACCGGAGAGTAAATGTTTAATATTTCGAAATTCACTAAACCAACTTGGCTTTCTGTTTCATGGCTCGGGCTGATGCTTTTTCTGGCGGTCTTTGGTTCGCTGTTGCCTTTTAAATCTTGGAAGTTTGTCTATGAGAACGATCTTGGCGTAGTCCCTTTTTCGCCAGGCCATATTCTCGGCACCGATAATAATGGCTATGACCTGCTGGTATCGCTTGTCGCTGGCACTCGCATGTCGGTTTTCATTGCGATAACAGCGGTTAGTTTGGGTGGATTAATTGGTAGCGCACTTGGAATCACTGCAGCGTTTGTGCGAGGAAAGGTTGACACCGTGATGTCAACTGTGTTTAATGTTGGCCTCGCAGTTCCGAACTTGGTGCTTGCTTTGGCTCTCGTCTCGGTTTTGGCAACGAATGTTGATATAAATCAAGCGGTGCCGACCTGGCGCAGAGTCATGGTTCTAATTATCTCGCTGACGATTGTGCTGATTCCAATTTTGGGTCGCATTGCCCGAGGAGCGACGCTTTCATGGTCTGGCCGTGATTTTGTAACAGCGGCCCGCAGTATGGGGATGCGTGACCGCAAAATAATTATGAAGCATATTGTGCCAAATGTGTTGCCAGCCCTGATCGCAGTTGCGTTTCTTGCTGTCGGGGTCGTAATTATTGCCGAGGCGTCCTTGTCAATTCTTGGCGTTGGCATTCCTGATGGTGCAAGTTGGGGTGGCATGATCGCTCGTGGTCGCAATGATCTCGAGTACTCACCGCACGTGCTTTACATTCCGATCATTGTTCTTGCAATCACCGTGATCTCAACGAACCATCTTGGCGATGTAATTCGTGCGAGCCTTGATCGTCGTGAGTCGAAGGTCTGAAATAACGATGAACTCACTACTAAGTATCAAAGATCTCAATGTAAGTTTCGATACACCGCGCGGAATGCTTGAGGCCGTGCGCAATGTCGATATTGAAATTGCAGCCGGAATGAGCGTCGGCATTGTTGGCGAATCTGGCTCAGGCAAAACAGTTCTGTCGCGAGCGGCAATGGGACTATTGCAAGGTAGCAATGTGCACCGAACTGGCACAGTGGTTTTCGATGGTCATGAATTAACCGCGATGACTCGCCCAGAAGTGCGCAGTCATTTTGGCACTGGCATGGCGATGATCTTTCAAGACCCAATGACGGCGCTAAACCCGGTTCGTCGCATTGGCGCACAAATTTCAGAGAGTTTGATCTTTCGGCTTGGAATGAGTAAGAAAGACGCGCTGAAACGCAGTCTTGAACTACTTCAGCTCGTTCGAATACCAGATGCAAAATCGATGTTGCGCAAGTTTCCGTACCAACTTTCGGGCGGCATGCGCCAGCGTGTGATGATTGCAATCGCAATCTCATGTAATCCAAAACTTTTATTTGCCGATGAACCGACAACTGCACTTGATGTGACAGTGCAAGCACAGATCTTGCAGTTGTTGCGTGAACTGCGCGAAGATCTGGGGATGGCAATGGTTTTGGTGACCCACGACTTGGGTGTCGTGGCAGGCAATACAGATTATGTTGCGGTGATGTATGCAGGTCAAGTCGTTGAATTTTCACCAACTACGAAATTGTTTGCTGATATGCGCATGCCGTATACCGAAGCACTTCTTGAATCAATTCCTAAAATTGACCACCCTGCGGGCAAAAGGCTTTTGGCGATCGCTGGTCGACTGCCCGACCCAACTGATCGTGGCTCTGGTTGTTCATTTGCTCCGCGTTGCAGGTACTCTCAGGCCAAGTGCCTTGAAGAGAGTCCAACCTTGAAAACAGACCCAGACGGCCATTTGTACCGTTGTTTATTTCCGATTGGAGAAGCGCTTTAATGGCTGGGTCGGGTATCGCACACATGCGCAATAGCACTGACGTCGTATTGACTGTTCGTGATTTAGTTGTTGAATTTCGTTTGGGCAAAGACCGAGTTGTCAGGGCTGTTTCGGGTTTGAGTTTTGACGTTGTCAAAGGAGAAGTACTCGCAATAGTTGGTGAGTCAGGTTGTGGAAAGACGACACTTGGTAGAGCAATCTTGCAGTTGCCACCACCAAATTCTGGTGAAGTTATTTTCGAAGGCACAGATTTAACACAGTTGCCAAAAGAGAACCTAAGGTCTGCGCGAACTGCAATCCAGATGATTTTTCAAGATCCAATCTCTTCACTTGACCCTCGAATGACCGTCAAACAACTTATTGATGAGCCACTTGAGATTTGGCAACGCGGTGACGAGCAAGAGCGTTCGGTCAGAATCAACGAACTTCTTAACAACGTCGGTCTTGATTCAGAGCTTGTTCTTGATCGACATGCGTATGAATTTTCTGGTGGTCAATGCCAGCGAATCAGCATTGCGCGTGCGTTAGCACTTGACCCGAGAATGTTGATCTGTGACGAACCTGTTTCTGCACTTGACGTGAGCATTCAAGCGCAGATAATCAACTTGCTACAAGACATGCACGATCGCTATGGCTTGTCAATAATTTTTATTTCACACGACTTGGCGGTTGTTAAGGCAATCAGTAATCGTGTGATGGTTATGTACCTTGGCAAGATCTGCGAAGTTGCACCACCAGAGATTCTTTATGCAAAACCCGCGCACCACTACACACGAGCGCTGCTTAACTCGGTGCCAATTCCTGACCCGACGAGACAGACGAGAACCGAGTTATTGCAAGGTGAACCACCGTCACCGATGAACCCACCCACTGGTTGTCGTTTCAGAACGCGTTGTGCAGCATCATCGGTGCTTTGCACACAGGAGGAGCCACAGTTGCGCGAAGTTTCGCCAGGACAATTTGTGGCTTGCCATCATCCAATAATTTAAGGTTTGATTTTGCAGATCATTCTTGATTGCGATCCGGGCCATGACGATGCTTTTGCGTTAATCGTTGCATCGAAATTTGCTGATGTACTCGGTGTTACAACAGTTGCGGGTAATGCACCGTTGTCGCTTACAACCAAAAATGCGCGGATAGTTCTTGATCTTTGCGGTTCGAGTGTGCCGTTGCACTCTGGTGCCAGTCGGCCATTAGTTGCGCAGCCGATACATGCGGCATATGTGCACGGCGAAAGTGGGATGGATGGCGCAAAGTTGCCAGAACCGTCGCGCCCTGCTGATGGCACTGATGCAGTTCATTTTATTATCGACACAGTTCGGTCGAATAAGGGTTTGTGGTTGGTGCCGACTGGCCCGCTAACGAATATCGCTCTGGCATTGCGTACCGCGCCCGATTTGGTCGACAAAATTGCTGGAATCTCAATCATGGGTGGTGGAAGATTTGGCAATCGCACTGCGACGGCCGAATTTAATATTTGGTGCGACCCAGAGGCCGCAGCGGCGGTTTTTGATTCTGGTGCAAAAATTATTATGAGCGGTTTGCATTTAACTCATCAGATTATGGCAACACCAAAACGCATTGAAATGGTTCGTGGCGCACATAAAACCGTCGGTCCAATGTTGGCTGGATTGCTTGAATTTTTCAGCAAGATGTATAAATCTCTGCACGACGATTTTGCAGGTGCGCCACTTCACGATGTTTGTGCCGTGTTGGCTCTTACTCACCCAGAATTGTTCACGGCGAGCGAAAAACATGTAGTAGTCGAGATTGACGGTGCACATACTCGTGGTATGACAGTTATCGATGACCGCCATGTTTTGTCGCGCACCAAGGCCAACACGCGAGTTTTAGAAACCATTGATGCTGATGCAGCCTTTGCGATTATCGTCGACGCCATTCGTGCCTGCCCACAGCGGTAAGCGCAGTTAATTAGGGGTCGGGTCAAATACGGCGCATTTTGTAGGGCGATCTCGGCAACAATGAAAGGGTGGCAGATCCGATCGTTTATGTTGCCCAACGCATGGCCGTTGCTTTCGCCAAAGTTGGCGGATCGCTAGCCGACGGCATCGACACGGCGGTACGCCAAAGCGATCGCGCTGACGCACAAGTAAATGGTTCGTTGGCATTAGCCAAGGCGATGGGTGCTACACCGCGCGATATTGCAATAAAAATTCTTGAAGTTGCTGAGTTAAAAGATGTTTGCAGTTCTGCAGAAGTTGCTGGACCTGGATTTATTAATTTGACTTTTGCTAATGACTTTCTCGCTCGCGAACTGGTTGTTGCGAGCACCAGTGAAAAACTTGGTGTGCGCAAAGTTGCGTCTTCACGTCGCGTCGTGATCGATTATTCGGCGCCAAACGTGGCAAAAGAAATGCATGTTGGTCATTTGCGCTCGACGGTGATCGGCGATGCACTCGTGCGAATGTTGATGTTTGTTGGCAATACGGTTGTGCGCGAAAACCATGTAGGTGACTGGGGCACTCCGTTTGGAATGTTGATTGAGCACCTAGTTGATCTCGGAGAAACGAACGCCGCCGAAGAACTTTCGGTCGGAGACCTAGATTCGTTTTATCGCGGAGCACGAAAAAAGTTTGACGGCTCCGAAGAGTTTCAAATTCGAGCGCGCACTCGCGTAGTTGCATTGCAGAGTGGCGACGCCGAAACGCTGAGACTCTGGAAACTATTAGTCGCCGAGAGCACTAGATATTTTCAAACAATTTATGAAACTCTCGGTGTGCTGTTGCAAGATTCAGACGTGATGGGCGAAAGTGCATACAACGCGCTACTGCCACAAGTTGCACAACGACTATCTGATTTGGGGTTGTTAACAAATAGTGACGGTGCCGATGTCGTATTTCCGGAAGGTTTTACAAATCGCGAAAATCAACCGTTGCCGCTGATCATTCGTAAAACTGACGGCGGGTACAACTATGCGACGAGTGATCTCGCATGTGTGATCGACCGCGTTGAAAGACTTGATTCGTCGCTGTTGCTGTATGTTGTCGGCGCACCACAGGCGCAGCATTTGCAGATGGTTGCGGCCGTGGCAAAACAAGCGGGTTGGCTGCAGTCACCGCGAGAAATGGTGCACGTCGCATTCGGAAACGTTTTAGGCGCTGATCGCAAAATGTTGAAGACTCGCAGTGGTGACACGATCAAACTTGATGCATTGTTGACTGAGGCTGTTGAACGTGCTGCTGCGGCAGTTGCAGAAAAGAATCCAGAGTTGTCGGCAGATACGCGAAACGAGATTTCACGCATCGTGGGTATTGGTGCCGTTAAATATGCAGATCTTTCAACTGATCGCATCAAGGATTACACATTTGATTGGGAAAGGATGCTCTCGTTCGATGGCAATACTTCGCCGTATTTACAATATGCCCACGCACGAATCTGCAGCATCTTCCGTCGGGCAAATGTCGATCGTGCCAGCGTGCGCAAAGTAATTCCAAAAATTGAACACAAGGCAGAACGCGAACTGGCGATGCGTGTGTTGCAATTTGACTCGGCACTTTGGGACACAATCGAAAAATACAGCCCGCATCGTTTGTGCACATATCTCTATGACTTGGCATCAAGCTTTTCGTCGTTCTACGAACAATGCTCGGTGCTCAAAGCCGACACTGATGACCAGCGCAGCAGCCGTTTGATGCTTTGTGACTTAACTGCACGAGTAATGCAGGCGGGTCTCGACGTGCTGGGTATCGAAGCTCCGGAGCAGATGTGAGTCGCATCGCCAAGCACTTGCTGCCAGACACGGCATTAGAGAATAAATTAGGTCATCTAGAAGTTGGTAGTTGCGATCTTGTCGCGATTGCTGAACAATTTGGTACACCAGTTTTTGTTTACGACGAGGCACATCTTCGAGCTCGTTGTGCAGAAGCAGTAAAAGTTTTTGGTAGGCATCAGGTCGTCTATGCAACAAAAGCATTTTTGTGTGGGGCGATGGCGCGTCTGGCACACGAAGAAGGATTGTTGTTAGATGTTGCCACTGGCGGTGAGTTGTTTGTTGCATTAAATGCTGGCGTGCCGGGTAGTGCTTGTGTTTTGCACGGCAACAATAAGAGTCTTGACGAACTCAAGATGGCGCTTGAAGCAAAAGTGCATCACATCGTTGTTGACAATTTTGATGAGTTAGATCGCTTAGATGAATTGCATAACCAGGGCTTGCCTCGTGCCAGAGTTCAGCTGCGAATTACGCCAGGTGTGGCAGTGCACACGCACGAGTTTGTCTCAACTGGTCAAGATGACTCAAAGTTTGGTTTTAACCTGCGTAATGGTGATGCACAACGCGCAGTCGATCGAGTTAGGTCATCTAAAAGCGTCGAATTCGTGGGCATTCATTGCCATATTGGCTCAAATGTTTTTGCCGCAGAAAACTTCGAACAGGCTGCCGAAATCATGGTCAACTTCGCCAATCAATTAGAAGTTGCCGAACTGACTTTGGGTGGTGGTCTTGGTGTTGCCTATGTAGAAAGCGAGCATGCTCCGACAATTACCCAGTGGGGTCAAGCGCTGGCACCCGCTATTGCAAAGTTGCGTGCAGGAACAAAAGTATTCGTTGAGCCTGGTCGCGCAATCGTCGCATCAGCAGCAGTTACTTTGTATCGCATTGGTTCGATTAAACACCTGCCCAACATCAGAACTTATGTTGCAGTAGATGGTGGCATGAGCGACAACCCAAGACCAGTTTTGTATGACTCTGGATACGAAGCATTTTTGCCAGCACGAGTTAATGACGACCGCACCGAACATGCTCGAGTTGTTGGCAAACATTGTGAGAGCGGTGACGTTTTGATTGACGACGCATTGCTTCCGAAGAACTATAAAGTTGGTGACATAGTCGCGACACCGGTTACTGGTGCATACGGACACAGCATGGGTTCGAACTACAACAAAGTGACGCGACCGCCGGTCGTTTTTGTGCGTGACGGTGTTGCACGATTAGTGGTGCGTCGTGAAACATTTAATGATCTTGTGAACCTCGACGTCGCAGATAGCGTATAAATATGTCGCCACACCCCAGCGCACATGTTGTTCGCCTCGGCGTGCTCGGCCACGGTGTAGTTGGCTCGGCATTCGTTTCGTTGGTTACTCAACAAGCCGAGGATATTTTGGCACGTAGCGGTGTGCGACTCGAGGTAACCAAGGTTTGCATTCGCGACACAACTAAGAAGCACATCTTGCCGAAAGGGGTAACGCTCGTCAGCAACCCTCAAGAACTTGTGCAGTCATCAGATGTTGATCTTGTTGTTGAATTAATGGGCGGCATCGATCCAGCCTCAGAACTTATTTTTATAGCGCTTAAAAACCACAAGCCAGTCGTAACGGCGAACAAGGCTTTGCTTGCGCGTCATGGCGCAGAACTGTTTAGTGCTGCCGATCTATCTGGCACCGACTTGCTGTTTGAGGCGGCCGTTTGTGGTGGCATTCCATTAATTAGGCCGTTACGCGAAAGTTTGCGTGGCGAACCAATCACTCGTGTAATGGGAATCGTAAACGGCACGACAAACTTTATTCTCACCAAAATGAGCGAACTCGGGGCTGATTACCAAGTCGCGCTTGCACAAGCACAGCAACTTGGTTTTGCTGAGGCTGACCCGACAGCAGATGTGCAAGGACATGATGCAGCCGCAAAGATTGCGATTATTGCGAGCATTGCGTTTGGGTCGACGGTTCGCGCCGCTGACGTTTACTCAGAAGGTATTACAAAAATTACGGCGGCTGACATCACGATTGCTCGTAAGTTTGGCTACGCAGTAAAACTTCTTGGAGTCGCCGAGTTGGACGCAGCAAGTTCAAAGCTTTCGGTTCGCGTGCACCCGGCGCTTGTGCCGCTCAATAATCCGTTGGCTGCTGTGCGAGAAAGTTTTAATGCCGTTGTCGTTGATGGACGAGCATCTGGCTCTTTGATGTTTTATGGTCGTGGGGCTGGCGGCGAACCAACTGCATCTGCCGTTCTCGGAGATGTGATCGACGCTGCGATTAATTTGCGCAAAGGCACGCACGCTCCGCTTGGAACATTTACTGACGCAAAGTTATTGCCGATCAGCGAGATTCATTGCGAATATATGATCGGTCTTGAAGTGGCTGATAAACCTGGTGTGTTGCACGCAGTTACCGGGGTGTTTGCTCGAAATAGCGTCAGCATTCGTGCTGCCGAGCAAGATGGCATTGGTTCTGATGCACGACTTGTTTTCTTAACTCATGACGCCAAAGAGTCATCTGTGCAAAGTTGTCTTGCTGAATTTAAATCTTTAGATGTTGTCAAGCACGTTGGCGCGCTGTTGCGCGTTGTTGCTGGCTAGAAATAATGCGATATAGCTCGACACGCGGCAATGCGCCAGTGCTCGGTTTCTGTGATGTGTTGCTGGCTGGTTTGGCTCGTGACGGTGGGTTGTATGTGCCAGAAACTTGGCCGGCACTTGATAAGACGCCGAATGCAAATTATGCAAACCGCGCAGCAAGCATTATGGCGCCGTTTGTTGGCGACGAAATTGACTCAAGAGTTTTTCATCAACTGTGTGTCGATGCTTATTCAACATTCAGACATCCAGATGTCGCCCCACTTGTAGAAATCGGCCCAAATGAGTATTTGCTTGAGTTATTTCACGGCCCGACATTGGCGTTCAAAGATATTGCGCTTCAACTAGTCGGCAAGTTGTTCGATCATGTGTTGGCACAACGCAATGAACGAGTAATGATCGTCGGCGCCACGAGTGGTGACACAGGTGGCGCAGCATTTGACGGTGTCGCATCTTGTCGCAATGTCGACATCGTAATGTTGTACCCAAATAATCGGGTCAGTGATGTGCAACGTCGGCAGATGACAACGGTTATGGCGCCGAATGTCCATGCGGTTGCAATTG
>BJGF01000002.1 GCA_014190295.1 Actinomycetes bacterium | reverse complement strand
TGACATATCGGTCACCGTGGCGATCCATAAATCGCGACCTTTGTGTGATTTGCCGTACGTTTCGAGCGCAACAAGACCAGGGAATTGCTTGTGTAAGTCGTGCAACCACGACACCATCTCGTCGTACCGTAAAAAGCGATCAAAGTTGTAAGTCATGTGTCAAGGTTACGCTGTCAACAAGGAGTGATTTCATGCCACATATTCCCGTGTTTCAGCACTCGACAGGCAAGTGGCGCCCCCGTTGGCGTGGCCGCATTCACGCAATTGCAGTCGCGGTCACGATTCCCGCCGGAATTATTCTCACCCTCGTCACGCCTGCCGGCACAGCGCGGTTAGCAGTTGGCATATATGCGTTGTCACTGCTTGCGTTGTATTCAACATCTGCGTCGTACCATTTGTTTACGCGCTCGCAGAAAGGGCAGCAGATAATGCAGCAACTCGATCACGCGATGGTCTACGTGCTGATTGCTGGCACGTATACGCCGGTGTGCTTGCTGGCATTGCCGCGAAAAGTTGGAGTGCCATTCCTGCTTGCAATTTGGGTTGCGGCAGCAGTGGGCATGGGTTTGAAAATCACATGGAAAGCAAAGCGCGTTGGTCACGCGTTGTATTTGATTATTGGTTGGGCTGCGCTCGTGATTTTGCCGTGGGCGTATCACCGTGCTGGTTTCACCAGCTTGTTGTTATACGCGCTCGGTGGAATTGTCAACACCGTTGGCGCCGTGCTGTTCTACATGCAAAAACCAAAGCTTTCACCAGAGATTTTCGGCTTTCATGAAATCTGGCACGTATTCACCGCGGTCGCTGGCATCTTGCAATTTGCTGGCGTCGGCGTATTGATCGCCCGCGTCGCTTAAAAGCTTAAAAAAGCTATTCAGGAAACTTAAGAAACAGGAATTGTTGCGATAAGTCGACTGCTTATCTATTTATCTATTTATCTATTTAAATTTTTTATTTTTTTTGGTCGCGCGTCGGTTGACACCGAGCGAAACAATCGTTGCCGGAACAAAAAACGCACGACCATGAAATGAAACATCGTCCCAATGTTTTGTCGTTACTGGAGCGTGCCATGCACGAATGCGATAGATAAGAAACAATAAGATCAGCGCGTGTAACGAAATAATCGACCAGGCAAAACCTTGCGAGCCGATGATGTCGAGAAACGGTGCGGCAACAAGTGGTCCGATCATTGCACCAAAGCCATACAGCGTGACGAGTTGCGATGCTGCGGCACCCATTTGTTCGGGTGATACCCAGTCGTTGGTGTAGGCACCGCCAATTGCATATAACGGAAAACTAAAACCGCCGATCGCAAACAGCAAGAGAATTGTTGAGTTGCTATTCGTGGATTGCAAAAGCATGACAGCACCGAGAGCGATGACTGCGATGCAGCACAATAATCCAATTATTCTTCGGTCGATATCGTCAGACGCCGACGAGATTGGCCACGTGAACGCCATGCCACCGAGTTGCAACGCTGCAATGAGGATGCCAACGCGGCCGACACTGAGGCCATCGCGCGTCGCATGAATAACCGCCATGCCGAGCATGCCACCGTGTGCAAGACCCACGAGCAGAATTGTGCCAGCACCAGTCGGCACGATTCGTGCAAGTTCGCGCATGGTGATATGTGTGTGGTTGTCGACATTGGGAGTTGCTGCTTGTTCAGAAATTGCTACGGGGATTACTGCCAACGACGCGACGATCGCCGCAAACGCATAGCCGCTGACGTTGCGGGCGTCGAAGTTGAACACCAACAACTGGCCTGCGCCGTATGCGCCGATGGTCACGACGTTGTAGATCGCTAGCAGTCGACCACGGAAATGATTTTCGGCCAGACCGTTCAGCCATGATTCGGCGACGACATAGAGGCCGGCGAAACAAAAGCCGGTGCTGATGCGCATGATGATCCACAAGATGGGCGAGTCGAACAGGCCCGTGACGATCGTCGACGCGCTGAGCAACGAGGCGAGTGCCGCATAGACGCGAATGTGGCCGACACTTTTGAGTGCGCGGAGTGAATACCACGACCCGATCAGGAAACCCGCATAGTAGGCGGTGGTAATTCCTCCGCTGATTAGTGTCGGCAGATTTTCAAGTTCGGCGCGGATACCCAGCAGCGTGCTGTAACTGCCCGCCGAGATGAGCAAAAAAGTCAGGCCCGTGAATAGCCCCCATGTCGCCAAAAGAATTGTTTTGCGGTTTGAGTTGAATTTAGGGAGCAAACGCACGCAATTAGTCAAGCACCTTTCGCGAACTCTATTGAGATTCTGTCTTGGTCGTTTGTCTCGCTTGATTGTCGCAAAATCGTTTGTAGAAATCGCGTCGCAATCAACTAGCCTGACAGCGACTTGGGTCGCTAGCTCAGTTGGTAGAGCAACGGACTTTTAATCCGCAGGTCCTGGGTTCGAGTCCCAGGCGACCCACTTGAAGAATAAAGAGGTAACTTGAGCTGTTACTTCTTTAGATCGAAGCGATCGAGCTCCATTACTTTGACCCAGGCTGCAACGAAGTCGCGCACAAACTTGGTGCGTGCATCGCTGGCAGCATAGACCTCGGCGATGGCTCGCAACTGCGAGTTTGAACCGAACACGAGATCTGCGCGAGTGGCAGTGAAGCGTTCTTTATTGGTCTTGCGGTTGCGACCAACGAAGGTCTCTTCAGACTTATCGGTGGGTGTCCACTGCGTGCCGATGTCCAACAAGTTGACGAACCACTCGTTGCTCAACACGCCGCGCTTTGACGTGAACACGCCGTGCTTGGTGCCGCCGTAGTTTGCGCCCAAGGTTCGCATGCCACCGATCATTACCGTCATTTCTGGTGCACTCAAGTTGAGCAGCGCTGCTTTTTCGAGCAACAACTGTTCGGTGGTTACTACATGGCCGGGGCGCACGTAGTTGCGGAAGGCATCAAACGTGGGCTCGAGCACTGCAAATGATTCAGCGTCGGTCTGTTCGGCCGTTGCATCGGTGCGACCGCCGCGGAACGGAACCTCAATCTTCACGCCAGCGTCGGCTGCAGCTTTTTCTACTGCGGCAGAACCAGCGAGCACGATGAGATCAGCCATCGACACTTGCGCACCTTTTTTATTGCTGGTGTTGAATGCATCGCGAACTTTTTCGAGTGTCTTTAGCACTTTCTGCAGTTCGGCTGGCTCGTTGACTTCCCAGTTGATTTGCGGAGCAAGACGGATGCGAGCACCATTGGCGCCACCGCGTTTGTCGGTGCCACGAAATGTGGAGGCCGACGCCCATGCAGTTTTCACCAATTGCGACACGCTCAAGCCCGACTTCAAAACACGACGCTTCAAGTTCTTCACGTCGGCTGCAGTGAGGCGCTTACCGGTTGCCTTTGGCACTGGATCTTGCCAGATGAGTTCTTCTTTTGGCACCAACTTGCCGACGTAACGAACCTTTGGGCCCATGTCGCGGTGCGTGAGTTTGAACCACGCGCGCGCGAATGCGTCGGTGAATGCATCTTGATCTTCGCGGAATCGCTTCGAGATCTTTGCATATGCAGGATCCATCTTGAATGCCATGTCGGCGGTGGTCATCACCGGCTGGTGACGACGCGATGGGTCGTGTGCATCTGGCACCACTTTGAGTGCACCATTCTTGGGCACCCATTGGTGTCCACCAGCCGGGCTCTTAGTAAGTTCCCATTCGTTGTCGAGCAAGATCTGAAAGTACTCGCCGTCCCAACGTGTGGGGTTAATTGTCCATGCACCTTCAAGACCACTGGTGATGGAGTCAACACCCTTGCCGCTACCCATCGAGTTGCGCCAACCCAAACCTTGTTCTTGGATTGGTGCGCCCTCAGGCTCGCGACCGACATATATATCTGGATTGCCGGCGCCGTGCATCTTGCCGAATGTGTGTCCACCAGCGGTGAGCGCGAGGGTTTCTTCGTCGTTCATTGCCATGCGAGCAAACGTTTCACGAATGTCACGCGCTGATGCGAGTGGATCGGGGTTGCCGTTGGGGCCTTGCGGGTTGACATAAATCAATCCCATCTGCACTGCACCAAGTGGGTAATCCAATTGGCGATCACCCTTGTAGCGCTCGTCGCCGAGCCACGTGGTTTCTGCACCCCAATATGTTTCGTCGGGTTCGTACACATCGACACGACCACCACCGAAACCAAATGTCGGGAAACCCATCGACTCGAGTGCGACGTTGCCGGTCAAGACGAATAGGTCTGCCCACGACAGCGACTTGCCGTATTTTTGCTTGATTGGCCACAACAGGCGACGAGACTTGTCCAAGTTGGCGTTGTCTGGCCAAGAGTTGGTTGGTGCGAATCGAAGCATGCCCGTGCCTGCGCCACCGCGACCGTCGCTAGTGCGGTAGGTGCCGGCTGCGTGCCAGGCCATACGAATAAAGAACGGACCGTAATGCCCGTAGTCGGCTGGCCACCACTCTTGCGAGTTGGTCATCAGTTTCTTCAAGTCAGCGACGACAGTGCTGAGATTGAGCTTGGCAAACTCTTTGGCGTAGTCGAAATTTGGATCCATCGGGTCGCCAACTTCTGGATTGTTGTGCAACACCTTGATGTTGAGTTGATTTGGCCACCAGTCTTTGTTGGTTGGTGCCATCTTGTTGTCGGTTACCGCTCCGGTGAATGGGCACGCTGCGGTGCTGTCTGCTGATGATTTCTGTAAGTCGGTCATGTTGTTACTTTCCTTTTTTTGTTAGTGGTTTTTTTGCTATTGGATTTCTTGCTACTCGTTTGCTTCACGGTCTGCTTGCGATTTTTTGCGCAAGTTTCGCAGGTGCCCCAGTACGACACATCTGCTTCGTCAATGATGAACCCATGGGTGTGTGATGCCGACAAGCACGGCCGATAGCCAACTGCACAATCCACATCACCTACTGCTCCGCATGAGCGACAAACTACGTGGTGGTGATTGTCGCCGACGCGATTTTCGTATAGCGCGACAGACCCGACAGGTTGAATCTTGCGCAAGACACCACGTTCAACCATTGTCGAAAGTGTGTCGTAGACAGATTGCTTCGAGATAGAACCAATGTCCTTTGTTGCAAACGCTGCGATGTGATCGGCCGTGGCATGAGGATTGCTGTTGACCGCGCGCAACACGGCAAGTCGTTGCGCGGTCACAGGCATGCCATGTTGATGCAGCGTGTTCATCGGCTCGAAATGCATGGCAGCACCCTAACAGAAGTTTGGACTGAGTCCAAATCTTGAATAGCCCTAAAAGTATGGATTTACTGGGTTCAAGCCCCTGGCGAACCACTGCTTGTTATTTAATTTAGATTCGTGACCAGATTTCGTTGTGTTGTGCAGATTTCTCGCGGGAGAGGCCGGCTTGCGTTAATGCAGATTGCACCAGTTGCCGACCAGATTCGAACTCTGGTACTTCAACGAGAAGACTTTTAACTTTTGACAAGACAGTTTTGCCGCCGCTGAGGATGAGACCCTCAATGCCGTCCACGTCAAGTTTGATGTAGTCAGGTTGTGCAAGTTTCAGCCAGGTCAGGGCTTGATCCATTGAAAAACCAATCGTTCGATACTCAAACTCAACTTCGATTGGCTGACCATCCTCAGCATAATTTTCACCGAAGGTTGATCCAGAGTTTCCCCACTCGATCGATTTCATCAAAAGTTTGGCTTGAACCGCATCGCTAAAGAGCGGATTAGGAATCACTGTGACTTGCGATTCGAGACTATTAAGCCAAATATTTCGCGAGAGAAATTCGATATTGAACGGAGATGGTTCAAATGCAACTACTTGCATTTTCTTGGTTAGACCTGCATATATCGAATATGAACCAATATTTGCTCCGATGTCCCAGAGCACAGAGTTTTCTGTGAACTCATCGATCCATGTCAGTGTCGTTGGTTCAAGGGACTCAATATCTTCAAATCGAGTTTTCAACCACGAAAATTCGATAGTCGAATAGTTCACGGTCGTGCCACGAATCACCACGCTTGCAGTTTGCGCAATCGCAAATCGTGTGGTCATTGAAATTAGAATTCGCCCAAGTCGAATGCGTTTCAGAAACTCCAATAATCTTCTCGTTAATTTGCCCTTGACTGATTGCAGTAACGACTGGTGCAATTGAAAACTTCGATTTTGCGACATCATTTTAATTTTAGACCAGATCTTGTTTAGCGGTTGGTGAGTTGTTGCATGCGGTGGGCGAGGAGTGAGTGCGATTTGAGCATCGGTTCAAGTTTTGTATTGACGATTTGGTGATTGCGCACAACATGTTTGCCGTGCACGATCGTGTCGCGTGCTGCAACCGGCCCGCAACGCAACCACGCTTCAATCGGGTCGGCAATCGCACCCGAAAACGCCGGTCCGGTCAAAGACCAAATTGCAACATCACCAACACTTCCGACCGATAACTCTCCGATCTCACCGACACGACCAAGGCAACCAGCGCCACCGCGAGTCGCACATTCAAGAGCCATGCGTGCCGTGCCAGCGCCAGCCCCACTGCGCAATTTTGCGAGCAACATTGCTTGTCGTGCTTCAAGCCACATTGATGCGCTATCTGCCGACGACGAACCGTCGACGCCGATACCGACGTGCACGCCAGCAGCGATCAAATCAATTATCGGCGCAACACCCGAAGACAAAATCAAATTGCTACTCGGACAATGTGCCACCCCGATTCGCGCCGCACCTAGACGTTTAATTTCTTGCGCGTTCGGCATTACGCAATGCGCTAGCCATGTGCGGTCAGTGCACCAACCAACTTCTTCTAAATAATCCATCGGACGACAACCAAATGTCGCCAACGAAAACGCGTCATCTTCTGAATTCTCAGCAAAGTGCGTGTGTAAACGCACGTCAAGTTTCGCAGCCAACTCTGCCGAGTCGATCATCAGTTGTTTCGTCACCGAAAACGGCGAGCAAGGCGCAAGAGCAACTCGCACCATCGCCCCGTGACTGCGGTCATGATGTTTTTCAACAGCACGTTTTGATTCGTCCAGAATTACATCGTGGTCTTGCACCACATCATCGGGTGGCAATCCACCATCTTTGATCGACAACGACATTGACCCGCGAGTCGGGTGAAAACGCATTCCGATATCGCGTGCGGCAGAAATTTCTGCACTCAACAAATCGCCTGCTCCAGCAGGGTGAACATATAAATGATCAGTCGAAGTAGTGCAACCCGAAAGTGCAAGTTCGGCGAGACCGACCCATGCCGAAACATGCGCCGACTCTTCGTCGAGCGCACGCCACAACGGATACAAAGTTTGCAGCCAACCAAACAGCGGTGCGTTAGTCATCGGCGGAAACGCCCGCGTCAAATTTTGATACAGATGATGATGAGTATTTACAAGACCTGGCGTGACGAGACAATCGCTGGCGTCTACAACTTGTTTTGCTGGTGGTGGAGTACCGTTGCCGATCGCCGAAACAAAACCGTTTGTAATCGCCACCCAACCATCTCGTATTTCTCTTCGACTGTTATCCATCGTCGCAACAAGCGACGCACGCGCAATTACAAGATCAGCGGGTTCAGTAGTCAGATATTTAACTCGCGAAGTTCACTCTTCGCGTGTCGTTCATCGGCATCGCGATACAGCAAGTGACCAAGCAACGCGGCAATGCCCGCAGTTGACAAGCCAACAATTATCGGAAACGCCAACAATACAAGAACGAGAATTATTGCGCCGGCCATTTTATTTCTCAGGCTTGTAAGCCCAAGCCTCAATTTCGACTGCGCCACCAGCAGGCAGTGATGCGACGCCAATTGTGCTGCGCGCCGGGCGTGATGTTCCAAAACCTTCGACGTAAGCCTCGTTAAAAGTCGCAAAAGTATCCATGTCTGTCAAAAAGCACATCGTCTTTTTCACATCTTTGATTGATGCGCCAACAGACTTGAGTTGACCTTTCAAGTTTTCGATTGCCTGTGTCGTTTGTGCGCTAACACCGCCGCTAACGATTGCTCCGTCTTTGAGTCCAAGTTGTCCAGAGACAATTATCCAGTCGCCTGCGCGAACAACTGGTGTGTATGGCCCAATGGCCGGTGTCGGTTTTGCCATGCGTTAAATCGTAGATGATCTTTGTGCCAATACGATAACTCGCATGAAAAATCTAAGTCGCCGTGGGTTTATATCTAGTTCGGTCACGGTTCTTGGGGCTGGTATCTCGTTTGGTGTTTTGACATCATGTGGCAATAGTTCGACATCAAATCAAGACTCTCAGTCCGATTTTCCAGATGATTTGCAACTGGTGCAGCGCTTTCCACAAGTTTTAGTTCGCGGAAATTTGCGTTTGCCGATTTCTCTCGCTCTTTCTTCTGGGATAATTGATTCGAGTAGCGGCTTTAACTTTCCGAAAACGCTCTCAGCAAAAGTTATCGATCTTTCGACCGATGAAGTAATTATCGAAAATGTTTCTGCGACGTTGCACGGTAATGTTTCTGCGCATTCGCACAGTGATGGTTCTGTGCATTCGCATGACGCAGAGACTTTTCTGCCTTATTATCCGTTTCGTATAAATATTTCGATGTCTGGCAACTATGCGCTTGTCGTTTCAGGTGGACCAATTGAAGGTGCTGCGTTTAGCGTTCTAGAGCCAGATCAAGTTGCAGTTCCCGGTGCCAACGATTCGTTGCCGGGTTTTGATACGCCAACTTTTGACAACAATCAAGGAGTCAAACCAATCTGCACACGAATTCCAGAACCATGCCCGTTTCATGCGATGACTCTCACCGAAGCTCTGAAACTCGGCGTGCCAGTTGCATATCTTGTCGGCACGCCAGCTCACTGTCAGACTGGTACTTGTTCTCCTGCGCTCGACGGATTAATTGAAGTTGGATCACGAATCGGTGATCGTGCAGTTTTTATTCACGCAGAGGTTTACTCAGACGAAGCAGCAACCGTTATTGCCCCGGCAGTTAAAGCACTTGAACTAACTTTTGAGCCAGTGCTATTTATTGTTGACGCAAACGGCAAAATTATCGAGAGGTTTGATTCTGTGTTTGACTCTTCAGAAATTTTTGACGCTCTTGCGTCAGCGGGTATCAGCTGAAGCTTTGACCACAACCACAACTGCGCGAGGCATTTGGGTTCGTGATCTTGAAACCAGCATCTTGTAATCCGTCGTTGTAGTCAAGATTTGCACCCTCAAGAAGTTGCAACGATGCTGGATCAACGACAACTTTTACATCTCCGAATGTTTGCACAAGGTCGTCAGCGGCGAATTCTCCGTCGAAAAACATTTCATATGAGTAGCCCGAGCAACCGCCTGGTCGCACAGCAACGCGCAAGGCAAGTTCAGTTGCATTCTCAGATTCGAGAAGTTGCTTGACTTTGACTGCTGCTTTGTCTGTAAGAGTGATCATTTGAAGGTCTCCATTTTGGTTATTCGAATGTAATAAAAGACTACCGCTTGCAATGCAATACAGGCACGATTATGCCAGGCATATGCCAAAGGCAACGAAGCATCCATTGGCTTGTCAGGTAGTTTATAAGTATGACTGGCCGCCGAGTGCAGCCTCCAACGCCCGCAGAGGTGACCAATCTATTGCGTGCAGTAATTGACCCAGAGCTTGGCGACAACATCGTTGACCTGGGGATGGCAACAGGCGTCACAGTTTCTGACGAAGGTCTCGTCACGATTGGTGTGAAACTCACGATCAAGGGTTGCCCATTGCGTGTGCAAATCAAAAACGATGTTGAATCACGGGTCACGACTCACCCTGGCGTAACAAAAGTAAAAATCGAGTGGGGCGAAATGGATTCTGATGAGCGCACTGCAGTTATGACTCGCGCCAGATGGAATGCAAAAGAAAATGCACCCGCAACTCAAATTCCGTTGAACACTCGCAT
Source organism: Actinomycetes bacterium (assembly GCA_014190295.1). Lineage (GTDB taxonomy): Bacteria > Actinomycetota > Acidimicrobiia > Acidimicrobiales > Ilumatobacteraceae > BACL27. The sequence goes on along the minus strand of BJGF01000002.1, from coordinate 49,648 downwards.
TTTGGCAATCGCTAGCGGCAAAGGCGGTGTTGGCAAAAGTTCAGTGACTGTAAACCTTGCTGCTGCACTTGCAAACCAAGGCTTCACAGTCGGTGTCTTAGATGCAGACATTTGGGGATTCTCGGTGCCGCGAATGTTAAATATGTCTGACCGTCTTGAAGCCAAACTGATTAGTGGCAGTGACAAACCAAAAATGATCCCTAATGAGCGAATTGTTGGCAAAGGTGTATTGAAAGTTGTCAGCACCGGCATGCTCGTCGAAGATGAAGGCACTGCTCTCATGTGGCGTGGGCTGATGTTGACCAAAGCAGTTGAACAATTTTTGAAAGATGTTCACTGGGGCGATCTGGATTATTTATTGATTGATATGCCACCAGGCACCGGCGATGTGCAAATGGGTTTGGCTCGCATGTTGCCACGCACTGATTTGATAATCGTCACGACGCCTTCTGTGTCGGCGCAAAAAGTTGCGATTCGTGCAGCCGACATGGCGCGACGAAGTTTCTTGCGTATCGCCGGTGTGATCGAAAATATGAGCGCATTCACTTGTGAGCACGGAACTAGTTATCAGTTATTTGGCCAGGGTGGCGGTCAAAATTTGGCCACTGAAATCGGCTCTGAGTTACTCGGTCAGGTTCCAATTGAGAGTGCTGTTGCTCACGGCGGAGACAATGGCGAGCCTGTGGCGATTAACGGTTCAGGAATTGCTGCCGAGGTGTTTCGTGATATCGCAAAAAAAATCATCTCGCAAACGGTGCCTGCCAACGAGATGGCCGGCTGTTCGGCTCGCATGCTTGAAACCGTCACCCTCGCCCTCGGCGAAAAACCAAAAAAATAAAAGGTCGCGATTATTTAGTATCCGGGGTCGCCGGGCATTAGTACGCCAATTACTTTGCCGTCGCTGTTGGTGCGCAGACGTGGCAAAATCGCAACTGGGTTGGAAACTTTTTTTGCTGCTGCCAAAACTTCGGCACTTGTCTTATATTTAGCAAGAAATTTCAAATTTTCAGAAGTCGGTGGAAACATCGCCAATTCTCCACGTGCTAATTGGTCAAGCGCATGTTGTGGTTGAACCCACAAACTCGCGATTGTCTCTTGTGAATCATGTAACGGCTCTTGCGATGCGGGCGCGCGTGCCACAAAAAATCGCGTATCAAACCTGCGTGCTTCACCGACTGGTGTTATCCAGTGACTCACATAGTGAATTGAGTCGGTAACGAGTCGCAGATTTTCGAGTCGGCATAACTCGATAATGCTGAGCACTGAATCGTGAACCTTTAATCGAGCCTGATCAAATCGCTGAATAATTTCATCCGCATCGAATGCAATTAATTGATTCGTCTTGGTGCTTCGCGCCAGCAAAACACCAGCCTCTTCGAAACATTCACGAATCGCCGCCACCCAATAGGCGAGCCCACCTTTTGGAATCTGCAACAGACCACTTGCGTGCGTGTCATCTAATCCATCACAGAATTGCTCGAGTTCATCGATGCCATCAAGTTCGTCAACTTTTCCACCGGGAAACACGTACATTCCGCCGGCAAATGCGGCGTTGAGTGTGCGTTGCAACATAAAAACTTCAAACGCTCCATCTTCAATATCGCGGATCAACATCACGGTGGCTGCCGGTCGAAGCGCACTCTTGTCTTTTGAAGCACCTGCAGGTTCGGCGTCGAAATCGGTCACAGTATTGAGAATACGCAAAGCCACACGGCGAATCATCATTGCTGCGAAGTGCTGTGTCATTTCAGAGATTGTTCGCCGATAGGTTCAAAGCAATGAATCGCGTGTCGGTCGACACTGCGGGACGTCCACCGTCTGTGGATGCACTCGCACGAGAGCTGGCGATTCGTCATTCCTTGCCTCATGCAGTTCTCGTTGACATTGCTCGTCGCGCAATCGCAAATGGTTCAACTGCAAACGTAAAAAAAATTGCCGATGAACTCGCCAGTGAATTAGCGCAAAGTTTGTTGCGCGATGTTGTCAATGCGACTGGTGTTTTGTTGCATACAAATCTCGGTCGAGCGCCAGTCGCTGTGCAAACAATGAACCGAGCGTCGAATCTTGAATTAAATATGTTGACTGGCGAACGCGGTTCGCGCCAAGACGCAGTCGGAAAGCTGTTGGCCCTTCTTTGCGGTGCGCAGGCTGCGATAGTCGTCAACAACAATGCGGCGGCGGTGCTTTTGGTAGTTGCGGCGCTGGCGAATTCTCGAGATGTCGCAGTTTCGCGTGGTGAAAGTGTTGAAATCGGTGGCAACTTTCGTATTCCAGAAGTCACCGAACAATCTGGTGCGCGATTGGTTGATGTCGGCACGACGAACCGTACGCGTATTCGTGACTATCAAAAAGCGATTGACAAACGCGGCAACGATATTGCGCTTGTGTTGAAAGTTCATCCGTCTAATTATCGGGTGTCTGGTTTCGTTGAAGACACGCCGACGCGTGAACTCGCAACTTTGTCGGTGCCAGTTGCCGTTGATATTGGCTCAGGATTAATCGACAACACATGCCCCTGGCTCGAGACTCGCGCGCCAAGTTGGTTGGCCAACGAACCCGCTGCTCGACAAACACTTAAAGACGGCGCAGCACTCGTGATGTTCAGTGGCGACAAACTTTTCGGTGGTCCACAATGTGGAGTGATTGCTGGCCGGGCCGATCTGATAGAGGCTTGCGCGCAACATCCGCTTGCTCGTGCTTTGCGTCCCGGCTCGTTGACGATGATATCGATGCAATCTTTGGCACTTTCATATTTGGGACGAACTGCGACGACAGACATCGCTTTCTGGCAGATGGCTACTATCGACGTTTCTGAATTGCAGTTGCGTGCTGAAAAAATAATTAGTGCATCTGGTGTCGGCGAAGTTTGTTCGCTTGATTCAATACCTGGTGCTGGGTCGGCACCAGGTGCAACAATTGCATCAGCAGGAATCGTCGTTGCGGGGGATCATCTTGCGAAATTGCGCAAGCATGATGTGCCGATTATTGCTCGGGTTAAAGACTCAAAAACATTTATTGATTTACGTACTGTTCGACCCCAGGATGACGCAGTTTTAGCAAGCGCTTTAAAGAGTTTGCAGAAATAATCTGCGACCGCAATGACTGTTATTGCTACGGCTGGTCATGTTGATCACGGTAAATCGTCACTTGTTCGGGCGCTAACAGGCACAGACCCCGATAGGTGGGAAGAAGAAAAGCGTCGAGGAATGACGATTGATCTTGGGTTTGCACACACGGTTTTGCCGTCCGGGGCTGTAGCAAGTTTTATTGATGTTCCAGGGCACATTCGTTTTTTGCGCAATATGTTGGCTGGTGTTGGGGCGATTGACGCATGTGTTTTAGTCGTCGACGCAAAAGAAGGCTGGATGCCACAGACCGAAGAACATTTTCAGATTTTGAAACTTCTTGGAGTGACATCGGGTCTCGTTGCATTGACCAAAGTTGATCTGATTGATGATGTTCTAGAAAATATTCGCCGCAATGAAATCGCCGAGCGCATGAGTGACTCGTTTTTATCGAATGCCGAGATAATTTCAACTTCAATCACAACCAAACAAGGGCTAGACAATTTACGCATTGCATTAGATCAATTAATAACAAACGAGCCTGTGCCTGGTGATTCAACAATCAAACAACGGCCTCGGCTCTGGATTGACAGGGCGTTCACGACTAAAGGTGCAGGCACAGTCGTGACCGGAACATTGATTGAAGGATCATTAGAAGTTGGCGACGAACTAACCGTTGTGCGCACACAGCAAAAAGTTCGGATTCGTGAAATTCAGCAGCATGAAAAATCAGTTGCGCGTCTTGATGATGGTCATCGTTGTGCTTTGAATTTGGTCGGTGTCTCGCACGAAGAAATTTCGCGCGGTGACGCACTTGTAAGGGCGAAACAATGGAAACCAACATCGATGTTTGATGCGTCGTTACAAATCGTTCCGAGTCTCAAACATCGTGTTACTCGGCGCGGTAGTTATACGGTCTATATCGGTTCGGGCGAATTTGCCGCCAAGATTCGACTTATTAGAACGCGCGAGTTAAACGCCGACGAGCAAGGTTCGGTGCGGATCGCACTCTCATCACCGCTTGCTCTTTTGCCGGGTGACCGCTACATCCTTCGCGAATCTGGTCGACAGGAAACTATTGGTGGTGGCGAAGTACTTGATATTCATCCAGTGCTTCGTGTTTCTCGAGCAAAGCCCGACCGATCTGCAGATCGTTTGATTGCCGAGCGCGGTTGGATAACGGTTGACGACTTCGAATTATTGACAGGTGAGGTTCGTCCTGCAGTGGTTGGTAATTGGCTGACCACTGATGTGTTGCACGACGCGGTGAGAAAAGATTTAGCCGTTCGTCTCGCGAAACAAACAGACGGCATCGAAATTTCACGACTTGAAAATTTTGAACAAGCAGTTCTTGCAACTTTGCCCGAAGTTGTGAGCGAGATGGGTAAGGCTCGGATCAAAGGCGCGGGTTCAATAGTCGATCATCCATATGTCGGATTATTTGCACATGCCGGAGTAACGCCTCCGGATACGAAGACGCTTGATCGCAATATCGTGCGTCAACTTGTGCAGCGCGGATTATTAGTCGATATCGACGGGACTACATTTCATGTTTCGGCGCTAGAAAAAGCACGACTCAACGTGATTGATATTTTGAACAAAAATCCGCATGGTTTCACAGTTTCGCAATTTCGTGAGCATCTCGGTATCACGCGCAAACATGCTGTGCCGCTGCTTGAAGCTCTTGACAATCGCGGAATCACCAAACGTTCTGGTGATTTGCGAGTCGGTGGCGCACGACTCGCTAACTAGTTAGTTATTGAAAATTTATTTAGGCTTGCGCATTTCGCGATAGTCGCGGGCAGCACCTTCGAGCGGTTCAACTTCGAGAGTCACACCATCGATGGCGGCAACGCGCAACTCTTGACCGTCATCAATTGGCGTTGAGCGATTTGTTCTTGCACGCCAAGTTGCATCATGAATTTTTACGATCCCAAGTGGATTGATTGAACCAACCGCCACACCAATACTTCCGATCATCCACTCGCGTCCGATTGTTGGCGTGGCGAACCTGGTGCGCACCATCGATGGCATGCCGACGACAAAGGCCAGAGAAATCGCCGCGATTCCAGAAGCGAGAGTGAGCCATGAAAGTCGAACATCGCCACCGTCACTGGGTCGAAACAGTGTCAGGCTGGCAATCGTAAATAATGCAAGACCTAAACCGGTAAAAAATCTCGGTATTCCAACTTGCACGTCAATCGCCAGCGCAAGCATTGCGATCAACAACAACACAAGACTTGCGCCACGCAACGGAAGCGTTGCAAGTCCGTGGCTTCCGAGCACGACACAAACCGCACCGACAACTCCGGCGACACCGATACCTGCCGTGAAAAATTCGAATATCAATAGTGCGAGACCGATGATGAATAATAAGTAAGTCACAGGTGGACTCGCCGACGTGTGCAACAAGCGCTCTACCAAACCAAGTTTGAAGAATCTCGTCGTAGCAGCGTCTCGAACCAGTTGCCCGTTCTCGTCTTTGGTGTCGACAACTGTGTGCAATGTTTTGCCTTTTATCGTCAGTCCATCTAGTGCCAGCAACATATTGCGCAGCACCGGCACTCCGTCATCGGCTGTCGTAAGTTTTAGTGCACCAAGTTTTTTTGCTTCTTGAGAATTTAATGTTGAGTCAAATAGTTTTGCTGATGCATCACCAAAACTCACTTTGCCAGCACTTGTGTTCAATAACTTTCCTGTCATACCGATGCGCGTGCCATCGGCCATTGCCGAAACGTCTGCAACTGCCAGCAACTGAGCAGCACTGCCGTATGCACGAGCGGTCGTAGGTCCTACCCAGACACCGATTGGCAGTTTTGAATTAATTATTCGATCAAACAACTGTGTTAGCCGAGCCGCAGAAACGACACCACCGTGAGAGTTGACTTGTAAAATTATTGCCTGTGACGTCGAATTTTCGGCTCGGTCAATTGCTTGTTCAATATCGTGCACAACAATTTCGTCAATCAATCCGTTCACTTCAACAATGTCGACTGGCGCCAGATCGATCGCCTGTTCTTGCGCATGCGCAGTTTGTGCGGCGACAAGCATCATTGCCGTCATCAAAACAAGCATTGCAACTGTGATGTATGTCCGTAATTGACTGGCTGCTGTGCGCAATTAACTCTCCGAAGCGTGTGTTGAGAGACTTACGCTAACATTTGCGCGTGCACATTTTGCTTGCCACCGACGCTCAATGGGTTCTTGACGAAGTTCACGCAGCGCTCGGATCGCCTGAAACTTCGTTTGTCGTGTGTAGTGATGGCCGTGATGTGTCGCAAGCCATAAAGCAACGCACGCCAGATTTAGCAGTTCTCGATTTGCAGAGTGGCTCAATGGGCGCGATGGCAGTGACGATGGATTTGCGGTTAGATCACAGTGACGGGCGAGCGCCAAACGTCCCAGTTTTAATGTTGCTTGATCGTGTTGCTGATGTGCATCTTGCACGACGCAGTGGTGCGCAAGGTTGGTTAATTAAACCGCTTGATTCGCTTCGGCTACGTCGCGCCGCAAACGCAATTGCTGCCGGTGAGTCTTGGCACGAAGGTGTGCCAGTCGAGGTTTAACTATTTACGATTACTTCGGCGATCTGCAAAGCATTCAGCGCAGCGCCTTTGCGAAGATTGTCGTTAGAGACGAACAGCACGAGGCCTTTGTTTCCTTCGATTGAATGATCTTGTCGAATTCTTCCAACGAAACTTGCGTTTTTGCCCGCGGCGTTCAACGGTGTTGGAACATCCATCACACTGACACCTGCGGCACTTGACAAAATCTTTATTGCTTCAGCCGGAGTAATTGCCCGATCAAATTCGAGATTCAACGAAAGTGAGTGCCCGGTAAAAACTGGCACCCGCACGCAGGTGCCTGAGACTCGAAGATTTGGTATGTGCAAAATCTTTCGGCTTTCATTGCGCAGTTTCTTCTCTTCATCTGTTTCTAGCATTCCATCATCGACAAGACTGCCTGCGAACGGTACGACGTTGAACGAAACTGTTCGAGGAAATTTAATCGCAGGTGGAAACGAAATTGCTTCACCACTGTATGTAAGTTCGTCGGCGCGTTCAGCACCGAGTTTTATTTGTTCGTGCAATTCTGCGACACCAGAAACACCCATGCCACTGACCGCTTGGTAAGTGCTTGCGACCATTCGAGTAAGACCCGCTGCATCGTGCAGTGGCTTGAGCACGGGCATTGCTGCCATCGTCGTGCAGTTTGGGTTAGCGATAATTCCGAGTTTTGCCAAGGCGATATCTTCAGGGTTCACCTCTGAAACAATTAACGGCACGTCAGGGTTCATTCGCCACGCCGATGAATTGTCGATAACCATTGCGCCGCGCTTGGCGTAAACCTCGGCAATTGCCCGCGAAGTGGTCGCGCCAGCAGAAAAAATTGCAATATCTAAATCACTTGTGTCGGCAGTCGAAGCATCTTCAACGGTGATCTTTTGACCATTCCATTCGATGACACTGCCAGCAGATCGTGCTGAAGCGAAAAATCTAACTTTTGACGCCGGAAAGTTTCGTTCGATCAGCAATGTCTGCATAACACTGCCGACCATGCCGGTTGCGCCGACTATTCCTAAAGATACTTTTTTTGTCACGCGTTCAGGATACTTGAGCGACCAACCACCAGTGGCTTGGATTAATTCGATTCGTTGGAATAGTTTTTATGGGCTTTTGGCTATTTGCTGAAACTTTAAGTTTTCGCTTTACAGAATGAAATACTTTGATTTCGCTGAGCACAGGGGCAACTTTCGCCAGCACAGTATTTGGGTTCAGGCGGTTTGCTTGCCAGCCGATTCTTGTTGACCATCGCCAACGCGCCAAGCGCGGACCGATTATTGGGACTTTCCAAAGTGCCCGCATCGCAATACCAAGTGGCACCAGCACAACATCACTCAGAACCCAAGTGCGGAAGTTGAGCACGATTGTGCCACCGCTTCGTGTCACACGGATTGCTTCATTTACAAGTTCGATGGCATCTTGTGGTTGACAGTGTTGCAACGTGATGTATGAAAAAGTTGCATCAACCGTGTCGTCACCGAGCACAAGTGTTCGTCCATTAACGACATGCAGCGTGCTAAGGCGGTCAATTCGTCCAAACTGCGCAACTGTTTGTCGACATCTCTCGAGAAATGCTGAGTCAACATCGGCTGCGACTACTTTTTGACAACGATTCGTGAATGCCGAAGTCATTCTGCCGATGCCACTGCCAATTTCAAGAAGCGTCGACGACTCAAATTGAATATTTTGGAGTTCAAGCAACCTGACATATCGCTGAACTTCTTTGTCACCCGTATCGACGAACTCTTTGAGTGTTAATTCGTCACCCGTTTCGTTATTGAAAACCCATCCAGTTTCGCGAACCACATCATCTGCACTGAGATCATTGTCGGCGAGATGTCCGGCGCGCCGCCAAGGCAAATGATGAGCGCGTTTAGTTTGCATAGTGTGCCAAGAAACCTACTTGCGTTCAGGAAGTGGTGCTGAATACTCCTCGCCACTATCTAAGTTGAACGCAGTGTGCAATGCTCGAACAGCTTTTTCTAGCATCGGTGCAGCCACAACAACAGAAATTCTAATTGTGCTTGTTGAAATCATTTCAATATTTACTTTGTTATCGGCGAGCACTCGAAACATTTTCGCGGCAATACCCGGGCTTGATTTCATTCCTGCACCAACGAGTGAAATCTTGGCGATGTTCGTGTCTTGAGTTACGCCGATAGCACCGACTTGTTTGGCGATGCGTTGCACGATTGGCTCGGCAATCGACACATCTGTTTTCGGCAACGTAAACGAAATGTCCGTCGTGCCGGCAGTAGATGTGTTCTGGACGATCATGTCAACGTTGACATTGGCATTTGCCAGTGGTTCGAACAACGCGGCAGAAACGCCTGGTTGGTCGGGCACTCCCAGCACAGTAATTTTGGCGTCGCCGGCGTCATGCACGACACCAGAGATAATTGGATCTTCCATATTTTTTTCTCCTTTACGTTCTTCGCTTGTTATCCAAGTTCCTTGTTCCCAAGTGAAACTTGAGCGCACATGAATTGGCACATTGTGATTGCGGGCAAATTCGACACTGCGTAGCGCAAGTACTTTGCTACCGGCCCCAGCCATCTCAAGCATTTCGTCAAACTCGAGATGTTTTAGTTTGCGTGCCTGCGACACGAGTCGAGGGTCGGCGGTGAATACCCCGGTGACGTCAGTATAAATTTCACAAACATCTGCTTTAAGAGCAGCAGCCAACGCAACGGCAGTCGTGTCGCTTCCGCCACGACCAAGAGTTGTGATTTCTTTTGAGGTGCTAACGCCTTGAAAACCTGCAACGACTGCAACTTTTCCTTCACGCAATGCTTCTCTCACGCGGTCACCTTTAATTTCAAGAATTTTTGCTCGGGTGTGCACCGTGTCAGTGATAATTCCAACTTGACTACCAGTAAAGCTCATTGCCTCAACGGAAAGATCTTGTAACGCCATACATAAAAGCGACATGCTGATGCGTTCACCAGTTGTCAGCAACATGTCCATTTCGCGACCCGACGGTGCCGATGAGACTTGCCGTGCCAGTTCCATCAGGTTGTCGGTGGCTTTGCCCATTGCCGAAACGACGATTACGAGTTGGTTACCTTCTGCTTTTAATGCTGCAATATGACGAGCGACATCGCGCATTCTTTCGGGGTCAGCAACCGAAGTACCGCCGTATTTTTGAACAATCAGAGCCACGGTGTTCAACGCTAGCGGTGCAGGTGTTGCTGACCTGTAGCATTTTGTGCTCATGGGTACAGACAAACGAAGCCGTCAAAAAGAAAATCGCCGTGCACGCCTCGATCAAGTTGATAAGCAGGTCATGCGTCAAAATTTACGTCGACGAATAACGCGAATTGCTGTGCTGCTCGGCGCAGTTATTGCCATTGTTTTGCTGGTCAATTTTAGTAGCAACAAAGACAGCAAGACAGCAACACCAAGTGATTCAACAGCGCCTGTCGAAACTGTCGAATCGACTGTGGCTCCAGTTACTGGCGGACCATTTGTCTATGGTCAAGGCGAGTGCGCACCTGCTGATGGAACCGGCACACAAGTTCGCGAATTCACTGATGCACCAAAGTTGTGTATTGACCTGACAAAAATCTATACGGCGGTCGTGTCAACATCAAAAGGTGATTTCACTATTGTGCTCGACGCAGTAAAGGCTCCTGGTGCAGTAAATAACTTTGTCAATCTTGCTCGTTCAAAATATTTTGATGGAACAATTTGTCACCGAGCAATTCCAACGTTCATGGTGCAATGTGGCGACCCAACTGCAACTGGTTCTGGTGGCCCCGGTTATACATTCAGCGATGAGTTGCCAGCAGCAGGAGAATACAAAATTGGATCTTTGGCGATGGCCAACTCCGGACCAAATACAAACGGCAGTCAGTTTTTTGTGATAACCGGCGAACAAGGCGTGACATTGTCGCCGAACTACACATTATTTGGTCAAGTAACAACCGGTATTGTCACAACAGTTGACGCACTCGACAAAGCAGGCAATAGTGATCCAGCAGCCAATGGCGTTCCACCTTTGGAAGAACTTCGCATTACGAAAGTAACAATCAGCCAAAACTAGTCGACTAGAAGTGACTTTCGTAAAGTATTTGCAGTTTCATTGCTCACGCCGATTTCACTGACAAAGTTTTGAACTGAGCCATACTTCGTCTTTAGGTCATCAAGAATTATTGCCATTGCCCGAGGGTCTGCTGCCGCAAATCGCGCGGGCATATTGGCGTATGCAGTTGCCAAGTCTGGTTGGCTCACCTCGGCCCACTTGATTAGTCGCTTCATTGCTGATTCGGTTAGTCCATAGTCAGCAGAAATTATTTCTTCTTGCACTCCGAGAATTGACAAAACTAAGGCAGCCAAAACTCCTGTGCGATCTTTTCCGGCGGCGCAATGAAACACCAACGGCAGAACATCGGTTGAGGCGATTATCTCAATAGCATCAGCAAACTTTGGAGCAGCACTAGCGATCATATGTCGGTATGCCCAGACAAGAAATTCAACGACATCTTCAATAACTGGGGTATCGCCATCGTTCCAAGTGGCATCGATAATTGGCAAATGATGAAACTTCACAGGAAACTTCTCAACTGGAAACGTGCCTCGAGTTTCGACTTCTTTGTGCGTGCGCAGGTCGATCACAGTTCGTACCCCGATGTCAATTACTGCTTGCGCATCACTTGGCGTTAGTCGGTATAGGCCATCAGCGCGGTAGAGGGTTCGCCATTTTGTTGTTTGCCCGCTATTGGTCGGGTAGCCACCCAAATCGCGAAAGTTATGCACCGCCTCAAGCTTCACTAATCGCCGCGGGTCATTAATTAGAGATTCGATTTGCTGAATGTTCACGTCACGCAGGGTATCTGTTCGAGATGTCTGCGAGATGGCTATTGACTGTCAGGTTGGTGAATGAATTCAATTGAAAGTAAAGTTGCACGCATGGAATCATCATCGCAGATCAAGTTAGTTGGCGTTATCGGCTCAGGAATTATGGGCTCAGGAATTGCCGAAGTAATCAGCAAGTCGGGCATTGACGTAGTCGTTCGGTCGAGGTCTGAGCAAACTGCCCAGGCGACAAAAGCCGCAATTGAGGCGAGCCTCAATAAGCAACTTGCAAAAGCAAAGATCACACAAGAGCAGAAAGATTCTGCGATGTCTCATGTGTGTGTGACTAGCAAACTTGAAGATCTAGCCAACTGTGATCTCGTGATCGAATCGGCAGTCGAAGATCTTGTGACCAAGCAAGAACTATTTTCCCAACTCGACAAAATTGTCAAGCAGTCGTGTGTCTTGGCTACGAATACGAGCACATTGCCAGTCATCGAGATGGCAAAGTCAACTAATCGTCCAGACAAAGTTTGCGGCATTCACTTTTTTAACCCCGCTGTGTTGATGCCCCTTGTCGAAGTTGTTAGGCCGATAACGGCGAGTGATGAAACTATTGCCTTGGCTAACGATTTTGTTAAAGCGTGCACAAAAGACGCGGTACAAGTCGTAGATCGTGCAGGTTTCATCGTCAATGCGCTGTTGTTTCCATATTTGAATAACGCAATTGCAATGTTTGAAGCCGGCACGGCGAGCATGGAAGACATCGATGTAGCAATGAAGGGTGGTTGCAACTTTCCAATGGGGCCTTTTGCATTGCTCGATTTAGTTGGTCTAGACACGTCGGTGGCGATTCTCAAAGCGCTGCACACAGAATTTAAATCTCCAGACCTAGAACCAAGACCAATGTTGAAAAAACTTGTCGAGCAAGGCAAACTAGGCAGAAAATCGAAGCAAGGTTTTTACAGCTACTAGTCGATGAGCCGATAATTGATGGACTGGGATTCGACGCCGACTCCGCTCAAAGAGTCAGTATGGGAGTTCCCTCCATCACATAAGTGGCCTGCAAATGATGTTGTCGGCAGGGGGGGTGACTTGTCTCCCGAAACTTTAATTTATGCGTATCAAAGTGGCATATTTCCGATGGTGTCGAGTGATGAATTTGAAGATCAAGACGCGATGGATCTTGTTTGGTGGTCTCCACAAAAACGTGGAGTAGTTCCGCTAGATAATTTTTTGGCTACTCGGTCGATGCGCAGAAGCGCCAAAAAATTCGAAGTTCGTGTTGATACATGTTTTGAAAAAGTGATGCGAGGCTGTGCGGCACCGATTCGTGATCACGGGTGGATAACCGAGGAATTCGTTGAGGCGTATGTTCAACTTCACAAACTTGGTTATGCCCACAGCATCGAAGTATTCGACGAAAATGGATTACTCGCCGGCGGACTTTACGGCGTTCGATTCGGCAAATTATTCGCCGGCGAATCGATGTTTCATTTATTGCGCGATGCTTCAAAAGTCGCATTGATGGCTCTCGTTGAGAAGATGAAAAAATCTGAAATGACTTTATTGGATGTGCAGTGGTTGACCCCTCATTTAGAAAGTCTTGGCGCAGTGGCTATAACAAGAGAGCAGTATCTACGCCAACTCTCAGTCGCCGTAACGCAATAGTCGCGCGCCTAGCCTTATCTAGTAGTGAGTGAACCAACGAAATCAGTGAAGCGTGACGAACCGTGGGTGATGCGCACCTATTCTGGGCATTCAAGCGCAGCGGCGTCTAACGAGTTGTATCGCACGAATCTTGCGCAAGGTCAAACTGGATTATCGATCGCGTTTGATTTGCCAACACAGACGGGTTACGACCCGGATCATATTCTTGCTCGAGGCGAGGTTGGCAAAGTTGGCGTACCTGTAACTCACCTCGGAGATATGCGGACATTACTTGCAGGAATTCCGCCAGGTGAGATGAACACTTCGATGACGATAAATGCAACCGCTGCATGGTTGCTTGCCTTGTATGTCGCGAACGCCAATGAGCAAGGTGTTGCAACTAATGATTTGCGTGGCACGACACAAAACGACATTCTCAAAGAATATTTATCACGTGGAACTTTCATATTTCCACCTTTGCAGTCACGTCGAATAATTGTTGACATGATCGCATGGTGTGCGGTTAACGCACCAAAGTGGAACCCGATAAATATTTGTTCATATCATTTGCAAGAAGTTGGGGCAACGCCAGTGCAAGAAATCGCCTTTGCGCTTGCAAACGCAATCGATATTTTGGATGCGGTCAAGTCAAGCGGTCAAGTCAGTGACGAGCAGTTTCCACAAGTGTTTTCGTCTTTCTCGTTCTTCGTAAATGCCGGAATACGATTTGTCGAAGAAATTTGCAAGATGCGCGCCTTCGTTGATCTCTGGGAACGAATCGGTCGCGACCGTTACCAAATTACCGACGATCGTGCGTTGCGATTCAGATATGGCGTTCAAGTAAATTCTCTCGGACTAACCGAAGCACAACCAGAAAATAATGTGCAACGTATCGTGCTTGAAATGTTGGCAGTGACACTTTCAAAAGGTGCCCGTGCTAGAAGTGTGCAGTTACCCGCATGGAACGAAGCTTTGGGTTTACCGCGTCCGTGGGATCAACAGTGGTCACTAAGAATGCAACAAGTGCTGGCATTTGAAACTGATTTGCTCGAGTACGAAGACATTTTTGACGGGTCAACCGTCATTGAGTCGCGAACTTCAGAATTAGTTGATGCAGCATGGAGCGAACTTGGAGAAATTTTGTCAATTGGCGGAGCATTTGAAGCAGTCGATGTTTTGAAGAGCAAACTGGTTAATTCGATGTCAAGTCGCACCAGCAGAATTGAAAAAGGTGATCAGAAAGTCATCGGAGTAAATGCTTTCACTCAGACGGCGCCTTCACCGCTTGGCGGAACAGACAATATTCTCAAGGTTGATCCAAAAATCGAAACTCAAATGGTTGAAGAACTTCAGCAGTGGCGTAAGACCCGTAACCAAAGTGCCGTAGATACGGCGATCGCCGCATTACAAAGTGCTGCACGCGACGGATCGAATTTGATGGCTGCATCGATTGAACTTGCCAAAGCCGGTGGAACAACTGGTGAATGGTCGCAAACTCTTCGCGACGTGTTTGGCGAATACCGTGCACCAACTGGTGTCGGTGGAGTGTCTGGTCGACATGGACACCTATTAAATGATGTCGCTGATTTTGTGAAAACAATTGAGGGTGGTCCACCGCGATTGTTAGTTGCCAAGCCAGGACTTGATGGCCACTCAAGTGGCGCAGAACAAATCGCCGTTGCCGCGCGCGATTCTGGAATGGAAGTCGTATACAGCGGTATTCGTTTGACCCCAGAGCAAATCGCAGCGTCGGCACGCGATGAAGATCCAGATGTGATCGGACTTTCGATTCTTTCTGGATCGCACCTCGCGCTTGTGCCCGAAGTGATGTTGCAACTCAAAAAAGCTGGCGTGAGTTCACCGGTCATCGTGGGCGGAATTATCCCTGAAGATGACCGTGAGAAACTAACCGAGTTAGGGGTTGTAGCTGTTTATACACCCAAAGATTTTGACATTGCAAGAATTATGCGAGAGATCGCCGAAATAACTGTAAAGCGACGTAAAAAATAATTTAAGTTATGGTTTCATCGTCGTAGATGGTGCTACCGGCACAAAGCCTGTCGCAGGCGGAAAAATTAATTCTTGACCTGCTTCGACATGATCAGAGTTTGTGATGCCGTTCAACTCCATTAACGCTCTCATGTCCAACATATATTTTGAAGCAATGGCAAATAATGAGTCACCACTTTGAACTATGTATCGCACTGGTGCAACATAAATTGTCGTTGTTGGTGGCAAAGTTGTAACTGCGACGGCGGTGGTTGTTGGGGGCGACGACTCATCGCCACGTTGGGCAAACACAAGAGACAAAATGCCACTTGTAATAGTGATCGCAAGTAGCGACCACTGCAGTCGACCTTTGAGAAGCATTGGTACTGATGCTAGGCGTGCATCACAGTTAACTAGCGACAGTAACGTCATCTAACCTGAATGTATGAAAGTGCTTGCGGCTGTCGACAAGTTTCGGGGCACAGCAACTGCGGCGCAGGTTGCAACAGCGATTGGTCACGCTTGCTGGCAACTCGGTCATGATTGTATTGAACGTCCACTTGCCGATGGCGGAGAGGGAACTCTCGAAGCACTCGGCGGGGCAAATAGAACGACGCTTGTCACTGGCCCATTGGGTGATCCAGTTAATGCATCTTGGCGTTTGCATCGCGGCACTGCAATTATTGAAATGGCTTGTGCTTCTGGATTGTTGCTTGCCGGAGGTCGTGAGAGAAATGATGCTGTTGCTGCTTCGACCACGGGCACCGGCGAAATTATTGATGCTGCGTTAGATCTCGGTGCAACTCGTATCATCGTTTGTCTTGGTGGATCAGCCACGACAGATGGTGGACTCGGCGCAGTGCGTGCGATCCAAACACCAGCACGACTCAAGGGTGTTGAGTTTGTAGTTGCGTGTGATGTGACGACGTCGTTTACTGATGCAGCAAAAGTTTTTGGTCCACAAAAAGGCGCATCACCCGCTCAGGTGACGTTTTTGACGATGCGTCTCGAGCGTCTTGTCCAGATGTATCAACAGACTTATGGCGTGGATGTTTCTAAATTGTCTGGCGCCGGGGCGGCCGGGGGACTGGCTGGAGGTCTTGCCGCACTCGGCGCAAAACTTGTACCAGGCTTTGATCTTGTCGCCGAAGAAGTTCTACTTGATGAACTATTAGAAGATGTTGACTTGATTATTACCGGCGAGGGTTTTATGGATTCCGAAAGTTTTGCAGGCAAAGTAGTCGGATCAATGTCTGAACTTGCCGCCGAACGAAAAATCCGCATCTCTGCCATCTGTGGAGATATTCATGAAGATGTAAAGGGTCGAATTGATGCGGTAAGTCTTGTTGAACTATTTGGTCGCGAGGATGCAATGCAACAACCGCTGCAATGCATCGAGCAAGCAGCGCTACAACTTTTGCGCGCTGCTAAATAAATTAAAGGTTTTTTAACCGTTTAAATTAACCAGTTGTAGTTGTTGGCGCGACCGGCACTACTGCTGCTGCGCCTGCACCAAGTGGTTTGCCGGCGATATCGCTACCGAGAAGAATCAACACGCTGGCTTCACCAAGTTTGCCTGTCTCCGTCGGAATTGGTTCAGGCATTGTTGCGATTCCAACTCCACCAAGTTCGCTAGCCACTGCGGCAGCGGCTGCTTCGCTACCGAGCAGGTAATAAACAACGGTCATAGTTTGTTTTGGTGTGATCTCACTCTTGTTCATCGCAGGTTGAACGATGTAGCCACGACCTTGCAACTCAGTTGTTAGTTGCCCAGCGGTGCCAGACATACCAGAAGCGTTTGCAACTTGAATTTTGAAAGCTGTTAATACGAGAGTTGTTGGTACGGGAACATCAACTGGTGTTGTGTCAGTCGGTGCGACTGTGTTGTCTGATTCTGCTGGCAAAGTCTGACCAGATCGGTCGCTGCGAATATCGCGCAAGATAAAAAATCCAAGCAAAACTGCGAGTACAGCGATGATGATCGACAAAGTCGAGTTGACATTTGATGCACCCCGAGGAGGCTGACTTTCAGAAGTTCGTCTGCGCGGGCGAGATGGATCTTGGTTCATGTCTACTTAACTTACCTTATTGGCTTACAGCAGTAGTGACACTGCTTTGTCTGAGCAAAGTTTGGCTGAGCCGAGGGTGGGGATTGAACCCACGACCTACCGCTTACAAGGCGGTTGCTCTGCCACTGAGCTACCCCGGCGAGTTTTTATTCGCCGTCAGTGTATGGCGATTATTTGAAGTATTGCGTTTATTTAGAACTTCTGCGAATTCGTACGATTTCATAAGTCGCCAAAGCCGCAGCAACCGAAACATTTAAAGAAGATAACGATCCAAGCATTGGGATATTGACAAGCAAGTCACATCTCTCGCGCACAAGTCTCGACAAACCTGGTCCTTCAGCACCGAGTACAAGACAGATTGAATCAGTGGCTGTTGACCCGAGTTCGAAAATACTTTTTTCTGCAGCATCATCCAAGCCAACGACCATGACACCTGCGGCTTTCATCTCAGATAACGCGCTTGGAAGTCCGCCGACGACACACATATTTAAATATTCGATTGCACCTGCAGAAGACTTCGCCACAGTCGGAGTTATGTGAACGGCGCGGTGACGTGGCAGAACCACGGCGTTCACTCCGGCGCCGTCGCAGCATCGCAAAATTGCCCCGAGATTACCTGGGTCGGTAACTCCGTCGATTGCCACCAACAAAAGTGGTTTGTCGCGAGGAGCAATTAAAAGATCAGCCAATAAAGTTTCTTCAAGTGGTGCGGCTTTTGCCAAGATTCCTTGTGGCGCCTCGCTTCGGGCTTCGCGTTCTATTTCGCGCCGTGAAACATTCATCACCTGAACTCGTTGATCACGCGCGATCTCTAAAATATCGTCAATTACTGGACTGCTCTCGATGTCGTTTGCAATCCAGATTTCACGAACTTTACGTCGTGCCCCGAGCAATAATTCTCTAACGGCTTGACGGCCTTCAATCTGTTCACCGCCGAGACCATGTTCTTTGTGAACAGGTCGACCGCCACCTCGTTCAGATCGATTAGGTCGCCTAGATAGATCTATTCGCTTCGGACTATTTGGATTTCGACCGTTACTTTTGTTGCGATTATTCGGTCGCCTATTTCTATCTTGAGCCATGATTAAAAATTAAACATTCTGTGTCACCACGGCTACTGCCCAACATGCGATTCCTTCGCTACGACCGAGTGACCCAAGACCTTCTGCGCGACGACCTTTGACGGTTACGGGTGCACCCGCGGCGGCACTCAACTTTTTTTGCATCTCGTCTCGATGAACCGAAATTTTTGGTTGTTCGCAGACGACACTGCAGTCAATATTGCCGATTTCAAAATTATTATCACGAGCCATTTTTGAAACATTGGCAAGAATTTGTAGTGAGTCAACATTTTTCCATTTTGGATCAGTATCAGGAAAGTGTTCGCCGATATTTCCGAGTCCACATGCACCAAGAATCGCTTCGGCGACAGAATGCGTGATGACGTCAGCGTCACTATGGCCAATAAGGCCTCGTTCGTTGAGATAATGAACGCCACCCAAAATCAGTTTTCGATTTGTATCTGATTCGTCAACGAAGCGGTGAATATCAAAACCTTGTCCGACTCGAACTCGTATCGTCATTACTGAATCCTTACACTTCGCCGCGGGTGATCGCGCGAGCCCAGTTCATATCTTCAGGTGTAGTTAACTTGCGATTCAGAGGATCGCCGTGAACAATCAAAACACGACCACCATTTGTTTCGACCAATGTCGCGTCGTCGGTGCTTTCTGGATTTGATGAATGTGCAATTCGTAAAACATTTGCACGAAATGCTTGAGGTGTTTGCACGGCAACGAGTTGTGAACGATCTGGAGTTGAAATCACGACATTGTCGCTTGAGATAAATTTAATAGTGTCGACCACCGGTAGCCCCGGCACCGCGCCATCAGCACCCGCGCAAACAGCATCTACGACTTCATGAAACAAGAACTCTGAAGCAAACGGGCGAGCGGCATCGTGAACGCAAATGATCGTTGCATCAGACGGCACCGCCGCCAAGCCGCAACGAACCGAAGCGCTTCGCGTCGATCCGCCCACCACGCCTCCCTCACGTTGCGCTTGTGCCGCTGGTAAAACCACAACCACACCGTCGCTTGACGCGCGGGCTGTCTCTACGGCCCAATCCACGACCCGACGCTCATTAATTAGTTCGAATTGTTTTGGGCTACCAAACCGAGTGCCAGAGCCAGCAGCGACGATGATTGTCCAAATCTTTTCGCCAATTCGTTGAGTTGGCATGGTGTTCACGCTCATTTAGGGTAGTACCGTCAAGTGCTTATGGCACACGAAGAACTTCTTGCAGGTAGTGCGTTCTTTGCAGAAACACCGGCCGACGCACTTGCTCTAATTTCGGCGAGCGGTGAAACAAAAAACCTACAGCGTGGTGATGTGCTGTTTAACGAGGGAGACACTCCAGAATTAATGTACATCGTGTTATCTGGACGAATCGCGATTGCGATCGGCAACCGCCCGTTAGATAGTCGCGAGAGCATGCTTGCTTTGATGGAGCGTGGCGACTTGTTCGGAGAACTTGCATTACTTGACAACGGCAAGCGAAGTGCAATGGCTCGAGCGATCGAGCCGTCATCTGTATTGCAGATTCCGTATTCGATTGTGCGCAAACATTTGCAATCAAATCCGTCGATGCTCTGGGGTGTCGCTAAATTGCTCGCCACAAGGTTGAGAGTTATGGACGAAGTTCTTTCGGACAGTGTGTTCTTAGATGTGACTGGCCGAACTGCTAAGAGGTTGCTTGAATTATCCGCCAGTAAAGACGAATTTGTTCTGCCGATCACCCAAGAAGAACTTGCCGGAATGGTTGGCGCTTCTCGTGAAAGAGTTAACAAGGCGATTGCAAGTTTCATTCGACTCGGCTGGATCGAGCAACATGATCGTCGCTATCGAATTTTGATTCGCCAAAAACTTGAAATGCGAGCTAGCTAACTAGCTAACTAGCTAACCAGTTTTGCGCGTGGGCGAAAGCGCTTATTGAATCTTGATGGCGATGTGCAGGTCGCGATGCGTCGTGAGCAAAACCGTGCTCAGCATCTGAATAAATTTCTGTGCGCACGCCAACATTTTTTAATTCAGCAACATCTGCCGGTGGTGTGTAGTGGTCTTTGCCACCAATAATTGCTAAGACACGGTCAGCGTTGCCAGTTCGCAAATAATCAAGTGGCTCTGCATGTGTTGAACTTTGCCAACCTTGTGGAACTTTAATCATTCCGTAGAACGAAACAATTTTATTAAATCTCGCAGAGCGCGCTGAATTGAAGCAATACATTCCGCCCATACAAAAACCCATCAGACCAACAGTTGGAGTGCCGAGTACATCTGCTGCCTGATGCAAATCGCGCAAGTGCATTTCATCGCTGAGCGTTGATGCAGCGACAAACCGAGGTTCAATTTCTGTTCCTAATAAGTGATCGGGAAACGGTTCAACAGCACAGACAGCCATATTCCATTCGGTTGCCAAGCGAGCAACCAGATCGTCAAACAATTTTCGCAGACCAAAAATATCCGGGGCAATGACCAAACCCATGGTCGGATTCTGGACAGTTTTGTCAATTTCGCACTGCGTTCCTGATGGCAAAGTAATTCTCATGCTCTAATTATGGTCTAGTTACAAAGTATTTCTGGCAGTGAGAGTTTCGGTGAGACTGCGCGGGCTAGTCGCAGTGGTGTTAATTCGCACGATGTTGTGCATGACACAACTCACGACAACCCAGCAAAAAATAACCACAAATCAGCCGTTACTCGTATGGAGCCCAGGCCTCGCACAACGTCCGGCCAGTCCAGTTTCACGCCTGATCAAAGAATGGCAACTTATGAGCGACCGAAACCGAGAACTTGAAATCGTCAATTCATGGTCTCTCCCAGGCTCAAAGGTGACCCATCTCGATGAAGTATTAGTTCGAGCAGGTTTCAATACTGCCCGCGACGATTCGCAAGGTGATCAATATTTGTGGTTATTGGTTAAGCAGGCGACCAGCGATGAACTTGCGGCTCGAATTGTTTTGCAAAGAATTTTGCCGCCACTTTTGGCAATTGCCCGCCGACGTGGCCGAATTGTTGACGGCGGAGTTGATAGTGCAATCGCCGATATTTTACCCAGCGCTTGGGGAGTGATCCGAAAATACCCTTGGCATCGTCGTCCAAATAAAGTTGCATCAAATCTGGTTCGTGACAGCGAATATTTTGCATTCGTCCACGGCAATCGTTCAAAGCGCTACAAAGTTATTCCGATGGATCCATCTGTGCTTTGCGAATTTGTTGCCGCGCCAGAACAAGAACTTGAACAAGAAATTAGTTTGGATCAACTTATTGCTGTCGCGTTAGAGCAGGGTATTGATCCAAAGCACATCGAAATTCTGCGCGCGGTCGCGAGTGGAGACAGCGCAACGATTATTGCCGCAAGATACGGGGTTGCCGAACGCACTGCTCGCGCTTGGCGGGCAAAAGCTATCAGCGAGTTGCGTGTACGAACGCGGTGTGCTGTGTAAGTTTTGTCGAGCGCAGGCGCAAACTATTCGTAACAACAAAAACGCTCGAAAATGTCATTGCTAATCCAGCCCACATCGGATTCAGGTATCCGAGCGCTGCAAGTGGAATAGCAGCAGTGTTATATGCAAAAGCCCAAAAGACGTTTGCTGTGATTGTGCGCAACGTCGCTCGCGAAAGCAAAATCGCATCGGCGACCAATCGCAGATCACCGCTGACAATTGTCAGATCACTTGCGTTCATCGCCACATCGGTGCCAGTTCCCATTGCGATTCCGACATCGGCCTGGGCGAGAGCAGCGGCATCGTTAACTCCGTCGCCGACCATTGCAACTGCATATCCTCGCTGTTGCAAGTCAGCGACCACACGAACTTTCTCATCCGGAAGAACTCCGGCGATCACGTGTTGCTCGTCGCCTTCGATGCCAACTTGTTGAGCGATCGCTAATGCAGTTGCGTGATTATCCCCAGTTAAAAGAACAGAACGCAAACCAAGTTTGCGAAGTTCGGCGATGGCAATTGCGCTGCTTGGTTTTGGTTGATCGGCGACAACGCAAACCGCTTTAACTGATCCATCTATAACAACCAATACGGCAGTGTGACCACCGTTGCGCGCATGCGAAAGAGCATCACGTAGATCTCCGGGGATGATTACCAAAGTTTTGCTAAATAACGACTCACGACCAACCATGATTTTGTGTCCATTGACAATTCCGGTCGTGCCCATGCCTGGCGATGAAGCAAAATCACTTACATTCGGCAACTGACCGAGTTCAGAGCGAGCAGCATTTGCGATTGCCCGTGCAACTGGATGCTCGCTGGCATGTTCAAGAGCACCCGCGTATAACAAGACTTCTTGGCGATTTGAACCAAGCGAGCAGACGATATCGATCAGTTGCATTACACCAGTTGTGATCGTTCCGGTTTTGTCGAATACAACTGTGTCAACTCGTCGTGTGCTTTGCAGAACATCCACACCTTTAATTACGATCCCCATTTGTGCAGCGCGACCACTGCCGACCATCAATGCGGTCGGTGTTGCCAAACCAAGTGCGCACGGGCAAGCAATAATCAGCACGGCGACCGATGCGGTAAACGCATTAGTCGTAGATGTACCCAAGAAATACCATGCGATAAATGTTGTTATCGATAATCCGATTACGGTCGGCACGAATACTCCACTGACACGGTCAGCCAGTCTTTGAACGGGTGCTTTGGTTGTTTGTGCGTCTCGAACTAATCGAGTTATTTGCGCAAAAGTTGTCTCGGCGCCAACACGAGATGCACGCATAATTAAACGACCGGTGAGATTAACCGTCGTTCCGGTAACGATGCTTCCGGGTTTTACTTCGAGTGGCACACTTTCGCCGGTAAGCATCGAAACATCGAGCACCGACGTGCCTTCTTGAACGACTCCATCGGCAGGAATTATTTCACCCGGGCGAACGACGATTATGTCACCAACACGAACGAGTGCTGCTTCAATAGTTTGTTCTTCGCCATTTTTTATAATCGTGGCATGTCGAGCGCCGAGCGCAAGCAGTGATCTCAACGCATCTCCTGCATGACGTTTGGCTCGAGCCTCAAAATATCTTCCGGCGAGCAAAAACACAGTTACTGCTACAGCAACTTCTAAATAAATATGCGTACTGTCGCCGGACATACTTTTAATGTTCATAGTCATGGTGTGCGCCGAGCCGCGATATGTCGTTGACACTGCATCGCCCCAAACAATTGCCCAAACCGACCATGCGGTCGAAGCAAAGATTCCAATTGAAATCAAAGTGTCCATCGTTGTTGCTCGGTGTCGTGCGTTCATTAGTGCGGCACGGTGAAATGGCCATGCTCCCCACGTAACGACGGGGGCGCTGAGTACGAGTGCTAACCACTGCCAATTCTTGAACTCTAGATTTGCAATCATTGACAACAGCACAACTGGTATTGCAAGTACAACGCAAACAGTTAGTCGGGTCAACAACATTGCCACTCGCTCGTTAGTTTCGGCATCGAGCATTTCTGGTGTTGTGTCCTCTAGAAGACGGGCGCCATAACCAAGTGAAGTAACTACGTCAATTAACGCAATCGAAGTTGTTGCCCCAGAGTTGAAGTTGACCCTGGCTGACTCTGTTGCAAAATTCACCGTTGCTTCTACGCCATCGAGTTTGTTCAAACCTTTTTCGATTGTCGCGGCACATGCGTTGCACGACATTCCAGTAAGACTCAGGTCAACTTGCAATTTCAAAGAATCAGTTGTTGGCACTAGTTATAGTCTCGCCTTAAAAACAATTAATTGCACCATGTCAAAAGTGACAAGAAATGTGCTGTTATGAAGACCATTTAGATTGGCCGAAGCGGTATCCGACGCTGCGGACGGTTTCGATCAAGTTGGCATGTTCTTCGCCTAACTTTGCTCGCAATCGACGAATGTGCACATCTACCGTGCGGGCACCACCGTAATATTCGTAACCCCAAACTCTTGAAAGTAAAATTTCGCGACTAAAAACTTTTCCGGGATTCTGGGCAAGAAACTTGAGCAACTCATACTCCATATATGTGAGGTCAAGCGACGAACCACCAAATGACGCTTGATAAGTTTCGGTATTTAGCACAAGTCCGCCGTATTCGATTAACGATTCTCGAGAAACGGACATCTCTGTGTAGAAGAGATGTCGCAAGCGTGAATCAAGTTCTCGCGGGTGAACTGGTGCCAAGCAAAAGTCATCAAATAGATCGTCACGCATTTCTAAATCAGCAAGTTGCGCGCCGCTGACGAGAACGATTATTCGGTTAACCGGCAAATCAGAACGTCGAAGCGAACGACACAATGCCCAGCCAGATTCAGGGTCTTGGCTGCAATCGATTACTGCTCCAGCCCAGCCAATTGTGGGCTCAAGTTGACCGAGTACGTCGCTGTTTTTAATTGCCTTCCATGAATAACCAGAAAGATCCAAAGTGCGAGCGACATCAATCGGCGCCGGATCTGGAAATACAGCGAGTAATCGAGTTGTGTCGTCGGTCATTGTCGTGTCAGAGCGAACGCAAGTAACGATTTAATTCGTACTGGCTGATATGGGTTTTATAGCCGCGCCACTCTGCACGTTTATTTCGTAAGAACCACTCGAAAATGTGATCGCCAAGAGCCTCGGCAACGAGTTCTGATCGCTCCATCACACGTAGTGCGTCAGACATTGACTGCGGAAGTTGCTCAATACCCAATTTGGCGAGCATGTCATCGCCCATTTCAAAAAGATTGGCATCAGCCTCTTGAGGAAGTTCGTAGCCTTCTTTGATTCCGCGTAAGCCAGCTGCAAGGATTACCGAAAATGCAAGGTACGGGTTGCACGCTGGATCTGGCGAGCGGTATTCAATTCGGGTCGCATTCTCGCTATTTCGTTTTTGAATTGGCACACGAATTAAACCACTGCGATTATTTCGCGCCCACGAAATATGTACTGGTGCTTCGAAGCCGGGGACCAAGCGTTTGTAACTATTGACAGTTTGATTGGTGATCGCAGTAATC
Source organism: Actinomycetes bacterium (assembly GCA_014190295.1). GTDB lineage: Bacteria > Actinomycetota > Acidimicrobiia > Acidimicrobiales > Ilumatobacteraceae > BACL27. The sequence continues at coordinate 24,493 of BJGF01000002.1, read as the reverse complement.
TCTGCAGCGTGCCGCAATAACCCGGCCATAAATTGCTTTGCTGTTTCTGAAAGATTGTACGGATCATCAGCATCATGAAATGCGTTTTGCTCATCTTTGAACAAACTCAGGTGCAAGTGCATGCCCGAACCCTGCACACCTTCAAGAGGCTTAGGCATGAATGTGGCATGCACGTTATGAAGGGCAGCGATTTCTTTTACGACTAATCGAAAAGTCATCACACTGTCTGCCATCGTCAGCGCATCGGTGTGTCGTAAATCTATTTCGTGCTGGCTTGGTGCGTCTTCATGAAAGCTGTACTCAACCGGGATACTCATCGTTTCTAAAGTGCGAATAGTTTCTTTGCGCAACGAACTTGTGATGTCTGTACTTGTTAGATCAAAAAATCCACCCTCATCAAGTGGAACAGGTCGCGAATCTACTGCCGGTGGATCAAAATAAAAATATTCGATATCTGGTGCGACATAGAACTGATAACCAAGTTCACGAGCAGCATTTAAGTTGCGACGTAAAACTTGGCGTGGATCACCATCAAACGGCGTGCCATCTAATCTCGCGACGTCACAGAAAACTCGAGCCTCGGCTCCTTTTGGATCGACCCACGGTAAAACTTCAAACGTGTTGGCATCCGGAAGCGCGAGAACGTCACTTTCTTGCACACGACTGAAGCCGTCAATTGCCGAACCATCAAAAATCATTCCGTCGTTAAGCGCGTTCTCCATTTCTGCAGGGCTAATCGCAAAACTTTTCAAATTGCCTAGAACATCGGTAAACCAAAGACGCACGAGGCGAATACCGCGTTCTTCGACAGTTCGCAAGACATAGTCACGTTGCTGTTCAATCATCTCAGCACTCGTTTCCGTTAAAACTCATGGGTACAGTCTGCCGTCGTTGCGACGAGATTCACTCGGGCAACGACGGATAGATAGTTACTTCTTTTTGGTTTTCTTTTTAGACGACTTCTTTGAGGCAGTCTTTACGGTCTTTGGTTTGCCACAAACTGTTTCAAGAATCAGTTGCGTAACAATGTACGGATCCATATTTGCATTTGGACGACGATCCTCGGCGTAACCCTTTTGGTCACGAGCAACCTGCCACGGAATTCGCACTGACGCGCCACGATTCGAAACACCATAAGTGAATTTGTTGTACGGCGCTGTTTCGTGTTTACCAGTTAGACGGCTCTCGATGTCGTGACCGTAGTTGCTCACATGCTCATTGATACGAGTACCAAGTGCTTTGCATGCGTTGTCGATCGCTTTGTAATTCGTACGCATTGCTTTTGTCGAGAAGTTGGTATGACAACCAGCTCCGTTCCAGTCTCCTTTTTGTGGCTTTGCATCCAACGAAATAACTACGTCATAATCTTCAGCGATGCGATGCAACAACCAACGTGCGACATGCAACTCATCGCTAACAAGTAACGCATCAACTGGACCAATTTGAAATTCCCATTGGCCAGGCATAACTTCTGCGTTGGTTCCAGAAATATGAAGACCTGCGTCAAGACACATCTCAGTATGAATCTCGACAATCTCTCGACCCATTACTCGACCTGCGCCGACGCCACAATAATAAGGACCTTGCGGTACTGGTTCGCCAGAAAGTTCTGGAAAACCAAATGGTCTACCGTTGAGTCGCATCATCGTGTATTCCTGCTCGATGCCGTAAATCATTTTTTCAGCGGCATATTTTTTTGCAACAGCAGCACATGCGGCTCGAGAGTTTGTTGGATGCGGTTTTCCGGTTGAAGCGATCAATACTTCGCACATCACGAGAATATTTTTCCCGCCACGAATTGGATCTTTGCAACTGAAAACTGGATTGAGAATGCAATCCGACGCTTCACCTGTTGCTTGGTTTGTCGAGGATCCATCGAATCCCCAAATCGGTAATGCTTTCGTACCGTTTTCGATGATCTTTGTTTTCGATCGCAAAGTTGGAGTTGGCTTGGCGCCGTCTATCCAGATGTACTCAGCTTGATATGCCATGAAGTTTCCTTTCGTAAGGAATGCGCCACGTCGACGCAATCGGAACACTCATAGTTTTGCCGATCAGGGTCTCTGAACCATTGTCCGAATGTAAACGGCGTGTGAAGTTTTGTCTCGGTAGCCTGATTATGTGGCAGATTTCGTGAAATTACGCGTTGGGCTCGCCCAAATCAACCCAACTGTTGGGGCATTGTCCGATAACTCGGCGAAAATTCTTGACTATTACAACCAGGCTGTTGTCGCTAAATGCGATCTCGTGGCGTTTCCCGAGTTGTCGGTGACCGGTTATCCACCCGAAGATCTCGTTTTGAAAGATGGATTTGTTGCCGACAACATGACAGCACTCGCAAAAATAGTCACGGTAGTCGGAGACACTGTCGCCGTAATCGGTTTTGTTGATCGCGATGAAGACTCTGGAGAAATTTTTAATGCGGCTGCTGTGGTTCGCAATGGTGCTGTGTTGGGCGTGTATCGCAAACATCTATTACCGAACTACAACGTGTTTGATGAACAGAGATATTTTAAAGTCGGCGTCGATAATCCATTATTTATGATTAACAATGTTTGTGTTGGTGTGACAATCTGCGAAGACATCTGGGACGCCAATGGACCGGTTGCGGTGCAAGCATCGCTGGGTGCAGTACTAAATATAAATATCAACGGCTCACCGTTTCACGGCGGAAAACTCAGTGTGCGTCACGAAATGCTCAGTGCTCGAGCACGCGACAACAAATGTGTCGTTGCCTATGTAAATCAAGTCGGCGGACAGGACGAACTTGTTTTTGATGGCGGCTCGATGATCTTGGCAGGTGACGGCACACTTATTGCGAGTGCAAATCAATTTAGAGAAGCGTTTCTCGTTTGCGACTTAGATTTACCGACTTCACGGTCAGTATCGGCACCGTTACAAACTCGTGGAGAAGTCGACGAACCGTTGAGCGAGATCGCCCAAGTGCACTCAGCACTCGTGGTTGGCACGCGTGATTATGTTTTGAAAAATGGTTTTACCGATGTAGTAATCGGTCTGTCTGGTGGTGTTGACTCGGCACTTGTCGCAGCAATCGCCGTCGAAGCTCTTGGTGCGAGCCATGTGCATGGTGTTTCGATGCCGTCTCGTTATTCTTCGCCCGGCTCGCGGACCGATGCGCAAGACCTGGCGACATCTTTAGGCATTGAAATGCAAACAATTTCAATTGAGCCAGCATTTTCCTCATATTTAGAAATGCTCAAACCAAGTTTTGCCAACCGTCAAGCCGATTTGACCGAAGAGAACTTGCAAAGTCGAGTGCGAGGCACAACATTGATGGCACTCTCAAACAAATTTGGTTGGATGGTATTGACAACTGGCAACAAGAGTGAAATAGCTGTTGGATACTTCACTTTGTACGGCGACTCGGTTGGTGGATACGCCGTCATCAGAGATTTATTCAAGACAAAAGTTTATGAATTATGCGAATTCATCAACACAAGATCTGATCGCGAAGTTATTTCACGTGCGATCATCGACAAAGCGCCTTCGGCTGAGTTGCGACCTGATCAACGAGACGATCAAAGCCTGCCGCCATACGATATTTTAGATTTGATCCTTGGGTTATACATCGAAGACGACGCAACAGCCCAAGAGATAATTGCGCTTGGTTATGACGCCGAACTTGTAAAACGTATTTCACGCTTGGTTGACGTCAATGAATATAAGCGCCGTCAAGGTCCTCCTGGCGTGCGAGTCAGTACCAAGGCATTTGGCAAAGATCGTCGTCTGCCGATTACGAATCGATACAAAGGCTGAGCAGTTATCGAGTGGCGATTGTTTAGGCTCTGCTAATTCTCTGCTAAGTCTGCGGATGAACCAGCCCACCACGGCGGTGGTAAATAAACATCAACAGCGTTGCAACAAAAGCCGAGACAGCCCCAATCAATGCAGGCAGTGCAATTCCGTTACTTGTTTCGTAGGCACGTGTGGCTACAAGACTCATCACGCCACGACCAAGAGTGCCAGCGCCGATTACTAATCCAAGGCCGCTTCCGGGTCGTTTTGGCACGAGATGAGTCGCCAATGGCAACATACTTACGACTGCAAATTCGAAACCCAAGATATAAATCATCAATGCAATTAGTCCGGCAATTAAATTGTTCGACACAACGGCCAGCATTAGGCCGCCGGGCACCATGATCAGCGAGCCAATTGCGATGCTTCTTTCTTTTCCCCATTTATCGGTTTTGCTGGCACTGGTTAATGATGCATAAAGTTCAACCAGACCAAAACTAAAACCAACTGCAGCAATTCCGAGTGCGCCGAAATTAAATTCGTCACCGAGCCATGCACCAAAAGTTATAAAGATGCATTGACTTGCGCACATCGTGGCAAACATTGTTGCAACTACCAGCCATGCTCGACCACTTAAACGCACCCCATCGTCAACGGCACGCGAAGAAATTTCATGAGGTTCAGTTTTGATTCGAGATGCAATGAAAGAAGTTGAAATCAGTACACCGACGACTCCTGTGATGAATCCTGCACGCCACGAAAACAATGCCGTGATGATGCCCATAATTGAGACACCCAGCAACAACCCGAGCGCCCAAGAAATTTCTGTCAGACCGATGATTCGTCCACGTTTTTCGTAAGCGACGTGATCAGAGATCCAGCCGGACATGCCGAGATCAAAGAAATTTTTGGTGATACTGATCGTCGTCACCCCAATTGTGAACCCAATGAGGTTCGGCGAAACTCCGGCGACTAGAGCCCCAGTTGCTATACCGATCAGTCCTGCGAGCATTGCAGTTCGGCGTGAAAGACGATCCACAAATCGTCCGATAAACGGCGAAAGCAAACCCGATAGTTCTGAGACTGTTAGTGCCACGCCAATTTCAGAAAGCGAAACATTGAAACCTTTGGCAATAATCGCTATGAATGGCGGGGTGAATCTATAGCAAGCGTTTGTCGTGAGGCGCGCCGCCGTCAGAGCGGTGATATTTTTTTTGACAATATCTGAATATGAGTCATCAAGCCAACGACTAAGCACGGGTTGCTACTTTAAAGCGATTCACTTGAGTTAAGTTCACCAATGACTGCAACAATTCGACCGGCACTCAACCGATTATTTGAGTCAATGTCAAACCAGCATCCACCCAGATTTTCAAGACGCGTATCAGTAACGTTAAGTCCGCGGCGCATTGTGCGAATAACACCGCTATGGCTAATAATTAGTGCTTGTCCGCCACGACATTTATCGGCAAGTTCAATGAACACTTCTGTCATTCGCCGCAATACATTTTCATTGGGTTCAAAACCTTCGGGCATTTTTCGTGCGTTCAGGTGGCCGGGCCATCCCGATTCAATTTCGTCATAGGTCAGACCTTCCCAAGGCCCGATATATGACTCTTTGAGTCGATCATCAATAATTAAATCGTCGACACCATGTGCAGCGGCGATTATTTCTGCGGTTCGACGCGCGCGCTGCAAAGAACTAGTTGCAATCAAATCAAATGTTCCGAGTTTTTCAGCGGCTTCACTCGCTTCAGAAATACCTTGTTGAGTTAGTTCAATGTCGGCCTGACCTTGCCATCGACCCAGGGCATTCCATTCGGATTGACCGTGTCGCAGAACAAGCAGTCGAGTGATCGAACTAGTTTCAACTTGCGTAGTCACTCAACGCAGGGTAGTGGCTTAGATACGCTTAGAGGATGGCACGGTTGTTACTTTTTGCCTCAGCGCGACAGGCTGCCGGCACTTCCAGTCGTGATGTTGCAGGATGCACAATCGATGAAGTGTTGCAGACTGCGGTGCTTGAGTTTGGCGGAGATTTTGCAAAAGTTTTGAGCACTTGTCGAGTCTGGCTGAACGGTGAAGAAGCCAATGGCACCACTGCCGTTAGTGACTCTGACGAAGTGGCAGTATTACCACCAGTCTCTGGAGGAAGTTTGTGACAGATATTTCGAACGCTGAATCTTTATCAACGGCTGAAATCAGGGTTGCTCGCGCGGCACTTCAAATGCAAGAAGATGTAATTTCATTTGTTCGCCGAATGGCCCAAGGTCGATGTGATTTGGCCCGTGATGAGCAGCGTCGACGCGTAGATGGCACGCCGGCTTCTGGGATAAGTGTCGCTGACATTGCAAATGTGTTTGGTCAAGAACGGGGTGGTGGATCATCGCGTCCACCGCGCGAGACAAATATTTCCGCCGAAGATCCACTCGTTGTAGAACTCGAAAGACTTTGTGAAGCGATTGGTTTCGGCGAATTACGCACGCTCGATGACCAGTCACTTGAAAGTGTGGTTCAACAACTCTCAAGTTTCGAAATGTCCCGCTCGGTTGAGCGCAAAACACTATTTGGATCAATTGATGCTCTAACTACTGAACTCGTCAAGCGCTACAAAGATGGTGGCGTCAACGTTGATTCTTTGTTGACTGACTAAAAATTAAGGCAACTTCGCGGGCTTTTCTGTTAAGTCTCAGTATCTCGGTAGAGGCAAAACCCGACTAAAACGATAGGTTTTATAGTTCAATGAAACGCGTCGCAATTATTTCGATGCACACGTCACCTTTGGCTCAGCCGGGCGTGGGCGACGGTGGCGGGATGAACGTTTATGTCCGTGAACTTGTTTCGGCAATGGCCCAAACTGGTTTGCAGTGCACTACTTATACGCGTGCTTGGTGTGAAGGTTTGCCTGAAGTTGTTGATGTTGAGCCAAATCATAAAGTTGTTCACATTAAGGCCGGAAAGTTTGATCTTTCAAAAGACGAATTACTCGACGTCGTAGATGAATTTACACAGCTGGTTGCGATGCACATTGAGCAAAACGGTGGCACAGATGTATTGCATGCCAACTATTGGTTGTCGGGTTTGGTCGGTCATCGTCTGAAGCATCAACTTGGATTGCCGCTTGTTACAACATTTCATACTTTGGCAAGGGTTAAGTCTCTTGGCGGTGACACTGAATCGGTGGTGCGTGAGCGCGCCGAACTTGAAATCATCGGATGCGCTGATGCGATCTGCGTAAGTTGTCCAGAAGAGTTGAGTCAGTTTCGTGCGCTCTACGGCAAATCACCAGGAGCAGTAACTGTCGCATCACCAGGTGTTGACACCGCGTTCTTCTCGCCAGGTGATCGAAAAGGTGCGCGTCACGCGCTCGGGTGGGGCAATAAGCCGTTGCTTTTATTTGTTGGACGCATTCAACCACTTAAGGGTGTAGATGTTGCCGTACAAACCCTTGCCGCACTCAAGAGCACTGATGCTGAACTGATGGTTGTCGGCGGCGCAAGCGGTGCGTTCGGCACGAGCGAAACTTCTCATGTTCAACGATTGATTAGCGAACTTGGATTAACAGGTCGAGTGCATTTTGTCGCGCCGCAACCCCACCATTTGTTGAGTACTTATTATCGGGCTGCCGATGTTGTTCTGGTGCCGTCACGCAGTGAAAGTTTTGGTCTCGTTGCTCTTGAAGCAGCAGCATGTGGAATTCCGGTTGTAGCCAGTGCAGTCGGTGGACTTTTAAATCTTGTCGAACATGAGCGAACAGGTTATGTGGTTAAAAATCGTGATATCGAGACGTTCGCTCGCTACACGGCGCGCTTGCTTGACGACTCAATTTTGAGTCTGTCCATGGGTACTCGTGCGGCCCATCGTGCTCGAAATTATTCTTGGGCATCTACGGCCGCAAGCGTCATCGGTGTTTATGACGCTCTTGACGCTCGTCAACTGGTCGCCTGCTCTTGATCTTGTGAGCGATTTATTCGACGATGCAGCAATTGCGCGTGTCGAAAGGCAGATTGACGAATGGCTAGGACGGATTCGCGCTAACTATAAGAATATCGAATCGATTGACCGCGCCGAAGGCGACGAAATCAGATGGTATGTGAGAATGCGTGGAGAAGAAAAAGATTTCACAACGATTTGGTTGACGCTCGGTCAGAGAACATTGCGTTACGAAACTTACGTGATGCCAGCACCTGAGCAAAATGCAGAACTTCTATACGAGACACTTTTGCGTCGAAACGAAAAACTTGTTGGCGCGCATTTTTCAATCGGCATCGAGGATGCAATATTCCTTCGAGGCGAGCTTGTGCTCACGGCACTTATCGAAAAAGAACTGGATCGTGTGATCGGCACCCTGTACTCGGTGGTTGAGCAACTTTTCTGGAATTTGTTAGAAATCGGCTTTGCCAAGGCAGCGGTCATGCGCACACAACGCGGTAGCACTCGAACTACCGGGCGGTCGGGGAAGCCGTTAGGTGGTTCGAGTGTGTCTAACTAGCCTGATCAATGTGATCTTGTTATGAGTAGCCCATCTTTGGTGATAATCGGTGGTGGCAACATGGGGGCGGCGTTAGCCCGAGGTTTGCTCAGCAAAAAACTTAAACCAGCAGAATTAGTAATCGTTGAAGCAAGTGCTGAGCGGAGAAAAGTTCTAGAAAAAGATTTTCCTGGCGTGCAAATTGTCGGGCAGATTCAAAACTGCGAGTCAGCAATAATTGCTGTCAAGCCGAACGACGTTGTTGCAGTCTGTTCACTACTAAATAATTCTGGTGTCAAGCAAGTGCTGTCAATTGCCGCCGGAGTAACTATTGCTTCTCTTGAAAGCGCCTGTGGTAAATCAGTCTCAGTTTTACGAGCAATGCCAAATACGCCGGCATTGGTTGGCCAGGGCGCTTCGGCGATCAGTGCAGGTCGATCCTGTTCGGCTGAACAAATAAATTGGGCGAAAGAAATTTTACAAAGTGTCGGAATCGTCGTCGAAGTCGAAGAAAGTTTGCTGGATGCCGTTACTGGGCTTTCAGGCAGTGGACCGGCATATGTCTTTTTGCTTGCCGAGGCTTTGATCTCGGCCGGAGTTCAACAAGGTTTATCTTCAGAAATTTCAAATACTCTTGTGAGGCAATTATTGGTTGGTTCGTCGGCGCTTCTTGATCAAAGTTCGGAAGATCCTTCGAAATTACGTCAAAACGTAACTTCACCAAATGGCACAACCGCCGCTGGCATTGCCGAGTTACAAAGCAAACAATTCGCAGAAATTATCGCCGCCGCAGTACACGCCGCAACAGCTCGAAGTATAGAGCTAGGTAAATAAATTTTGCGCTAAAAAAATCTTAATAATTTCTAGCAGATTTGGTTGTGTAGCGGTTAAATGTGTCTAAAGTGAGAATAGAAATGTCGCAAGATCACCAGAAGGGGTAACCCCCCAATGGGAGTCGCGCCCGCAAGGGTTGCGCCGTTTGAGCCGGTGCCGTCGGGGGGTTGGCACCGGCTCTTACGTTTCTCAGTAGCGTTAGATGCTCATGACAAATAAATATTCGTCAATTTCGTTCTTGTCTGACTACGGCACGCGTGATGAATTTGTTGGTGTTGTCAAAAGTGTGATCTATGAAATCGCTCCGCATTGCCGTGTTATTGATTTGACGCACGAGATCGAACCATTTGATGTGCGCGCAGGATCGTTGTCGCTTGCTCGCGCAGTTTCTTATGTTGCAAGCGGTGTTGTGCTGGCAGTTGTTGATCCTGGCGTTGGTTCGCCACGTCGTGCAGTTGCTGTTGAAGTTGCCGATGGCAAAGGTGTCTTTGTCGGACCTGACAATGGTCTATTGGCGATGGCTATTGCCTTGGCTGGTGGTGCTGGCCGAGCAGTGTGTCTAACCAATACCGATTATCACCTCGATGCGCCTGGCGAAACATTTGCTGGACGCGATATTTTTGGGCCGGTCGCAGCGCATCTCTGCAACGGCGTTGACCTGAGTGAACTCGGCGAAATGATTGACCCCGCATTATTGCTTCCTGGGGTTGTGCCACTGCCACGCGAAGAAAAAGGTGCGTTGCACGGAGAAGTTACTTGGGTTGATCGATTTGGCAATTGTCAACTAAATGTCGGTCCAGACGAGGTCGCAGATTTTGGTGATGTTGTGCGCGTCGAAATTGGATCGTTGATGAGTGGTGCAAGCGCAACTCGTGAACCAGTTGTGCGTGCGCTGAAAATTGTGCGAAGTTACGATCAAATCGGTAGTGGAATCGGACTGGTCATTGATTCGTACGGAATGCTCTCGCTTTGTGTTGATCGTGGGTCGGCTGCAACTGAACTACAAATTGGCCAAGGAGATTTAGTCGTGTTGTCGCGATCTAGCGATTCTGCTGCACAAACAAATATTTCAATTACTACTGCGGTAAAAATTAGTCCGACTCGTTAATCTTGAGATCATGCGACCAGCGACAACCTTGACGATCGCGTTGCTACTACTTGTGATCTTCGCAGCGGGAATTCTCTCGCTCGTGATTCGCTAGTAACTTTCGCTGGTACTAGCACTAGAACTCTTGCGGGCAGAGTTGCTCGCGACCAAGAATCCTGCAAATAAAATACACAAGCCGATCAGCAAAGTGACGGCGAATCCGCGATCTTTGCCCAGACGACCTGCCACTAAACCGCTTGCTGAAAGAACGAGCGTGCCAGTTGCGATAAGAACATTGCCTAGCGCCAATCGCTTGGGGTGCAAAACAATTCGCACATTAGAACCAGAAATTGTCGGCGTTGTTTTTCGGATGACTCGAAAGATTGACCAAAGTGCGCCAAAAATTATTATCAATGCAGGTACCCCAGACCCGACTGCGGCTAGAACTCGCGGAAGCACACCGAACAATTCGCGTGCTGAAGGAAACTCGCCGTCGACTATTTCTCGTTTTGCGGGCGCCATCAAAATGACCCCAACAGCAAATGCGCTCAAACATGTCAAATATGCACGGACTTGGTCTCCAATTTTGTTACCGGTCAATAAATAAATTGTTCCTAGTGCGAGCCATGCGACGTTGAGCACTGCGCCCGTAACAAAAAATATTTTAAAAACAAATAATGTCCAGCCAGTTACTTCGGCCCACCATAAGGCCAGCGACCCTGCGGCAAACAGGATCATTGCAATTGTCCAGACAAGTTCGTGGGCTTGACCGCGAATATGCCAGCGATCAAAAGTGATTAGAGCAAAGGCAATAGCCACGAGTGCCGCTGTTCCAGCAAAGGTCGCATTTATTTGGTCAGCCGAGGCCACAATGACTTTAATTAGCACTACCGAACGATAACTGTCGTGACAAAAGTCTTGACCAGTGGGACCTAAAAATAGGCTTTCTGACTTTGTGAATTAATGCACTAAGCCCTACCCTGATCACTATGACACAACTTCAACGACGCAAAATCCCTGACGCAGCAATTGCTCGTCTACCGATTTATTTGCAAATACTCAACAACCTTGCGGTTACAAATGTTCTGCGATTTTCAAGCGACGAACTTGCCGCACTCGCAGGAGTGAATGCAGCCAAGGTTCGAAAAGATCTTTCTTATCTCGGAAGCTATGGCACACGCGGTGTCGGATACGAAGTTACTTATTTGATTTATCAAATTAAACGTGAACTTGGTTTGATGCGTGAATGGAATGTGGTTGTTGTCGGTGCAGGCAACTTGGGTTGCGCACTTGCCAAATTTGACGGCTTTTTATCGCGCGGATTTCCTGTTGTCGGAATCGTAGATAATGACCCAAAGAAAATTGGTCGTACGACAAGTTCATTAACAGTTGGCGACGTCGCCGACCTTAAGAATATTGTGCGAGACGAAAAAGTAAATATTGGTGTGATCACTACTTCGTCTGCGGCAGCACAAAGTGCGGCTGATGCATTGATCGAAGCCGGGATTACATCAATTCTCAACTTTGCACCAGTCGTGTTGTCTACGCCGAGCAGTGTCTCGGTTCGCCATGTCGATTTGGGTGTTGAGTTGCAAATTTTGAGTTACTACGAGCAGATGAGAATTGAAACCGGCATCAAATCAGATAGTTCACCAGAACTCAGCAAAGTCGGTGTTCAATAATTATTTAACTAATTGCGCCTAATCTTAGATAGTGCGACAGTTACTTAATTGGAGGCTTTGGGCCTCATTTTGTCTACTTGCTGTTGCCGGGTTTTTGGTGATGCTTGTTTCTTGCAACGATTGCTTTGGGCGAGGTTCTGCTGTTTCGGTAATTCCGGATGCTGTCGAAAAGAACATCGAACTTGTGGCGGTGATTTCTCAGTTTTCGCCGAGCGAAGGTTGGCGAATTGATAACGGTCGCACCGTCAGTGATGCGACTGCAACGCTTGATGACGGTCGAATAATTTTAATTGCATCCGATACGCCCGGAGAAGTTGATTGCGTCGATGTTTCTGTGCGGTCATCTTGTGTGATGCTTGCAAACATATTTGGTGATTCGGTTATGTGGTTTGCAATAACTAATACAAACACCGACAAACCAACTCGTGTTCTTGAATTGCCAAGTCTTGTCGACATGCTTGATAACGGTGACCGAGGTGTTCTGGCAAACGGTTGGATCGTTAAACTTTCTGCGCCTACAACAAAAACTTGTAGTTCAGACAGTGGCGCGAGCCGAATAAGTCTGCGTGAGTTCATCAATATTTACTCGCCAGACAAAAGCCTTTCGAAAATGAATCTGATCACAGACGAAGTCAACGAAGTTATCTGCACCAGCTGACGTAAAACCGATAAATCAGCCCAGTGGGTTACCGACTTAGGCGTTGGGCATTGCGCGCACGATTACCGCAGCGGCTTTATATGCAGCCTCGGCTGGACCTATTTCATCTGGACGCAATAAGTTGGCCATGATTCGCAATACCCACTCCATTAATGATCGGCTGTTGATACCGACCCGCGATAATTCACGCATCAACACCGGGCGACCAATTATTCGTGCAAATAGTCTTGCAACTTTAAAATATTGACCGTATTCGTCTTCGATAATTTGTTCGTAGCGCTTCAAAATCGTCGCATCACCAGAGATAAGTGCATCGTGCAGAACATCAGCCGCGATATGTGCAGTCTCGTAGGCGTAGTCGATTCCTTCTCCGTTAAACGGATTGACGCTGCCTGCGGCATCGCCGATCACAATGTGAGTAGCACCAACTTTTGGTCCGACGGATCCGCCCATCGGAATCTTGCCGCTTGTGGCTTTGCATTCTGGTTGGGTTGGATCAATTTCCCATCTATCGGCAACCATGTGCGCATACGAATCAAGTAGATGTGAAGTATTGACGTCTTTAAAGTTTTTAAAAGTAGAAAGAAGTCCGACACCGATGTTGATAGTTCCATCGCCAACAGGAAATATCCATCCATAGCCGGGCATTGATTTTCCGCTGCGATCTTTTACGTCAAGAGCAGATTCAATCCACGGTTCAGCGTGCCTCGGACTCTTCCAATAAGTACGAATTGCGGTTCCGTATGGCCAAGATTTCTCGCGCGATGTTCCTGTTGCGCGCCCGAATCGCGAATTCGCACCATCAGCGATAATCACATAATCGGCATGTATCGCCACGGTGCTTTCATTTTGTTTGTTAGTGACGATTGCCCCACGAACACAACCCTTTTCGATAATTGGGGCAATTGCTTCATGTTCTTCCAGAAGTTTCGCGCCGGCATTCTGCGCATTTCTCGCAACCATCATGTCAAGTTCGCGGCGGCGCACTACGTAACCGTATTGCGGATAAATCGGATGAGTAGGCCACTTCAATTCAAGAGCCTTGCCGTGTGCCGTCGCACGAAGTCCTTCGTATCGATGAAATTGCAATAGTTGATCACTCAATCCCATGTCGTCAAGTTCTTTTACTGCTCGTGGTGTCAGACCATCTCCACAAGTTTTTTCACGCGGAAATTTTTTGCGTTCGATGACCGTCACATCGTGACCAAGGCGTGCCAGCCAAAATCCGGCGGCTGCTCCAGCGGGGCCACCGCCAACGACGAGAACTTCGGTGCGTAGCACTTGACTTACTTCGCCAGTCACATCAATCGGTTGAATTTCATTATCCATGCAAGTACAAGGCTAAGCAGATGAAGTTGATCTCGGCTATTTGTGCGATGTGACGTTGCTCGCTAACTGCGAGCCACAAATTATTTATTTGCCTGATGGGCGAGGATCAGTACCGACATGTGCTGGAGCGTTCTCCATTGCAGAGTATGTTTCGGCAAGATTGTCGAAATTCGTTGCTCCGGCTTCTAGCGCGGCAAAAATTTCTGACCCTGGTGAACACCATTTCTCGTATTCAGATTTCCATTCTTCGCTTTGCGGATCTGCGCCACTGAGTACATAGCGCTCATGACAAACAACTCCAAGAATTTCTGCTTCGGTTAAACCGCCACCATATTTTTCGCCCTGTTGTGGCATCGGGTTTCCGTTATACGAGAGAGGAGCGTGTGCGCCACCTTGGCGATCTGGGTTACCGTAAATTTTTAGACCAGCCGAAACGTACTGCTGCGAACCTGTGTAAACGAAATTCAGCATGTCTTCAATTTTTGGAAAAGTTTTCAGAACTTCACCTTGATACAAAACTCGTCCTGCGCCGCCTGCACCTTCGGCGCCATGACAACCTGCACATGTGCCGTAGACACCAACACCAACAGCCAGTGGTCCTTCGATAATTTTTTCTTGCGGTTTTACTGCAAGTACGTAAAGAAAGGCCCAGAGCGGTAACAAACTTAAAGTGGCCATCGCCCAAAACGGGATTTTTTTTCGAGACTTTGCTGCTACAACATACGCAGGATCTGGCGGCGGCGGAGGTGGCGAACTAACAACTGGGGCACTTGCGGTGGGTTTATTTTCCGCAGTTTTTGCAGGGACGTTTGCAGAAGCAGCGCTGGCATCACCGGACTCAGCGGTCTTACCCGCAAGTGCATCGCGCCGTTCTTGTGCGCGCTTAAGTAGATGTTCGGGTATTCCTGCCACTTCGCTCCTCAGACTCTTGTAACTGGTTTTTCGTTGTGCTTGCGCTCAACAGGTTAGACGCAACTCGGCCCGATATGAGAAGTTCACGATCGCACAACCACGAAAACTAGATTCGGGTGATTGAGACTTTATTGACAGGAGAAACAACTGCACAAATACTGCTTAGTTTCTCTATCCGACTAGGATTTGAACAGATTTACGAGGAAAGGCACGCCCTCCAACTAATGCTCGCAATTGACATTCTCAGATGGCCAGGAGTCAACCAGGCTTTCGTCTTCTCCGCTGTACTCACGACGCTGCTCAGCGTTGTGATCATTCCGATTGGTAAGCGGCGAAGTTTTGAACGCAAAGCAACTTGGGGTGAAGCGATGCTCGGATCAGCGTATATTTTCTTCGTTTTGTTTCTTGCATTTGGTGTTGTTCCTCACCAATGGATCGACCATGCTGACAAAAATTTAGGTTGGCGCAAAGACAAACTTGTTTTTGGTCCGTTCGATATTTTGAAGTCAGATACCGTTGGCGGAAGTTTCCCGATTGTCATTAGTTATGAAGCGCTACGCGACATCATCGTTGTGGTGATCCACGTGTACTACATCGGTTTGATGATCTATTTGTTTAGCTGGTGGCAAAAGCGTGGCGAAGTAGTTTCTAAGGAAGTTGTGACATCGAGTTATGGCCGTCCGCTAGTGAAGAAGAGTTGAGACATGGCAAAAACTGACGCAAACCCACCGATGATGCCGTACACGGATGATTATCAACTTGTTGAAGTAGACGCCGAATATCTAAGCAAGGCTGTTAAGCCAAAGCAGTTCATTCACATCGATCAATCAGAGTGCATCATGTGCGAAGGTTGCGTCGATATTTGCCCATGGAAGTGCATCTTCATGGTTTCACCAGAAGCGATCACCCAAGCTGACGGAACAGAACTTCCGGGTGATGATCCGTCGGACAAAGTCGTGTTTATCATCGACGATGATGTTTGCACACGTTGTGCGTTGTGTGTAGATCGTTGTCCGACCGGAGTAATCATTCTCGGCAAGGTTGGGGTAGCGCCAGCAACTGGTGAAACTCATATGCGCACAAATAACCACGGCTATTCATATGGCATGCGATTTTAGAAACGGAGATTAACCCAAATGGTGCAAATGCTTGAACAAAAATCCCGGCCAACAGTTAAACAACGCGTGACGAAACTCAATGATTCGATGCAAGGCAGCCAAGCCTGGAACTCGATCTTTAGACCGGGCTCAATTTTTAGAAAAGGTTATTCAGACTCACCACGAAATCGCTCGTATGTAGTTATGAACTCGGTGCTTTATCACTTGCACCCGGTAAAAGTTAAGCGACATGCAGTAAAAGTTAGTTACACGCTTTGCTTGGGTGGCTTGAGTTTCTTCTTGTTTATTTTGTTGACGATTACCGGTATTTTCTTGATGTTTTTCTATCGCCCAACATCAGCCAATGCGTGGCAAGACATTCAGTCGTTACATACTTCAGTGACATTCGGGTTGATGGTGCGAAATATGCATCGTTGGGGCGCCCACTTAATGGTGTTGTCAGTGTTCTTGCACATGGCTCGTGTTTTTTATCACGGCGCATATAAAGCACCTCGTGAATTCAACTGGGTAATTGGCGTAATTTTGTTGACCTTGACACTTTTGCTTTCGTTCACGGGTTATTTGTTGCCATGGGATCAACTAGCGCTGTGGGCGGTGACCGTAGGTACCAACATGATGGGATATTCGCCAGTTATTGGTTCGCAAGTTCGCTTCGTTCTGCTCGGTGGCGTCGAGATCGGACCAGAAACACTTCTGCGTTGGTATGTGTTGCATGTTTTACTTTTTCCATTCGTAACTGTCATCTTCCTCGCGATCCATTTCTGGCGCGTGCGTAAAGACGGCGGAATTTCAGGACCACTCTGATGGCCGGAATCCCAGAACATCTTCTTAAGCGTGCTCAAGAGGCGCGCGAAAAAGCGGCGGCCGAAGCCGCAGGTGCATCAGCACCAACCGCTGCCAGCAGCGATGCTGGTTCGCGAATTCCCGCAGATCTTTTAGAACGCAGCAAGGCAGCAAGGGGCGGAGTTGCAGTAGCCGAAAAATCTGCGGCGCCAGTTGTTGTTCCAACTAATGGCGGCATTCCGTATGGTGCCGGACCTGGCGGACATACTCAGCGATTGCTGACTGTCGTTAAGTCAGGATCGATTCAAGATGTCAAAGCAGTACCAGTTGACAAGGTGCACACGTGGCCGCATTTGTTGGGCGTTGAGTTTGTTGCGTCGTTGGCTTGTACCGCATTCGTATTTATGTTCTCGTGGTTTGTTAATGCGCCATTGTTGCAGGCCGCGAACTTCAACCGAACTCCGAACCCATCCAAAGCACCTTGGTACTTTCTTGGATTGCAAGAACTTTTGACGATGTTCCATCCGATGATCGCAGGCGTGACGATTCCTGGCATGGGAATAATCGCGATGATGTTCGCTCCATTCTTGGATCGCAACGAGTCGAATCGACCCGAAGATCGCAAGTTTCTCACGGGTCTGTGGACAGTGCACTTAATGTTTTGGGCAGTACTCGTAATTATTGGATCTTTCTTTCGTGGCCCGGGATTCAACTTCACATTCCCGTGGCGTGATGGCATTTTCTTTGAACTGTGATCGGACGACTAATTAAATGAACTCAACAACAATCATCACCTTGGCAGTCGCTGCACTTGCTGTGCTCGGACTTGCCGTCGTGTTGACAGCATCACGCCGATCAGACGTTGGTGGTGTCGGCTCTTTGTCGCGTGAAACCCGCAAGCGTGACCGCAGTGTTGCAAAAAAAGCAAAGTCATCATCTCGTGAAGTTGAATCTCAAGCATTTGCGAGTCGAGGTTCTTCTCTGGCGGTAATGCCGCCACCAGAAATCGAGAAATGGGTTGCCCCAGACTCAGAAGCACTCGGCGAATCGCGTCGTGCATTTTTAAATCGAGCAACCGTGACTTTGATGAGCGCCAGCCTTGGTGGATTCGCCGCTGCATTGATTGCATTTTTGTGGAAGGGTGCTGAAGGCGGATTCGGTTCTAAGATTTCAGTCGGAAAAATCGACGACATAATCGGACAGATTCGCTCGGCTCGTGGTTTCTTGTATTTACCAGAGGCTCGTTCGTGGGTCACAGAATATCCGAAAGAAGCAATTTCGAAAGCAGAAGTTGCCTACGGTGGTCAGGGAGCCGTTTTTTCTGGAATGAATGCAGGAATAGTTGCGCTCTACCAAAAGTGTCCACACCTTGGTTGTCGAGTTCCTGAGTGCTCAACTTCGCAATGGTTTGAGTGCCCTTGTCATGGCTCGCAATACAACCGAGTTGGTGAGAAGAAAGGTGGCCCAGCGCCACGCGGGATGGATCGCTTCGGAGTTTCTGTTAATAACGGTGTGCTGGTTATCGACACAGGCACGGTTTTTGGTGGTCCACCGATCGGCACAAACACAACTGGTCAAGAAGCTGAAGGCCCGCACTGTGTTGGCGAGCCAGGGAAACACTAAATGTCTGCTGCAATAATTCTCGCCGACACTACAACAACTATTGCTTGGGTAGTCCTTCTCGTTTCAGTTCTGGGTTGGGTTGCTTATGGTTTTGCAAATATTCGTTCTGCAAAACGTGAAGTTGGTTCAGAAATAAAACTTGCCGCGAATCGCAAACAGTATTACGACGATGAGCGTCTTGAAGGTGAAAAGATTGAGCGCACCCAGTTAATCGGACTCGCTTTTCTCGCCGTTGTGACGATTGCACTTCCGTTGTATTGGATTCTTGAGCCAGGTCGAATGGTTGGAGCCGAAAAAGAATTTCAACATCAGTTTGAAGAATGGGGTAGTGGACTTTTCGCTACGACAGCAGACGGCGGATTCAATTGTGCTGGTTGTCATGGTGGAATGAAAGGCGGCGGCGGTGTTGCGTCGTACGCAATTACTGATCCAATAACTGGCGAAGTACGACAAGTCAATTGGAAAGCGCCAGCCATCAATACGGTTTTTTATCGCTATAGCGATGAAGAAGTGCGATTTATTTTGAATTACGGGCGTCCTTTCTCGCCAATGTCGGCATGGGGCCTCATCGGTGGTGGCCCAATGAACGATCAACAAATTCAAACGGTTATCGAATATGTGAAAAGTATTCAGATTCCGCGAGATGAAAATGGCAAGTTGCCAGATGCTAAACAACAAGAGATTCAAGCCGAAGCGCAACGGCTTGTTAAAGACGGAACCCATGCGACTCTTGGCGAAGCGTTGTTTAATTTAGATCTTGGTAGTGGAAACTTTTCTTGCGCGCGATGCCATACAAAAGGTTGGTCTTATGGTGAGCCGCAGATTACTGGGGGCGGAGCACTCGGGCCGAATCTCACTGGTGGGTCATCAGTACGCCAGTTTCCACAACGTGACGAGATGATCGCTTTCATCAAGGGTGGCAGTGAACTTGGCAAAAAGTATGGACAGCAAGGTCAAGGTTCGGGTCGAATGCCGGCGTTCGGGTTGATGCTCACCGATGATCAAATTGCTGCGGTCATCGATTACGTCAGAGGTTTGTAAAAGTGCTGACTTTACTTGCAATAAATTGGGAGCCAGAACTTCGCGGAATCGTCATCGTGGCAATTGCGGTTGGCGTATTAATCGGCGGCACATATTTGGTTGTCGGCACAAATTTGGGTGCGCGTTTAGGTTTACTAGTTGTGCTCGCAGGATTATTTGGCTGGATGACAATCATGGGCACAATTTGGTGGACATATGGAATCGGCCTAAAAGGTCGTGAGCCATCATGGCAAGCCGCCGAGCCAGCAACCATCGTGCGCGAAGCGTCTTTGTTACAGAGTGCCGAAATTTTAGAGTTACCGCTCACACTTAATGGAGATATAGCAAGCGATTCAGTAGCAGTATCTTCAGCGTTACAAAGTGAAGGGTGGGAATTGCTTGAAGAGTCCGACCCGCGTCGAGGGCAAGCAGTCGCCGCGTCAGACGAAATAATTCAAAAAGAAGCTGAAGAACTTGTTGCTGGTGAATATCTTTCAATCGCCGTATACGACAAGGGTGGCGATCGTTGGCCAAAAATTAACGACTCACTTGATTTCGTGGCGTTCTTTCACGAGCCGCACTATTCATTAGTTGAAGTAGTTCCAGTTGTTCCACAAAGAACAGAACCTGGTCGTGCACCAGCACGACCAGAGATCGATTCAACTCAACCGCATCGCTACATATATCTATTGCGCGATCTTGGTAGCCGTCGTCAACCAGCAATTTTCATCACGATTGGTTCTTCAATAATCTTCTTGTTGCTGTGTCGAATTCTGCATCGACGAGATCTTAAGTTGCAAGAAAACGTCAAAGAGCAGTCGCCTGTAAAGGCCTAAATCGTGGGTCAGTATCTTCCAATTGTTGTACTGACAGTTCTTGCAGTTTTATTTGGTGCAGGGTCAGTAGTCGTATCAAAACTTTTAGCACCGCGTCGACCAAACACGGCTAAAGAAGCACCCTATGAATGTGGCATCGTGCCGAGCCGTGAAGCCCCTGAACGATTTCCTGTGAGTTTTTTCGTGGTTGCAATGCTGTTCATCATGTTCGATATTGAAATTATTTTTGCGTATCCGTTTGCAGTAGCAAGTCAGTCTCTGGGTGCTTACGGATTCTGGGAGTTCGTCGCATTCAGCGCCGTATTTTTTGTGGCGTTTGTTTATGTAATTGCCCGTGGGGCCTTGGATTGGGGTCCGATAAACAAACCACGACAGTTGCTGACAATTGATGATGATATTTTCTCGGCATCCCGCACTTCTTCGACGACTATTCGTCGAGTTGGGTTAGAGGGACGACCAGTAGAGAAAGTTTCAGTCTGATGGGACTAACGCGGGATGTTTTAGATGATGGCCTTGGTGGTCTTGAACACAATTTTCTAACTGGTCGTGTTGAAGATCTTGTCAAGTGGTCACGCTCTCGTTCGAGTTGGGCGGCGACATTCGGTTTGGCATGTTGCGCAATCGAAATGATGGCATCCGGAACCGCGCATTACGACTTAGCGCGTTTCGGTATGGAAGTTTTCCGGGCTTCACCTCGCCAGGCTGACATCATGATCGTCGCTGGGCGTGTGAGTCAAAAAATGGCACCTGTTTTACGTCAGGTCTACGACCAAATGATGGAACCGAAATGGGTTATCTCGATGGGCGTATGTGCCAGCAGTGGAGGAATGTTTAATAACTATGCGATTGTGCAGGGCGTAGATCAAATTGTTCCGGTAGATGTTTACGCACCTGGTTGCCCGCCAACTCCCGAGACATTGATTCACGCAATTGAAACTCTGCATCAATTAATTGAAGATGGTCAGATTATGAAGCGTCGCGCGTCAACTGGTGCGGGAGCACAAGTTCATGTTCAAGAAATTCCTGCTGGCACGATTACGCCGGTGATTCTTGGAAAGCGTTGAACCATGTCGCAAGTTGCCGGCCGTGTCACCGATGATGTTCGTTTCGTCTCAAAGACTGATTATCTAAGGACCCTCACCGCATTACGAAGTGAAGGCTTCGAGATGTGCGCCGATTTAACCGCAGTTGACTATCTGACTCATCCTGGTCGCACGCTTGCCCCAGAAGTTGCTAGTCAAATCACACTTGAGCGATTTGAACTTGTTGTAAATCTTCTTTCACTTTCACAGCGCCGCCGAGTCAGACTGCGTGTGCAACTTTCAGAATCTGATCCGTCAATTGATTCGGCTTTCGATTTGTATCCAGGCACAGAAGCGATGGAACGTGAAGTTTTTGACATGTTCGGGATCACATTCAATGGCCACCCAGACCTCACCCGAATTCTGATGCCCGAAGATTGGATCGGCTTTCCGTTGCGCAAAGATTATTCGCAAGGGAGTATTCCAGTGCAGTTCAAAGGTGCAGCATCGTGACCGCAACCGAGAACATGGCTTCAGAAATTGTTTCTGCGGGTACATCCGAAGGCGGTCAAGAATTACAACTGCGCTCGGATGTTTCGGCTAAAGCCATGCTTCGTGAGTCAGGTGCAGTTCTTCGAATGAGTGAATCGCAGGTTGCATCGCTTGCAGATACTCGCAGTGATGATCAAACGATGATCATCAACATGGGTCCACAACACCCGAGTACGCACGGAGTATTGCGTTTGATGCTCGAACTAAAAGGCGAAACAGTTTTGCGTTGCAAGCCAGTGATCGGTTATTTGCATACCGGCATGGAAAAGACAGGCGAGTCGTTGACTTATATGCAAGGTGGCACCAATGTCACGCGAATGGATTATGCGTCACCATTAAATAATGAACTCGTGTTCTCGATGGCTACAGAAAAACTTCTCGGCATTGATGGCGATATTCCTGAGCGAGCAGTGTGGATTCGCATGATGCTCTCAGAATTAAATCGAATCAGTAGTCACTTATTGTTTATGGCGACAAACGGCATGGATATTGGCGCCGTCTCGATGATGCTCTACGGCTTTCGTGAGCGCGAAGAGGTTTTGCGGTTTTTCCAAAAAGTGACCGGCTTACGAATGAACCATAACTTCATTCGACCAGGTGGAGTCGCCGCAGATTTGCCGGCAGGTTGGCGAGATGATGTGCTCGGCTTGCTAGATGCGTTGCCTGAACGCTTAGCCGAATACGAAATTTTGATGACAGGCCAACCGATTTGGCGGGAGCGACTTCAGGGTGTTGGCGTGATCACTCGTGACGAAGCGATTGCACTCAGCGCTACTGGCCCAATTTTACGAAGCACAGGCCTTGCCTGGGATTTGCGACGTGACTTGCCGTATTTGCGTTATGACGAAGTCGAGTTCGACGTGATTGTCGGAAGTTACGGTGATGCATTTGACCGTTATTCGATTCGTCTCAACGAAATTCGCGAGTCAATGCGGATCGTGCGACAGATTTTAGATCGAATGCCACAAGGTGACTACCGAATTCAAGATAAAAAAGTTACACCGCCACCACGCGGGCGAATCGATGAGTCGATGGAAGCACTTATTCATCACTTCAAAATATTCACCGAAGGTTTCAAGGTTCCTGAAGGCGAAGCTTATGTGGCAATTGAAAGTCCACGCGGCGAAATTGGTTGTTACATCGCGAGCGATGGTTCGGCAACGCCGTATCGAATGCATGTGCGGGCACCGAGTTTCGTCAACATTCAGTCGATGCCATTGATGATGCACGGCGGACTTATTGCCGATGCAGTTGCTGTTATCTCATCGGTAGATCCGGTTCTGGGTGAGGTGGATCGATGAGTCGTTTAAGTGATTCAAATGTTGCAGTCGCAAAAGAGATAATTGCCCGATATCCACGGCAAAAATCGGCGTTGATTCCGTTGTTACATTTAGCCCAAGAACAAACCGGCTACATCAGTCGCGAAGCGATGGTTCATCTCGGCGAACTTGTAGGTGTTACTTCTGCCGAAGTTTACGGAACTGCAACTTTCTATGAGATGTTTCGTTTTGAGCCGATCGGCAAATATCTAGTCAATATTTGCGGAACAATGTCTTGCGCGTTGATGGGTTCAGAGAAATTAATGCATCATGCCGAGAAGCGACTTGGTGTCAAAGCCGGGGGTACAACTGCTGACGGTATGTTCACGCTCGCCCATGCTGAATGTCAAGCAGCATGTACAGAAGCGCCATGCTTGCAAGTCAATTATCGTTATCGCTTGCGAGTTACGAATGCAGATCTTGACAATCTGATCGACGATTTAAAAACCGGAAAATTATCAGACGAGATTCCTGCGCATGGCGTGTTGTCAACAGTTCGTCAATACATTGCGCCTGATCGCGAAGTTGGCGCCGTTGCCCCTGAACTTGTCAATGAATCACCAGCATGGCTAAACGGCAAGGCTGCGCTATGAGTATGACTTATGCTCATGCGCCAGGTTTTGTGGCTGGTGACCGACCAAAAATTGTCACTTCACGATTTGAATTCGCAGACTCGTACACACTCGAGCGCTATCTGGCCACAGACGGCTACAAAGGTTTACGCGCCGCGCTATCTCGTCCCGCAAATGAAATTCATGATGATGTAAAAAGTGCAACAGTGCTTGGGCGCGGTGGCGCGGGGTTTCCTGCTGGAACAAAATGGGGGCTGACCCCACAACAAGTTTGGCCGCGTTATCTCGTTGTCAATGGCGACGAAAGCGAACCTGGCACCTACAAAGATCGTTTGTTGATGGAGCGGGACCCGCACCAACTTATTGAGGGTTGTTTGATCGCCAGTTATGCGGCTGGGTTGTCGCAATGCTTCCTATATATAAGGGGTGAAATGGCGGTGGCTCAAGAGCGCGTGGCGACGGCACTCAACGAAGCGTATGCAGCCGGTTATGTAGGTAAAAATATTTTGGGTTCTAATTTTTCTATTGACATTATTTTGCATTGGGGCGCCGGTGCATATGTTGTGGGCGAAGAAACAGCATTGATCGAAAGTCTCGAAGGCAACCGTGGCATGCCCCGCCTAAAGCCACCGTTCTTTCCGGCTGCAAACGGACTCTATGGTCAACCAACGATCGTCAATAATGTTGAAACCCTCGCCAACTTGCCGTGGCTGATGTGCAATGGAGTAGCGGCATACACAGCAGTTGGTACAAAGACATCACCAGGCACGCGCATGGTTGCGGTTTCGGGTCACGTCAAGCGACCAGGTGTTTTTGAAATCATCAACGGCACGACAACTTTTCGCGATCTGATTTTCGGCGAAGAGTTTTGTGGCGGAATCAAAGACGACAACAAACTAAAAGCCTTTGTACCTGGTGG
>BJGF01000001.1 GCA_014190295.1 Actinomycetes bacterium | reverse complement strand
CTAGCCGTAGTAATGATTTTTAGTAATAGTTAGAAGCAACTCAAACAGAAATGTGAAGGTTGCCCACCGCAGAAATTTGGTCCAATCGAATGATTGTGTCAAGACGAAAGTCGCGACCCAGTTACCGAAAAGATAATGAACCGAGATCGGTTCGCCAGATGAGGTGAATGAATCTGGTAGCGACGCAAGTCGACCAGGGTTGTTCCGCACTGCGTTGAGCGCCCAAGCATTGACGAATCAGAAAGTTTTATAGATCATGTCAAATCCAAGCGCTGAAAAAGTCGCAGTAGTCACAGAAGTGCGCGAGAAACTCGCTGCCGCAAACTCTGCAATCATTACCGAATATCGTGGTATGACCGTTGGATCACTTGCATCGTTGCGTCGCATGTTGACTCCGTTAAATGCCGAATATAAAGTTTACAAAAATACACTTGCTCGTTTTGCGGCGCGTGAAACTGGCTATGCCGAACTCGAACCATTTCTTAAAGGACCAGCCGCGATCACGTTCGTCAAAGGCGATGCTTCTGCCGTAGCCAAAATTTTGCGCGATCATGCCAAAGAAAATCCACTTCTTGTTTTGATGGGCGGAGTAGTCGCTGGCAAAGTGGTAAACGCGAAAGAACTTCGTGCACTTGCCGACCTTCCACCACGCGAAGTAATGCTGGCGCAATTCGCTGGCTTGCTCAAAGCACCAATGTCCAAGACTGCAAACTTGCTCGCTGCATTGCCACGCAAAGCCGCTTACGGCCTCAAGGCACTCATCGAACAACGTGAAGCGGCTTAACGAATTAATTAATTAAAACTAAACAAGTAACTAAACAAATAACTAAACAAGAAACAGGAGAATAACGATATGGCACTTACAAAAGATCAGATTCTTGATGGAATCTCAGAACTTACAGTTCTCGAGCTCAAAGATCTCCTCGATGCGTTCGAAGAGAAGTTCGGCGTATCTGCAGCAGCCCCAGTGGCAGTTGCGGCAGCAGGCGGAGCAGCACCAGCCGGTGATGCAGCAGCCGAGAAGGACGAGTTCACAGTCATCTTGAAAGAGGGCGGCGCACAGAAAATCGCCGTTATCAAAGTTGTTCGCGAGCTCACTTCACTTGGCCTCAAAGAAGCCAAAGACCTTGTTGATGGTGCACCAAAGCCTGTCTTAGAGAAGGCCAGTAAGGACGATGCCGCAAAGGCAAAAGCCAAGCTTGAAGAGGCCGGCGCTACCGTCGAACTCGCTTAATACGCGGTTGATGTGTCCGGGTTTCCGGACGCCAACCGAGGTCTTAATTTGCGAGTTTGGTGAATTTCACCAAAATTTGTGATTATGGACGAAACATCGCCTTTGGCTTTGTAATCCGCTCCTTAGCGCAGATAGGCTCGTAAATCGCCGTGCGTTGCCCCTTGAGTAATTCTCAAAACTTTCTCAGTGGGCAACTCACTGCAAAATCCCTGCTTGCCAAGTTCTAAACCTAGGAGTACACTCGTGGCCCTTCGTGCTGATGCACGCGAACGCTATTCGTTCGCAACACTATCTGATGCAATGGAAATTCCGAATTTAATCGGAGTACAACGTGAAAGCTTCGAGTGGTTTCTCACCGAAGGTTTGCGAGAAGTCTTTGAAGATATTTCGCCAGTCAAGGGTGTTAGCGACGACCTTCAACTTGAACTTACTTTTGATCCAGATGATGCGGACTTGAACCCGAAGCCAAAATTTACAGAAGCCGAGTGTCGCGATCGTGACATGACTTATTCGGTTCCAAAATTTGTCAAGGCAAAGTTCCTTAATCGTCCGACCGGAGAAATTAAAGAGCAGACAGTTTTCATCGGTGACTTCCCGAAGATGACCGATAAGGGAACATTCATCATTAACGGCACTGAGCGTGTTGTTGTTAGTCAATTAGTTCGTTCACCAGGCGTAATTTTTGAACCAGGTGAGCGCTTTCGTTTGCGTAACTTGTCGAAGTATCAGCTCGTCAAGGGCACGATTCACCCAAGTCGTGGTGAGTGGCTCGAGTTCGACGTTGAGCACAAGCCAGGCAAAGAAGTAACAGCAGGTACTCGTGTTGCTCGCAAGCGTCGCATGGGAATTTTCACGATCATTCGTGCACTTGGCTACGACGAATTAAACGCGCCAGGTTTCATTGATCGCTTTGTTAACTACTTTGATTTTCTTGAAGATCAGTGGCGCCGCGAAAGAGTAATTGCGCCAACGCGCGAAGAAGCATTGCTTGAAATTTACAAGCGTGCACGACCAAGCGAGCCACAAAACGTTGAAGCCGCGAAGCAATATTTTGAGCAAGCGTTCTTTGGTGTTCGATATAACTTGTCACGAGTTGGCCGCTACAAACTAAATCGCAAACTCGGTGCAGAAGTAAAAAAGATTCAAGAGATGTTTGGTTTGAAGGCCGGCACCGAACTTGGTCAACTTGACCTTCCTGCAGAAGACCAAGATGTGTTGAGTCGCTGCGAAGTTCTCGCAACGATTTCTTACATGTTGCATCTTGTCAAGCAAGAGCCTGGTTATCGCCTTGACGACCAAGACCATTTTGCTAACCGTCGTATTCGTTCAGTTGGCGAATTGATTCAGAACCAAGTACGAATCGGTTTGTCACGAATGGAGCGTGTTGTTCGCGAGCGAATGACGACCCAAGACTCTGAAGCGATTTCGCCACAGACTTTGATCAACGTTCGGCCGGTAGTGGCTGCGATCAAAGAGTTCTTCGGAACCTCTCAATTGTCACAATTCATGGACCAAGTCAACCCATTGTCTGGCTTGACTCACCGCCGTCGACTTTCGGCGCTCGGGCCAGGCGGACTGAGCCGTGAGCGTGCAGGTTTCGAAGTTCGAGACGTTCACTTTTCTCACTATGGCCGAATGTGCCCGATCGAAACACCAGAAGGTCCGAACATTGGACTGATCGGTGCTTTGTCGACATATGCACGAATCAATCCGTTTGGTTTCATCGAAACTCCATACCGCCGTGTTAAGGGTGGCATTATCACGAATGAAATTAAATACATGGCTGCCGATGAAGAAGAAAACTACGTCGTAGCTCAGGCCAACACCCCAATTTTGCCAGACGGACGACTTCGCGATGATCGCGTTCTTGTGCGTCGATCACCACAGGCAGCAAGTTTGGAAGACCTCAAAAAGATGCTTGAAGCAGAAAGCTTCTTCGGCGCAACAACCGACATCGGTTATGTAACGCCAGACGAAGTTGACTTCATCGACGTTTCACCGAAGCAAATTGTTTCGATTGCAACTGCGTTGATTCCTTTCCTTGAACACGACGACGCAAACCGTGCGTTGATGGGTGCAAACATGCAACGTCAGGCTGTCCCACTAATTCGTGCAGAGGCGCCGTACATCGGTACTGGTGTTGAAGCACGCGCGGCACGCGATGGCGCCGATTTGGTTTTGGCAAAAGATGATGGTGTTGTTGAGTCGATCACGGGTGCGACGATCGTTGTGAAATACGAGAACTTGCCAAAGCGTGAACACGAACACAAGTTGTCAAAGTTCTTGCGTTCAAACCAAGACACTTGCATCAACCAAATTGTGCGCGTGAAAGAAGGACAAAAAATCAAGAAGGGCGACTTGCTCGCTGACGGTCCAAGCACTGACGAAGGCGAACTTGCACTCGGAAAGAACCTACTCGTGGCACTCATGCCATGGGAGGGTTACAACTTCGAAGACGCAATCATCTTGTCTGAGCGTCTTGTCAAAGAAGATGTTCTCACATCAATTCATATTCACGAGTACGAAGTTGATGCTCGTGATACAAAACTTGGCGCAGAAGAAATCAGCCGTGACATTCCTAACTTGTCCGAAGAAATTCTCGCTGACCTTGACGATCGCGGAATCATTCGCGTTGGTGCAGAAGTCGGTCCTGGAGACGTACTCGTTGGCAAGGTAACTCCAAAGGGAGAAACCGAACTAACACCAGAAGAGCGTTTGTTGCGTGCGATCTTCGGCGAAAAGTCGAAAGAAGTTCGCGATACATCTCTCAAGGTTCCGCACGGCGAAGGCGGAAAAGTAATCGATGTCAAAGTGCTCAAGCGTGCCGCAGAAGGCGACGACTTGCCAGGTGACGAATTGCCACCAGGTGTAAACCAAATCGTCAAAATTCACGTTGCGCAAAAGCGCAAGATCAGCGTTGGCGACAAACTCGCTGGTCGTCACGGTAACAAAGGTGTCATCTCGAAGATTTTGCCGATCGAAGATATGCCATATCTTGAAGACGGAACACCAGTTGACATCATCTTGAATCCACTTGGTGTGCCAAGCCGAATGAACATCGGCCAGGTACTCGAGGCTCACCTTGGCTATTGCGCGAGGTGGGGTTGGTATGACGAGAAGAACGACAAAACTGTCGGACCAAATCCAATTCGTGGCACAGAATCAAAAACTCGACCATCAACACCGCCAGCAACATTCGTTGCAACACCAGTATTCGACGGTGCGCATTGGGACGAAGACGATCAAGCCGGTACACATCCGACGATTCAATCGATTTTGCGCAACTTGAACCCAGAGTCGGTTGACGGCAAGCGTCTGATCGGCGATGACGGAAAGCTGTTGCTTCGCAACGGTCGCACCGGTGATGTCTACGACAACCCGATCACAGTTGGATACATGTACATCTTGAAACTCAACCACTTGGTTGACGACAAGATTCACGCACGTTCAACTGGTCCATACTCGATGATCACGCAACAACCACTTGGTGGCAAAGCACAATTCGGTGGACAGCGTTTCGGAGAAATGGAAGTGTGGGCACTCGAGGCTTACGGTGCCGCATATTGCTTGCAAGAACTCTTGACAATCAAGAGCGATGACGTACTCGGACGCGTGCGCGTTTACGAAGCGATTGTCAAGGGCGACAACATTCCAGAGCCTGGTATTCCAGAGAGTTTCAAAGTGTTGATGAAAGAAATGCAAGCACTTTGCCTCGACGTAGAAGTTATTTCGCATGAAGGCAAGCAAGTTGAGCTCACAGATCTCGACGAAGAAGTCTTCACGGCAGTACGTGAACTCGGTATCGACATCAGCCGCAACGAACGTGGTTCAGATGCAGATGACCGTGAGCGCGAGCGACGACGAGAGAAAGCTTTCTAACAAAGTTATTAAATAATTCAACTATATAAATAGCAATTCAATTGATGAACCGGCAGTAGATCAAAAGGACAACCATGTCAGATGTAGTTATCGACGAGAACAAGCGCAAGTTGGACATCAACAGCTTTCAACAGCTGCGTATCGGTTTGGCAACAGCCGATGACATTCGCAACTGGTCACGCGGTGAAGTCAAGAAGCCAGAGACGATCAACTACCGCACATTGCGCCCAGAGCGCGATGGTTTGTTCTGCGAAAAAATCTTCGGACCAACCCGCGATTGGGAATGCTATTGCGGCAAATACAAGCGTGTTCGTTTTAAGGGAATCATCTGCGAAAAGTGTGGCGTTGAAGTAACACGTTCAAAAGTACGTCGTGAGCGCATGGGTCATATTGAACTTGCTGCACCAGTCGTACACATTTGGTATCTACGCGGTACCCGCAGTTGGTTGGCGTATCTTCTCGGCGGCCTAGAGTCGCGCGAAGAAATCAAGGCAAAGCAACTTGAAAAAGTAATTTATTTCGCTGCATGGTTGGTTAGTGAAGTTGATGTCGACAAGCGTCACTTAGAAATGCAGACGCTTGAAAAAGAGTATCTCGAAGATCGTGAAGAGGGCGCCAAGCGACGCGACAAAGAAATCAAACTTCGTCAAAAAGATGCCGAAGCCGAACTAAAAGAACTCGAAAAAGAAGGCGCAAAAGAAAGCGATATTCGCGCCAAGCAAAAACTGATCGATAAAGATCTCGCGTCGATTCTCGATCGTCACACGAAAGACCTTGATCGTCTTGAGCGCGCGTTTGAGACTTTCCAAAAACTTCATCCACGCATGATTATTGACGATGAAGAACTATGGCGCGAAATCAAAGACCGCTATGAAGAGTATTTCACTGGTGGCACAGGTGCAGAATCGATCAAAGTTTTGATCGACACAATTGATTTTGACTCAGAAGAAATAATTCTTCGTGAGGCGATCATCAATGGTCTAAACGGCAAGCCACTTTCAACGCAACGAAAGCAAAAGGCGATCAAGCGTTTGAAAATTGTTGCTTCATTCAACCGTCGTGACAAAGATGAGCGATTGGTCAACAATCCAAAGGCAATGATTTTGGATGTCATCCCAGTTATTCCTCCAGAGTTGCGCCCGATGGTGCAGCTCGATGGTGGTCGCTTTGCAACTTCAGACTTGAACGACCTTTATCGTCGTGTGATCAACCGCAACAACCGTTTGAGCCGACTGCTCGAACTGGGTGCGCCAGAGATCATCGTCAACAACGAAAAGCGAATGTTGCAAGAAGCAGCAGACGCTCTATTCGACAACGGCCGTCGTGGTCGTCCGGTTAGTGGACCGGGCAATCGTCCGCTTAAGTCTCTTTCAGATGGACTCAAAGGCAAGCAAGGTCGCTTCCGTCAGAACTTGCTCGGCAAGCGCGTTGACTATTCAGGTCGTTCAGTAATCGTTGCCGGACCAACTCTGCGACTTCAGCAATGTGGTTTGCCAAAGTTGATGGCACTTGAATTGTTCAAGCCATTCGTAATGAAGCGACTTGCCGATCAGCAACTTGCGCAGAACATTAAGTCTGCCAAGCGCATGGTTGAGCGTCGTCGTCCACAAGTTTGGGACGTACTTGAAGAAGTAATCAAAGAGCATCCAGTGTTGCTTAACCGCGCACCGACTTTGCACCGACTTGGTATTCAGGCTTTCGAGCCAGTACTTGTTGAAGGCAAAGCGATTCACTTGCACCCACTTGTATGTACGGCGTTCAACGCTGACTTCGACGGAGACCAGATGGCAGTTCACTTGCCATTGTCGGTTGAAGCGCAAGCAGAGGCTCGTGTGTTGATGCTTTCGGCGAACAACATTTTGTCACCAGCATCTGGTCGACCAATTGTTACGCCACAGCAAGACCTTGTAATCGGTGGCTTTTATTTGACACGTGAAGAAGCAGGACTCAAAGGCGAAGGCCGAGTTTTCAAATCAATGTGGGAGATTACGCGTGCTCTTGATGAAGGCGGTATAAAACTGCACGCCAAGATCAAATTCGTAGAAATGGTTGATGGTGTTAAGACTGAAAAATTTGAAACAACTGCAGGTCGCATGTTGTTCGAAGAAGTTCTGCCAAAAGATTTCTCAAAGCGCTTCGGACATATTTCTGCCGCAGTCAAGAAAAAAGAGTTCGGCGTAATCGTTGAACGCTTGAGCGATAATTATCCGAAGGCAGTTATTGCTTCGTCACTTGACGCGATCAAGAACATTTGTTATCGCTATGCATCACAGTCGGGACTCACCGTTTCGGTTGATGACGTCAAGACTCCAAAGGCCAAGCGCGGAATTCTCGACGGTTATGAGAAGCAGGCAGAAAAAGTTGAGAACCAGTTCCGTCGTGGAATCATCACCGACGGCGAGCGTCGTCAGCAAGAAGTTCGAATTTGGACTGCTGCTACTGCTGATGTTCAAGAAGCAATGGAAGCAGAATTCAAAGCATTGCATTTCAATCCTGTTGACATGATGATCGGTTCTGGTGCTCGTGGAAACATGACCCAGATGCGTCAGATCGCAGGTATGCGTGGACTCGTTGCCAACCCTCGTGGTGACATGATTCCTCGTCCGATCAAGAGCAACTTCCGTGAAGGTCTGCAAACTCTTGAGTACTTCATTGCAACTCCAGGTGCTCGTAAGGGCCTTGTAGACACTGCGCTTCGTACGGCTGACTCGGGTTATCTAACTCGCCGTTTGCATGACGTTGCTCAAGAACTAATCGTTCGTGAAGACGATTGTGGAACGACACTTGGTGTTTGGGTAGAAAACGTTGGCGCAGATACTGCGAACACTCGTGCTTATCTCGAAACAAAGTTGTTTGGACGTGCATTGCTCAACGACATCGAACTTTCAGACGGTTCGGTAATGCCGAAAAACACGATCGTGGGCGATATCGAAATGGAAACATTGCGTAACGATGCAAAAGTTTCGCGTGTTCGAGTTCGCTCGGTTGTAACTTGCGACGCCGAAGTTGGCGTTTGCGCAAAATGTTATGGTCGTTCACTTGCAACCGGTAAAGACATCGAACTTGGTGAAGCAGTTGGTGTAATTGCCGCACAATCAATTGGTGAGCCTGGTACTCAGTTGACGATGCGTACCTTCCACACTGGTGGTGTTGCCGGAAAAGACATCGCTGGCGGTTTGCCACGCGTCGTTGAACTTTTCGAAGCACGAAACCCGAAGGGTTCGGCCCGACTTGTGCCGGCAACTGGTGTTCTTCGAATTCTTGAAGACGAAGGCAAGGGTATTCCGATCAAAGTTATTGACGATCAAGGTCAAGAAATTGAGATCATCTTGCCAACTGGAAGTCGTCCGTTAGTCAAGGATGGCCAGAGTGTTGAAGCAGGGGATCGCATCACTGATGGTCCATTAGATCCAAAAGAACTAATGGTGATCAAGGGAATTCGCGAGACCCAACAATATCTCGTTGAAGAAGTGCAAAAAGTTTATCGCGACCAAGGTGTA
Organism: Actinomycetes bacterium; assembly: GCA_014190295.1. Classification (GTDB taxonomy): domain Bacteria; phylum Actinomycetota; class Acidimicrobiia; order Acidimicrobiales; family Ilumatobacteraceae; genus BACL27. Next base: position 65,847 of record BJGF01000001.1, on the reverse strand, counting down.
GCGATTCACGACAAGCACATCGAGTTGATCGTTCGTCAAATGACACGCCGAGTAAGCGTGCAAGAACCAGGCGACACACACTTCTTGCCAGGTCATCGCGCAGACTCGAAAGATTTCCGCGATGTCAACCGTGCAATCGTCGAACAAGGAAAGAAGCCAGCCGAGGGTCGCCCAGAACTTATGGGTATCACCAAGGCGTCGCTTGCAACCGAATCATGGTTGTCTGCAGCATCCTTCCAAGAAACAACTCGTGTTCTCACCGAGGCAGCGATTGACGGCAAGTCAGATCATTTGGTTGGCCTCAAAGAAAACATCATCATCGGAAAATTGATCCCAGCCGGTACCGGAATGGATCGCTACAACTTGTTTGATGTCAGCGCGCCAGATTATGTGCCGATGGCTTACTACTCGAGCGATGACGAAGCCGATCCAGCCGCATACTTGGCAGGATTGAAAGGCACATATGTTGCCGACGATCAAGCGCAAGATTCGGCCCAAGATTTAGTCGAAGATTCGGTCGAAGAGATTGAGCCAGTTGCCAGCGAAACCAGCGAAAGTTCAATAGTTGAGACTGATCTTGGTTCTGATCTAAGCACCGAACTTGATAACGGCTTTGATGCTGGTCCAGATAGCGAGATAGCTCAATAATTCGTTTTGTTGACTCGTCTTGGCAGGTTGCCGAGACGAGCCGATGAACCGTAGTATTCACTGTCCCGTTTGCGGGTGATTTTGAATAGATAGTTTCCGTAACAGCAATATCAAAAAAGGTCGTTTGCGTGCCCACAATTCAACAGTTGATCCGCCAGGGTCGAAGCTCGAAGTCTTCAAAGACCAAGACTCCGGCACTCAAGGGTTCTCCTCAACGTCGCGGAGTATGCACGCGTGTTTTTACAACTACACCAAAAAAGCCAAACTCGGCATTGCGCAAAGTTGCTCGTGTGCGACTGACTAGCGGCGTAGAAATCACCGCCTACATTCCTGGCGAAGGACACAACTTGCAAGAGCACTCAATCGTGCTTGTGCGTGGCGGTCGTGTTCGTGATCTTCCAGGTGTTCGTTACAAAGTTATTCGTGGCGCACTTGATGCCGCCGGAGTAAAAGACCGCAAGCAATCTCGTAGCCGTTACGGCGCGAAGAAGAGCAAGTAAAGGTTTATATATGCCACGTAAAGGTCCGGTAGCCCGTCGCGAGTTCGCAGCAGATCCTGTTTATCGCTCTTCACTTGTAACTCAGATCGTCAACAAAGTTATGTTGCACGGCAAAAAGAGCATCGCTGAATCAATCGTCTATGACGCAATGAAAGTCATGGAGACAAAAATGGGCGCAGAGCCACTCACCGCCGTCAAGCGTGCAGTTGACAATGTTAAGCCGCCACTAGAAGTTCGCAGTCGCCGTGTTGGTGGTGCAACTTATCAAGTGCCAGTTGAAGTGCGACCACGTCGTGCAACAACATTGGCGATTCGTTGGATTGTAGAAAACGCACGCGGTCGTCGCGAGAAGACGATGGCTGAATGTCTCGCCAGTGAATTGATGGATGCATCGAATGGTCTTGGCGCATCGATGAAGAAGCGCGAAGATATGCAAAAGATGGCGGAGTCGAACAAAGCGTTCGCTCACTACCGCTGGTAATACTGAGCAAGATTTCTTAGGTACACCCCCATGCCATCACGCGAGTTTCCACTAGAAAAATACCGCAACATCGGAATCATGGCGCACATTGACGCCGGAAAAACAACCACGACCGAGCGCGTTCTTTATTACACGGGCAAGACGTACAAGATCGGTGAAGTGCACGAAGGTGCAGCCGTCATGGACTTCATGATTCAAGAGCAAGAGCGTGGCATCACAATTACATCGGCTGCGACAACCGCAGTTTGGCGCGAGCATCGCATCAACATCATCGACACTCCAGGTCACGTTGACTTCACAATCGAAGTAGAGCGCTCGTTGCGCGTGCTCGACGGTGCAGTTGCTGTTTTCGACTCGGTTGCTGGCGTTGAGCCACAAACAGAAACTGTTTGGCGCCAAGCCAACAAATACAAGGTTCCGCGAATGTGCTTCATTAACAAGATGGACCGCACGGGCGCCAATTTTTATCGCACACTTGACATGATCAAAGATCGTCTCGCCGCAGTGCCTGCAGTTTTGCAATTGCCGTATGGCGCCGAGGCGGGCTTTAAAGGAATTATCGATTTAGTAAAAATGAAGTCAATCGTCTGGGACGGCGACGAGAAAGATTCTGAGTATCACGAAGAAGATATTCCTGCCGATTATCTCGACAAGGCCAAGCAATATCGCGCTGAATTGTTAGATCTCGTTGCTTCAGAAGACGAACAATTAATGGAGAAGTTCATCGCCAACGACGACCTTAGCGAAGATGATTTGCGCCGAGGTCTACGCATGGGAACTTTGTCGTTTAGTTTCGTGCCGATTCTTTGTGGTTCAGCTTTCAAAAACAAAGGTGTACAACAAATGTTGGACGCCATTGTTGACTACATGCCGTGCCCATTAGATATTCCGCCAGCCTCGGGCACCAATATCAAAGGTGACGAACATATTTCACGCAATGCCGATGAAAAAGGTCCGTTTGCTGCGCTTGCGTTCAAGATTGTCGCCGATCCATTTGGTCGCTTGACATACTTCCGCGTTTATTCAGGAACGATTACAAAAGGTGACGAGGTTTACAACTCAGTAAAAGAGAAGCGTGAGCGCGTCGGTCGTTTGTTGTTGATGCACGCCAACCAACGCGAAGACATCGAATTTGCAATGGCTGGAGACATCGTTGCTGGTCTTGGTTTCAAAGATGTAACAACTGGCGACACACTTTGCGATCGCAACGATCCAATTATTTTGGAGCGCATGATTTTTCCGGAGCCGGTTATTCACGTGGCAATTGAGCCAAAAACCAAAAACGATCAGGACAAACTTGGCAAAGCACTCAAGTCGTTGTCTGATGAAGACCCGACCTTCAGAGTTCGAACAGATATTGAAACTGGTCAGACCGTAATTTCAGGAATGGGCGAGTTGCACCTTGAAATTCTTGTTGACCGCATGCAGCGAGAGTTCGCCGTTGACGCAACTGTTGGCAAACCACAAGTTGCATATCGCGAAACAATCACAAAGAAAATTGAGAACATCGAATACCGACACATCAAACAAACTGGTGGTTCTGGTCAGTTCGCAGTTGTAAAAGTGACGATCGAGCCAAGTGGCCCAGGCGGCGGCTATCAGTTCGAAGACGAAATCACTGGTGGTCGAATTCCGCGTGAATATATTCAGCCTGTAAACCAAGGTATTCAGTCGGCACTTGACAATGGTGTGCTCGCTGGTTATCCAACTGTTGACGTAAAAGTTTCACTTATGGATGGTCAGTACCACGACGTTGACTCAAGCGAAATGGCTTTCAAAATTGCTGGTCAGATGGTCTTCCGCAAGGCAGCACAACTTGCCAAACCAGTACTTCTTGAGCCGATTATGGCCGTCGAAGTTGTAACTCCTGAGGACTACATGGGTGACGTAATTGGCGATCTTTCAAGCCGTCGAGGTCGTATTGAAGGCATGGAAGCCAATGGAAACGCACAAATCGTCAGGTCACAGGTTCCGCTTTCCGAAATGTTCGGATACAGTACAGACCTGCGTTCTCGTACTCAAGGGCGTGCGACTTACACGATGCAGTTTCATTCGTATCAGCAAGTGCCCGAAGCAATATCAATAGAAATCATCAAGCGCGTGCGTGGCGAATAGTCAAGCAAGCCAAATTTTCAACAGTAACCAGCGATAACAGGAGACAAGAACAATGAGCAAAGCGAAATTCGAGCGCGTCAAGCCCCACGTAAACATCGGAACGATGGGCCACATTGACCACGGCAAAACCACACTTACTGCAGCGATCTCAAAGACACTCGCAGGCAAAGGCCTCGCCGAGTACACACCTTTCGATCAAATCGACAAGGCACCTGAAGAGAAGGCTCGTGGTATCACGATCTCGATCGCTCACATTGAGTACAACACCGAGAAGCGTCACTACGCACACGTTGACATGCCAGGTCACGCTGACTACATCAAGAACATGATCACCGGTGCCGCACAGGTAGACGGAGCAATCTTGGTAGTAGCCGCAACTGACGGCCCGATGCCACAAACTCGTGAGCACGTTCTTCTTGCTCGTCAAGTTGGTGTGCCGTACATCGTGGTTGCACTCAACAAGTCAGACTCTGTTGATGACGAAGAAATGTTGCAACTTGTTGAAGAAGAAGTTCGTGACTTGCTCACTTCATACGAGTTCGACGGAAAGAATTGTCCAGTCGTTCGCGTCTCGGCGCTCAAAGCCCTTGAAGGCGATGCAGCGTGGCAAGAAAAGATCATGGAGCTCATGACTGCTTGTGACAACTCAATCCCAGAGCCAAAGCGTGAACTTGACAAGCCATTCCTCATGCCAATTGAAGACGTGTTCACGATCACTGGTCGTGGAACAGTAGTAACTGGCAAAGTTGAGCAAGGAAAAGTTCACACTGGCGATGAAATCGAAATCGTTGGACTTCGTGACACACAAAAGACAGTTTGTACCGGAGTAGAAATGTTCCGTAAGTTGCTCGACGAAGGTCAAGCAGGCGACAACATCGGTGCGCTTTTGCGTGGTACCAAAAAAGAAGAAGTAGAGCGTGGCCAGGTGCTTTGTGCGCCAGGTTCGATCACCCCGCACACGAACTTCGAAGGTCAGGTCTACGTGTTGAAAAAGGACGAGGGCGGACGCCATAAGCCTTTCTTCAACAACTACCGACCACAGTTCTTCTTCCGTACAACAGACGTAACTGGCACCGTTGAACTTCCTAAGGGAACAGAAATGGTTATGCCAGGAGACAACGTTGTAATGACAGTCGAACTCGGCAAGGCAATCGCCATGGTTGAAGGTCTTCGCTTTGCGATTCGTGAAGGTGGCCGCACAGTAGGTGCCGGTCGCGTAACGAAGATCATCAAGTAGATCGTCTTAGAACCGGTTCAAACTGATGGCACAAAGTATCCGCATCCGTCTCAAGGCGTTTGATCACCAGAACATCGACGAATCTGCAAAGAAAATAGTCGAAACTGTCACTCGAACGAACGCGACGGTGCGTGGTCCTATTCCATTGCCAACCGACAAGCATCGCTTTACGGTTATTCGTGGGCCACACGTTGACAAAGACTCGCGCGAACATTTCGAGATGCGAATTCACAAACGCTTAATCGACATTGTTGATCCGAATGCCAAGACAATCGACAGCCTTCAACGCCTAGAGCTTCCTGCTGGCGTTGACATCGAAATCAAGATTCAAAACGCTTAAGAATTCAGTAAGTTCCTCTGTTTGAGGTTCAGGTTGCGATTAGTTAGCGTTTAAGATTAATTATGAGCGAAGACACACCTGTTACTTCTGAGTTGCCAGAGCAGACAGATGCCTTTGCACCGAATCAGTTTCCGCCACCAACCTTGCAGATGCAATTCGAGGCAGAACAACAAGTTTCTGATGAATCAACACAACGCCCACGGCGACGCGGTGCATTCTTTGGTGTCATGGTTCTCGCTGCCGTGTTTGGTCTGATTGGTGGCGTTGCCGGCACATACATCGCGCAAGACGCAAATCTTGTAGATCTGCAACAAAAACAAACAGTCACACAGTTAACTTCAGCACCTGTCGTCGTGGCAGAAGGTGAAGAAATTACTGACTCAATTATTGCGCAAGTAGCAACACGACTTGCCAACAGTGTCGTCACGATTACTTCGACTATTTCTGATGCGACCGGCGGCGGTCGTGCAGTCGGAACCGGTGTCGTGTTGACATCTGACGGTGAAATTTTGACTAATGCACACGTGGTCGCCGATACATCAGAGGTCGTAGTTCGTTTCGCCGGAGAAACCGAGCCGCGAGTCGCAACAGTTTTAGCAACCGATGATGGCAACGATCTCGCATTGATAAAGATCGAGGCAACTGGCTTGGTCGCAGCAACTTTTGCCAAACCTGGAAGTGTGCGAATCGGTGACGCCGTTATCGCAATTGGTTATGCACTTGCATTAGACGGTGGGCCAACAGTTACTTCTGGAATCATCTCAGCGCTGAAACGCACTATTGAAACTGAGTCGGGTGCACTTAATTCATTGATACAAACTGATGCCGCAATTTCTTCTGGCAACTCTGGCGGACCATTAGTTAATCTAAAAGGCGAAGTTGTTGGCATCAATACTGCTGTTGCCAGGGGCGATTCTGAATCGGCTGCAAACAACATCGGGTTTTCGATTTCTGTAGATGAAGTATTAGTTGTGATAGAACAACTCCGCGCGCAAGCCAACGGCGCAAAACGCCAAGAAGGTTTCTTGGGTGTAGGCCTGACGGGTCGTGAAGACGGCGGGCAAGGTGCGATTATCACCAATGTTCAGGCCGGCTCGCCAGCAGACCTGGCCGGAATTCTGATCGATGACATCGTGCTTTCGGTGGACGGAGAACCAATTGATGGTCAGTTGGGGCTAGTTGCCTCAATTCGTGATGCGGTGCCTGGCCAGGTCGTAAAAATAGAGGTTTCGCGGGCCGGCAAACGGATGATTTTTGAAGTTACCTTGATCGCTCGAAGTAGCTAAAAACGGCTATAAATATCCGATTTTCTTGGGTTTTGCCGTTTGGGGACAGGATTTTAGGGGGATAGAGTAAACACTTCGTTCGTGGCCTTGTTTTGACAAAGTCGCAAACGGAGAGATCAATCCAAAAAATTGATGTCTGTGTGCGCCCGTGTTATCTGCGAGTACCTCACAGCGAAAACTATAAAAGTGCTCCGCAGGCCCTGGCCGCGCGGAGCATTTGTGCGAATAAACAAATTATTTTATTGAACATTTCGAGAAAAGGTTTTGGCCTCATGGCACAAAAAGCGATAGTCGGCGAAAAGGTCGGCATGACACAAGTGTGGAGCGACGATCAACGCGTCGTTCCTGTCACCGTGTTGCGAATTGAGCCAGCTCGAATCGTGCAAGTAAAAACAGGTCTAACTGATGGTTACACCGCCTTGCAAGTTACTTACGGACAACGCGATCCGAAGAAACTTAATAAAGCAGAAGCCGGACATTTCGCCCCAAAGAGTGGCGTGCGCAATGTTGCAGCCGGTCGTCGTCTTATTGAATTGCGACTTGATTCTGTAGATGGTTTCGAAGTTGGCCAAGAAATTAAAGTCGACACACTTGTTGTTGGTGAGCGTGTCGACGTAACTGCAGTGAGTCGCGGCAAAGGTTTCGCCGGAACAATGAAGCGACACAACTTCAGTGGTCAAGGTGCGAGTCACGGTAACCACAAGCACCACCGCACACCAGGATCAATTGGTTCGTGCACATTCCCTGGTCGTGTATTCAAAGGTTTGCGAATGTCGGGTCACATGGGTCACGAGCAAGTTACAACTCTCAATCTTGAAGTTGTTCAAGCCGATCTTGAGCGAAATCTTTTGCTAGTCAAGGGTTCAGTTCCTGGTCCAAATGGTGGCGTCGTAATTATTCGTAACGCCGTCAAGGGCGCGGTCAAGGGGTAGTCATGGCAAAGATCGAAATGAAAAATGCAGCCGGCAAAAAAGCCGCCTCGATTGAAGTCGCTGACTCAATGTTCGGGATCACACCAAATATTCCGGTGATGCACCAAGTAGTAGTCGCTCAACTTGCGCATCGTCGTTCAGGAACACAAAGCACGAAGACTCGCTCTGAAGTTCGCGGTGGCGGTAAGAAGCCGTTCAAGCAAAAAGGTACGGGTAATGCTCGTCAAGGTTCGATTCGTGCGCCGCATTTCAGCGGTGGTGGCGTGGCTCTTGGGCCAAAGCCACGCAAATATTCTCAGCGCACGCCAAAGAAAATGATTCAACTTGCTTTGCGCTCGGCTTTGTCTGATCGTATGAGCGAGAACAAAGTCGTTGTCGTCGAAGATTGGGGCTTTGCTGCTCCAAGTACGAAAGCAGCGTCTGCTGCAATCACCGCACTGGGCATGTCGGGTCGCGTAATGATCGTGCTTGAACGAAAAGATGAGAGTGCCTGGAAGAGCTTCCGCAATCTCACTGACGTTCACGTTTTGAGCACACCAGAGCTCAATGCCTACGACATTTTGTGCAATGACTGGATCGTATTTACAAAAGCAAGCCTGCCAGCCATGGAGGTTGCAAAGTGAAAGACCCACGCGACATTATTCTTCGACCGGTTGTCAGCGAGAAAAGTTATTCGTTGATCGACAAAGGCACGTACACATTTGAAGTGCACCAAGACGCAACAAAGCCAGAGATTCGCGATGCTGTGCAATCAATTTGGGGTGTCAAAGTTGTTCGTGTAAACACAATCAATCGTCCGGGTAAGCGTCGCATCACTCGCGGCACTAACCGCATTGGTGTTCGTGATGGATCAAAGCGTGCAATTGTCACTTTGGAAGCGGGAAACCAAATCCCGTTGTTCGAGAACTGATCAAGTAAGGACCGACTCAAGATGCCAATTCGCAAACGCCGCCCGACGAGCCCAGGCCGTCGATTTCAGACAGTCTCTGACTTCAGCGAAGTCACCAAGACAACACCAGAAAAGTCGTTGTTAACGCCAAAGCCATCACGCGGTGGTCGCAACTCTGCTGGTCGAATTACATCTCGTCACCAAGGTGGCGGACACAAGCAGCAATATCGCATGGTCGACTTCAAGCGCGGCAAAGATGAATGCGGTGCGAAAGTTGCTGCTATCGAATATGACCCGAACCGCACTTGTCGTATTGCATTGTTGCACTACAACGACGGAACAAAGGCGTACATTCTTGCGCCAAAAGGTCTTGAAGTTGGTGCGCGTGTTGAGAGTGGCCCGAAAGCCGACATTGTTGTTGGTAACGCGTTGCCACTTCGTTACATGCCAGTAGGCACAACAGTTCACAACATTGAAATGCGTCCTGGTCAAGGTGGCAAAATTGCTCGCTCTGCAGGGATGGCAGTTCAACTTGTGGCTAAAGAAGGTTTGTACGCAACATTGCGTATGCCATCAAGCGAAATGCGTCGTGTTCCAATCGATTGTCGTGCAACAGTTGGCGAAATCGGAAACTCAGAGCACGAACAAATCAAAATCGGTAAAGCCGGTCGTAACCGTTGGAAGGGCGTTCGCCCACAATCACGCGGTGTTGTAATGAACCCAGTTGACCACCCACTGGGTGGTGGCGAAGGAAAGACTTCTGGTGGACGTCCACCAGTTTCTCCGTGGGGTAAACCAGAGCGTCGTACTCGCAACAAGAATAAGTCGTCGCAACAAATGATTGTTCGTCGTCGTCGATCCGGAAAGGCACGAGGTTAAATAATGTCACGCAGTCTTAAAAAAGGTCCATTCGTTGACGAGCATCTTCTCAAGAAATTAGATGCAATGAACGCAAGTGGCGACCGTAAGGTGATCAAAACTTGGTCACGTCGCAGCACAATTATCCCCGACATGCTTGGCCACACATTTGCAGTGCATGACGGCCGCAAGCATGTACCGGTGTATATCAGCGAATCAATGGTTGGACACAAACTCGGCGAGTTCTCACCAACGCGAACATTTAAGTTTCACCAAAGCCAAGAAAAAGCAGCAGCCGCAGCAGCAGCCGCAGCTGGTCCGTCAGGCAACCCGTGACCGGTCCAAAATTAAACGAAGCCACACGAGTGGCCGGACAGTCAAGTGGATTTCGCGCTTCGACGCGTTTTGCTCGCTTGTCGCCGTCAAAGGTGCGCGTTGTGTTAAATCTCGTTCGCGGGATGGACGTCAAGTCGGCTGATGACTTGTTGCGCCTCACTGACCGTGATTCAGCGCACATTGTTCGCAAATTGTTGGCTTCGGCGATCGCTAACGCAACAAATAATTTTGAACAAAATGCCGAAGAGCTTTACATCAAGGCATGTTTCGCCGATGCTGGTCCAACGCTCAAGCGTTTTCGTCCACGCGCCAAAGGAAGCTCTGCTGCGATTTTCAAACGCACCAGTCACATCACGATCGTTGTTGACAAACTCAGTGACGCAGCACTTGCATTGCGCGAAACACAAAGCGAATCACGCGGTGGGGCAGAGTCTGCTCGTCGTCGCGATCGCGTCGAAGCAAGTCGTGCACGTTCACAAAAATCAAAAGCAGCAACAGCAGACGCAGACGCAGACGCTTCAGTTGATGCCGAAACAGCGACTGGGAAATAACATGGGCCAAAAGATTAATCCTTACGGCTTTCGCCTCGGTGTAACCACCGACTGGAAGAGCAAGTGGTTCAGCACAAAGGACTACAAGGCGTACCTCACCGAAGACTGGAAGATTCGCGACTATCTCAAGGTGCAACTTTCTGATGCTGCTGTTAGCCGCATCGAAATCGAGCGCACACGTGACAAACTTCGAATCGATGTGCACACTGCGCGTCCAGGAATCGTCATCGGTCGCAAAGGTCAAAAGGCTGAAGAGCTTCGCGCAGGATTAACAAAACTCACTGGCAACAACAAAGTGCAATTGAACATCACAGAAATTCGTGATGCAGAACTTGACGCAGCACTTGTTGCTCAAGGTGTTGCAGATCAACTTGTAAACCGAATTGCTTTCCGTCGCGCAATGAAGCGCGCAGTGCAGAACGCACAGAAGCAAGGCGTGCAAGGTATTCGTGTTCAGTGTTCGGGTCGTCTCGGTGGAGCAGAAATGTGCCGTCGCGAGTGGTATCGCGAGGGTCGAGTTCCTCTACACACACTTCGTGCAAATATCGATTACGGATTCCGTGAAGCCGCCACTACTTCGGGTCGCATCGGTATCAAGGTTTGGTTGTACAAAGGTGAGATTCTTCCGTACAAATCTCAGACCGATGATCGCATTACCCGTGAAGCCGCAATGGCTGCCGGTGAAACATCGGGTCACTCTGATGCAACACGAAAAGTTGTCACTTCAGCCGGACCAAAAGCTACCGACATCGAAGATGTCGCATTGGTTCCGTTGGTCAAAGAAGCCGATCCAGAGTTCGAGCGCTTGTTGGACGAAGAAGAAGATATTCAACGTCGAAGTCACGACAGCCACGAAACACCTCATTTCAAGCGAGAGGCATAATTCGTTATGTTAGAACCACGCAAAGTTAAACACCGCAAACAACATCGCGGTCGCATGACGGGTGTCTCGAAGGGCGCCAACGAACTTGCTTTCGGCGAGTACGGCATTCAAGCCCTTGAACCGGGTTGGATTACCGCACGCCAAATTGAAGCATCACGTATTGCTATGACTCGTCATATCAAGCGTGGCGGAAAAGTTTGGATCAACGTATTTCCTGACAAGTCTGTTACGAAAAAGCCCGCCGAAACTCGCATGGGTTCTGGCAAAGGCAACCCAGAGTTGTGGGTAGCAGTAGTCAAGCCAGGACGTGTGTTGTTCGAATTGTCGTACCCGACTGCAGCAACTGCACACCAGGCTCTTAACCGTGCGGCGCAAAAGTTGCCGATCAAAACCCGCATCATTTCTCGAAACGAGGCGATCTGATATGACACGTGAACTAACTGAACTTCGTGAAATGGATCTCGCAACACTTGTTGAAGAGTTGCGCGCGACAAAACAAGAAGCACTCAATTTGCGTTTTCGTAATGCAACTGGTCAATTAGATGACACAGCGGCAATCACGAAAGCGCGTCGTCAAATCGCTCGAATCAGCATGTTGATTCGTGAGCGCGAAATTGTTGCTGCAGAAGCCGCAGGGAAGTGAGCAAGATCATGAGCGATACAACCAACCCAGAAGCAACACCAGAGCGCAACCTTCGCAAATCGCGAGAGGGCGTTGTCGTGTCGAACAAAATGAACAAGACGATTGTTATTGCAATCGTTGAGCGCATCCGTCACCAAAAGTACGAGAAGTTCATCACTCGCACAAAAAAGCTCTATGCCCATGACGAGACAAATAGTGCACAAATTGGCGACCGAGTTCGTGTCATGGAGACCCGTCCGTTGTCGAAGTTGAAGCGTTGGCGCGTCATTGAAATCTTGGAGCGTGCAAAGTGATTCAACAAGAAACCCGTCTTCGCGTCGCTGACAACAGTGGCGCCCGTGAAGTTCTCGTGATCAAGGTGCTCGGTGGTACACGCCGTCGTTATGCATCGATCGGCGACGTCTTTATCGGAACAGTCAAAGATGCGATTGCTGGCGCCGCAGTTAAAAAGGGCGAAGTTGTGCGTTGCGTAGTCGTGCGTGTTGCAAAAGAGAAGCGCCGTCCAGATGGCAGCTACATCAAGTTCGACGAAAATGCTGCCGTGTTGATCAAAGATGATCTCACTCCACGCGGAACACGAATCTTCGGCCCGGTTGGCCGAGAGTTGCGCGATAAAAAGTTCATGCGAATAATTTCGCTCGCCCCGGAGGTGTTGTGACATGAAGTTCAAAAAAGGCGACAACGTAATCGTGATTGCAGGCAAAGACAAAGGTGCTAAGGGCACCATCTCTGCCGTGCTTCCGAGCAAGGGCAAAGTCGTTATCGACAAAGTCAATGTTGCGAAGCGTCATACGGTTGCGCGCGGTCAAAACACCAAGAGCGAGATCATCGAGAAGCCAATGCCGATTCACGCATCCAATGTGATGATCGATCAAGGCGGAAAGCCATCGAAGATTGGTTTCAAAGTCGATAAAAAAGGCAAAAAAGTTCGTTTTGCCAAGAGCACCGGAGCAGAGATCTAATGACGACCAAGACAGTTTCTACACCGCGCATGAAAGTGCACTACCTAAATACGGTTCGCGAAGAGTTGATGAAGCAGTTGGCTTTGACGAACCCGATGCAGGTTCCGACGATCGAAAAAATCGTCATCAATATGGGCGTAGGGCGCGCAACTCAGCAAGCGTCGCTTCTTGACGGAGCAGTTGCAGACCTGACCGCGATCTCGGGGCAAAAGCCATTGATCACAAAATCTCGTATCGCAATTGCGTCGTTCAAACTTCGCGAAGATCAGCCGATCGGTTGCAAAGTCACAATGCGCGGAGACCGCATGTGGGAGTTCTTAGATCGTTTGTTGTCGGTTGCGATTCCTCGAATTCGTGACTTCCGTGGTTTGTCTGGCCGTTCATGGGACGGAAACGGCAATTACACGTTTGGTCTTACAGAGCAACTCATGTTCATGGAAGTTCGAGTCGATCAAGTTGACGTGCCACGTGGCATGGACATCACAATCGTTACAACCGCCAAAGACGATCTTTCAGGAAAAGCATTGCTCGACGCTTTTGGTTTTCCATTTCGTAAAGGTGAAGAACCAACTTCAGTAACCAAAGCCAAAAAATCCAAGAAATCTAACAAGAAGTAGTCACAGGAACTATCGGAGACCCACTTACTATGGCAAAAAAATCACTCATGATCAAAGCAGCAAGAAAGCCTAAGTTCAAGGTGCGCGGCTATACGCGTTGCCAACGATGTGGTCGCGTTCGTGCGGTCTATCAAAAATTTGGACTATGCCGATTGTGCTTCCGCGAGCTCGCGCACGCTGGTGAGATCCCTGGCATCACAAAGGCAAGTTGGTAGACCGTCATGATGACTGACCCAATCGCTGACATGCTCACACGCATTCGCAACGGCAACGTTGCGATGCGAGACGAAGTGTTGATGCCTGCATCCAAACAAAAATCTGCACTCGCCGAAGTTCTTAAGCGAGAAGGTTTCATCGCTGATTATTCAATTGTCCAAGACAATGAAGGTCCTGGCAAAGTTCTCAAGATAAGCATGAAGTACGGCGAAGATCGTCAACGAACAATTTCCGGAATCAAGCGTGTTTCAACACCTGGTCTTCGCGTTTACCGCGGAGCAACAGATGTGCCGCGCGTACTCGGAGGTCTCGGAGTAGCAGTTCTGTCCACAAGTCACGGACTCATGACCGACCGCGAAGCGCGCAAGCGCAACGTTGGTGGCGAAGTCATGTGTTTCGTGTGGTAATTCAAGAGTCGAACGGAGCAAATTAAATGTCACGCATAGGTAAATCTGCACTCGTAGTGCCAACAGGGGTCGAAGTTTCGATCTCGGGCGCTGCAGTAACAATTAAGGGACCAAAAGGCACCCTTAAGCGTGAACTTCCGGTTGGTGTTTCGGCACGCCGTGAAGAAAATAATCTTGTTGTTGAACGTGCGAACGACGAGCGCGACGCCAGGGCGCGTCATGGGCTTTCTCGCACTTTGTTATCGAACATGATCATCGGAGTTACCGAGGGTTACACCAAAGAACTTGATATTCAGGGCGTTGGTTACCGCGCAGAAGCACAAGGCGCGAACAAATTGAAACTTGCTCTTGGCTTTTCGCATCCGATCGTTTATACCGCACCAGACGGCGTGACATTCGAAGTGACAGCACAGACAAAAATTGTGGTTAAGGGCAGCGACAAAGAAGTTGTTGGTCAAGTTGCTGCGAACATTCGCAGCATGCGCAAGCCAGAGCCTTACAAGGGCAAAGGTGTGCGTTATTTAAATGAGCGTGTACGTCGTAAAGCCGGCAAGACCGGCAAGAAGTAACAAGAAGAAAACTGGAGACTCAACTTTCATGACTAGTGCAGCAGAAAAACGACACTCGGGCCGATTGCGCCGTCAACGCCGCGTGCGCAAAAAGATTCATGGCACCGCCGATCGTCCACGCTTGGCAGTGTTTCGTAGCAACAAGCATTTGTCGGCACAATTGATTGACGATGATGCAGGTCGCACAATTGCCGCCGCATCTTCGGTTGAGGCTGATTTGCGAAAAGCAGGTTCGGGTTCGACAGTTGAGGCCGCAGCGCGAGTCGGCAAGGCAGTTGCACAACGTGCAAAACAAATCGGAATTAAAAAAGTTGTCTATGACCGCGGTGGATTTTTGTATCACGGTCGTATCGCAGCAGCAGCCCAGGCTGCTCGAGAAGAAGGCTTGGAGTTCTAAATGAGCAACGTCACCCCAGTTCCAGCAGTGCCAGGCGCAGAAGTTCCTGATCGTCGCGAACGTCGCGATCGTCGTGAGCCACGCGAGAAGCGCGAGCCACGTCCACCTGCAAAGGTCGGCGAAATTGGTGAATCACGTGTTGTGCATATCAATCGAGTCGCCAAAGTCGTAAAGGGTGGTCGTCGATTCTCGTTTACCGCACTTGTTGTAATCGGCGATCGTAATGGTCGTGTTGGTCTTGGTTATGGCAAAGCAAAAGAAGTTCCATTGGCGATCCAAAAAGGAACAGAAGAAGCCAAGCGAAATCTTTTCCATGTTGCTCTTGCCGGAACAACAATTACCCACGCAACGATTGGCATCAACGGTGCAGGTCGCGTAATGCTCAAGCCAGCAGCACCAGGTACTGGTGTTATCGCTGGCGGTGCTGCCCGAATCATTCTTGAAGAAGCCGGAATCAAAGACGTGCTTGCAAAAGTACTTGGTTCTTCAAATGCAATCAACGTTGCTCGTGCGACAATCAACGGACTCAAGGGTTTACAACGCCCTGACGAAGTTGCCAAGCGTCGTGGTTTGCCAGCCGAAGATTTTGTTCCAAAAGGAATGTTGCGCGCTTACACAGAACGCAAGAAAACAATCTCAAGTCTCGGAGCGAAATAATCATGGCAGTAGCAAAAAAAGTAGCCGCACCAAAAGCAACTAAAAAAGCAGCTGTCAAAAAAGCTGCCGCACCAAAAGCAGTCGCGGTTAAGGCAACGCGCAAGGCACACAGTGGCCCAACGGTCTCTGTGAAACAAGTGCGTTCACAAATTGGCATCATGCCAAAAACAAAAGCAACAATGCGTGCTCTTGGTCTTCGAAAAATTGGTGACGTCAACACGTTGCCAGATCGTCCAGAGATTCGCGGCATGATTGCACGCGTTCCTCACCTCATTGAAGTAAATCGAAAAGGAGCATAATCATGCGCGTTGACGAAATTGGACCACGCCACGGAGCACGAAAGAAGCCAAAGCGCGTCGGACGTGGTACTGGTGGCAAAGGTGGCAAAACAGCAGGTCGCGGCACAAAAGGTCAATACGCACGTAACACAGTTGCCCGAGGTTTCGAAGGTGGACAGATGCCACTCAAGCAACGCGTACCAAAGTTGAAGGGTTTCAATAACCCGTTTCGCGTCGAATATTACGCAGTCAATCTTGATGCAGTTGATTCACTTGGTGTTTCAGAAGTTGATCCAGCGTCACTTGTGTCTGGTGGTGTTGCACACAAAGGACAAATGATCAAAGTTCTCGGTCGCGGCAAAATTACACGTGCGGTGAAAGTTTCGGCTCATGCCGTTTCTAAGTCGGCACAAGAAGCAATTGTTGCCGCTGGCGGATCAGTAGTTATCTTGCCTCCGACATTCAGAGGCGTTCGACCACCGGCCAAGGGCAGTCAGTTCACGAACCGCTAGTACAGTTCGTTGGCACAGCCCTTACAACAAATAGCGAGGCAACGTTTTGTCAAAAATCAGCAATATTTTCAAAGTTGCGGAACTTCGCAACAAAATTCTGTTCACTTTGGCAATGCTGGCGATCTATCGTCTCGGCAGTTCATTGCGCGTACCTGGTGTGGATGCTCAGGCAGTTAGTCAACTTCGTGAAGCGTCTAAATCACAAGGTGCACTTGGCTTCCTTAACTTATTTTCTGGTGGTGCATTCGGAAGTTTTTCTATCTTTGCATTGGGCATCATGCCTTACATCACTTCGAGCATCATCATGCAAGTGCTCACTGTTGTAATTCCAAAACTTGAAGAGTGGCAGCAAGAGGGCGCAACGGGTCAGCGCAAAATTACACAATGGACTCGTTATGTGGCGATCGGTATTGCCACATTGCAAGGCGCAGGATTGACGTTTATTTTCGGTCAGGGTCGCGGTTCGGCTTTTTTTAGTGCCAGTAATAAGGCGCCAGATGTGGTGCTGCTTGATCCGTTTATGCCGCGCGCTTTGCTCGTGATTCCTTCACTCGTCGCAGGTACAGCATTATTGATGTGGCTTGGTGAATTAATCAGCCAGCGCGGCATCGGCAACGGTATGTCGATGGTTATTTTCGCTTCAGTCGTCAGCGGATTGCCATACAACTATTATTCGTTGTTGCAGACACGAAAAACTCTGGTGTTCATTATTTTGGTGGCACTTTCGATTGGCATCATCGTTGCAGTCGTGCGAGTCGAACTCGGTCAGCGGCGCATACCCGTGCAATTTGCCAAACGGGTCGTCGGTCGAAAAATGTACGGCGGTCAGAACACTTATATTCCGTTGAAAGTAAACCAGTCAGGTGTTGTGCCGATTATTTTTGCCAGCTCCGTGTTGTTGCTGCCAGTTTTGATGTCGAACATGCTTGGAAGTGCGGAAGGTTGGCGCGGATCGATTGCTCGGTTTGTAGATCAATACCTTATTAATAGTCAGAACTTGATGTACGTCTCAGTGTTCGGGCTTTTGATTATCGCCTTCGCATACTTTTATAACTCGATTGCCTTTGATCCGATTAGGCAGGCAGATCAACTACGTAAACAGGGTGGGTTCGTTCCTGGCATTCGTCCTGGTCAACAGACCGAGGCATTTTTGGGCAAGACAGTCAACCGAATTACGTTGCCGGGTGCAACTTTCGTTGCAGTGATTGCAATTTTGCCCTACATCGTTTTGTGGGTCGGCAATGTTCGCTCGTTTCCGTTTGCCGGAACAACCGTGTTGATCGCCGTGGGTGTGGCCCTCGAACTTATGCGCCAAATCGACAGCCAGTTAATGCAGCGCAATTATGAAGGTTTCCTCAAGCAATAATTCATTAAATACGTATCTTTTAATAACGTTTTATTGGCCAAGGATCGGAACCAAAACTTATGAGCGGTGGAGTGCGAATAATAATGTTCGGCCGACAAGGTGCGGGCAAAGGAACTCAAAGCGCAAGACTCGCGCAACACTTTGGCGTCCCACATATTTCGACTGGCGAAATGTTGCGCAATGCAGTCAAGCAAGATTCTGTTGTCGGTCGTTTGGCGAAAGCAGTTTTAGAGCGTGGCGAATTAGTTGACGACGACTTGATGGTTTCGCTTGTGCAAGGTCGCATCGGGCAAGAAGACGCGCGAATGGCGGGATATGTACTTGATGGGTTTCCGCGCACGATTGGTCAAGCAGCAGCATTTGACTCTTTGACTGAGGCACGACCAGTCGGCTTTGTAATTGACCTTGATGTCGCACGTGAAATTGTTTTAGGTCGATTATCTGGTCGTCGGGTTTGTGAATCATGTTCGACTAACTACACCGCGCCAGAGAACGAGCCAAAACCATGGACTTGTGAAAAGTGTGGTGGAACCGTTGTCCAGCGCACCGACGACACTCAGCAGGCGATAAATCATCGTCTTGATGTCTACGAAGCTCAAACGGCGCCGTTGATTAGCTTCTATCACGGGCGTGGGTCGCTACATGTAGTAGATGGGGTAGGGTCACCCGACCAAGTCTTTGATCGGCTCAGGTCTGTGGTTGATTCAGGGCGATAAGCGCAGGGTTTGATTATTTGAAATTCCTCTTAAATCCTTAGATCTCAGGGGTTTGAGAGCACCAACTGAGGGCGATAGCGTGACAAGTCGCCCTAAACGATCATCTGATTGTCGGGCGATGAAAGTAACAAACCAGGAAATTGTTCGGAGAAACTTTGCCCAAAAATAAGGAAGACGCAATCGTGCTGGAAGGCAAGATTACTGAATCCCTACCCAACGCAATGTTTCGAGTTGAGCTAGAAAACGGACACACAGTCTTGGCTCACATTTCGGGAAAGATGCGAATGAATTACATTCGAATCCTTCCTGGCGACAAAGTGCAAGTAGAACTAACACCGTATGACCTCACAAGGGGTCGTATTACTTACCGATTTAAATAAGAAGGCGTGCAGTGAAAGTAAGAACCAGTGTTAAAAAAATATGCGAGAAGTGCAAAGTTATTCGTCGGCACGGTCGCGTTATGGTGATTTGCGAAAACCCACGTCATAAGCAACGTCAAGGCTGAGCGAGAGAGACAAGATGGCACGTATTTCAGGAGTCGACATTCCGCGCGAGAAGCGCCTCGAGATTGGGCTTACCTACATCTTTGGTATTGGTCGCGTAACCGCGAAAAAACTTTGCAGCGAAACTGGCATCAGCCCGGACACTCGTGTGCGCGATCTAACTGATTCTGAAGTCAACAAGATTCGTATGTTTATTGAGAACAACCTCAGCGTCGAAGGTGATCGTCGTCGAAATGTTCAGCAAGACATCAAACGCAAAATTGAAATTGGTTCATACCAAGGCACTCGTCATCGCAAGGGTCTTCCAGTTCGTGGTCAGCGCACACACACAAATGCGCGCACACGAAAGGGCCCGAAGAAGACGGTCGCTAACAAGAAGATGGCAGTGAGGAAGTAACCATGGCTGATCCAAAACCAAAAACTCGCAAGCGTAAGCGCGAGCGACGCAACGTCTCAACGGGCATTGTGCACATCAAGAGTTCATTCAATAACACGATTGTTTCAATTACCGACACAGAGGGCAACGTAATCGCGTGGGCATCTTCTGGTGGTGTTGGCTTTAGTGGTTCACGCAAGTCGACTCCGTTCGCTGCACAAATGGCAGCAGAAAAAGCTGGTCGCGCCGCAATGGAACTTGGTCTTCGTCGCGCAGAAGTTTATGTAAAAGGTCCGGGCTCTGGTCGCGACACGGCGTTGCGTCAAATCCAAAACCTTGGCATTGAAGTTTCTGGAATCAAAGATGTTTCTCCGGTTCCACATAACGGCTGTCTTGCGCCAAAGAGAAAGAGGCCATAACTCATGGCTCGTTACACCGGTCCAAAAGTTCGTATCTCGCGTCGTCTTGGTATCAACGTTTTTGAAAATACAAAGGGCTCAAAGGCTCTTGAGCGTCGTCCATTTCCACCAGGTCACCACGGTCGTTCACGTCGTAAGGGCGCCGGCAGTGAATACCTTGCTCAGTTACAAGAGAAGCAAAAAGCAAAATACATCTATGGTTTGCTTGAGCGTCAATTTCGCAACCTCTACGAGAAGTCGGTGCGTTTGACGGGCCCAACAGGCGAAAACTTGTTGCGTCTTCTTGAATTGCGTCTCGACAATGTTGTTTACCGCGCTGGTTGGGCTGCATCTCGCCCTCAGGCTCGTCAGTTCGTTAGTCATGGACTTGTAAAAGTTGATGGCAAGCGAGTTGACATTGCGTCGTACACATTGCAAAAAGGTGAGGTCGTGACACTGTCAGAAAAGGGCAGCAATATGATCGTCATTCAGCACAACATCGACACGCTTGGTCGCAAAATGGTTGGCTGGCTCGACCTCGAAGATGCAGGCAAGCAGGTTACCGTTCGCGAGTTGCCAGTGCGAGAGCAAATTGATGTACCAGTACGTGAACAATTAATAGTTGAGCTTTATTCAAAGTAATCCCCAATAAGAATGGTCTGAGGAGAAATCATGCTTGTAATCCAGCGCCCAACAGTCGAACCAATCGGCTCGCCAGCAAACAACCGTCAAAAGTTTTCGGTTGGTCCACTAGAGCCAGGTCTTGGCCACACAATCGGCAATTCGTTGCGCCGAATGTTGTTGTCATCTATTCCTGGTGCAGCAATCACATCCGTGAAGTTCGAATCGGCTTTGCACGAGTTCGACACAATTGAGGGTGTCTCGCAAGACGTCACCGAAATCATTCTTAACTTAAAAGACATCGTTCTTGTCTCTACATCAGATGAACCAATTATTCTTTCAGTAGACGTAAGAGGCCCGATGGAACTCACAGCAGGCGACATTCAATGTCCGCCAGATGTTGAAATTCTCAACAAGTCACAGAAAATTGCCACACTCTCAGCAAAGGGCAAGCTCGTGTTTGACCTGACAGTTGAGCGCGGCAAGGGATATATGTCATCTGACCGCGACGGTGCACGCAAGACAATCGGAATCATTCCGATTGACGCAATTTTCTCGCCAGTGCGTCGCGTAACTTTCGAAGTTGAGCCAACTCGTGTTGAGCAGTCAACCAACTACGACAACCTTGTTATCGACATCGAGACAGACGGTTCAATCACTCCGATTGACTCGCTTGCATCGGCTGGTGCAACATTGCGTTCACTCGTAGACCTTGTTGCCAACCTCACTGCAGAGCCGATGGCTCTTGAACTTGGTGAAGTCGTAGGTTATTCAAGTGGTTCGGGCGATCTTGACATGCCAATCGAAGACCTTGATCTTTCAGAGCGTCCTCGCAACTGCTTAAAGCGCGGTCAGGTCAACACGATCGGCGAGTTGCTTACTCGTTCAGAAGAAGACTTGATGAACATCACAAACTTCGGTCAGAAGAGCCTGGATGAAATCAAACAAAAACTCGATGAGCGAGGACTCTCGTTGCGCATCTGAGCGCACGAGATTTTTAGCTGAGCGATCAACAGAACTTTATTAATTAAGGAGACGATTCAATATGCCAGGAAGACCACGCCGCGGACCTAGTTTTGGTGGTAGCTCGTCGCACGAAAGATTGATGATGGCAAACCTTGCTTCATCGTTGTTCGCTGCTGAAGGCATCGTAACGACAGAGACAAAAGCAAAAGCTCTTCGTCCAATCGCCGAAAAATTAATCACGAAAGCAAAAAAAGCTCAAGGTACGAGCCCAATGCGCGTTCATCGCATTCGTCAGATTCAGAGTTACCTGCGCGATAAAGAAATGACGAACAAACTTGTCAATGTCGTTGCGCCTCGTTACACAGAGCGCAATGGTGGCTACCTTCGAATTTTGAAGCTCGGCCCACGCCACGGTGACAATGCCCCAATGGCGCGCATCGAACTTATTTAGTTCGAACTAACCCTGCATCACTGACGATGCGTCGCGCACGATTAGTCGTTGCATATAACGGCGAGTCGTTTCATGGCTTTGCGATTAATCCTGGTGTCGCGACAATTGCCGGCGCACTTGGTGGCGCACTGCAACAAATCTTTCAAGAACCCGTGCCAGTTGTTTCGGCAGGTCGCACCGACACAGGAGTACACGCCAAAGGTCAAGTAGTTAGTTGTGATTTGCATGATCATGTCGATCTCGTGGTGTTGCAAAAGCAACTCAATGCTTTGTGTGGGCCCGAAATTGTTGTTCGAGAAGCAACATGGGCCAAGGATGATTTTCACGCTCGGTTCTCGGCAATTTGGCGTCATTATCAATACACGGTTTACAACGCCGAGTATCCGGATCCATTTTTGGTGGCGACGGCTTGGCATGTCATTGCGCCGATCAATTTGCGTGCAATGCAGTTGGCTTGCGATCCGATAATTGGTACGCGAGATTTCTCTGCTTTTTGTCGTCGACCAAAGCCCGATCTTGAACCCGATCTTGAAGACCCAGATCTAGAAGACCCAGAGGTGTCAGTGTCAGGAGCGCGTGAAATTTCGTTGAAGCGTTGTGTGATGCAAGCAACTTGGCGTAATCAGGGTGATGGAATCTTTACATTTGATATTCGGGCCAATGCTTTTTGTCATCAGATGGTCAGGTCGCTAGTCGGCACATTCATCGAAATTGGCACTCACAAGCGTCCGAGCAGCGACATGATGACGCTGATCCGATCGGGTGATCGGGCCGAGGCTTCACAATTAGCCCCGCCACAAGGGTTGTGTTTAGTCGAAGTGGGTTATCCGAATATCGAGCCCGTGGTTAGCCAAAAAACTACCTAAAGACCATATTTTCGTTGGGCCGATTGTGATTCGGCTGGTTTCGGCCCTATCATTACGAGGCCGTTAAAACGAGTGCGAAGCGCTCTCTGACGGTTGCTAATTCTAGATCTCAAGGAACTTTTCATGCGTACATATTCTGCAAAACCAAGTGACGTTCAGCGCGCCTGGCATTTGATCGATGCCGAAGGACTCGTGCTCGGCCGTCTTTGCACAGAGACCGCAACTTTGCTTCGTGGCAAACACAAACCGATGTACACACCAAGCATGGACACTGGCGATCATGTTGTAATTATCAACGCATCAAAAATCGTTCTTACTTCGGGCAAAGCCGATCGCGAAATGGTCTATGACTACTCCGGTTACCCAGGTGGTTTGAAGTCAGAAACATACGGACATCTTTTAGATCGTAAACCTGGTGATGCAATCCGTCGTTCGATTCGCGGAATGTTGCCAAAAGGAACACTCGGTCGCGAGATGTTGAAAAAGTTACAGGTTTATCCAGGTGCAGAACATCCGCACGCAGCACAATCACCAAAAGTGCTTGAGCTTCCGCACGCCAAGGCTCGCTGAGCCGGGCAATAGAGAACAAAGGACAAACTCGTGGGAACAAAACCACTAACTCAAACAACAGGTCGTCGTAAGCATGCAATTTGTCGCGCACGTTTGCGACCAGGAACCGGCATCGTAAAAATTAACGATCGTGTTTTTGAAGAATATTTTCCGTCTGAAGTACAACGTAACTCTTCGACAGAAGCATTGCGTGTAACCAACATGGTTGGCATCTACGACATTGATGCCGACATTATCGGCGGCGGAATCGCTGGGCAATCTGGTGCATTGCGCATGGCGATTGCTCGCGCACTCGTAGAGATTGATCCAGAACAACGACTTGCATTGAAGAAAGCCGGATTACTCACACGCGACTCACGTCGTAAAGAGAGCAAGAAGTACGGTCTCAAAAAGGCGCGCAAGGCGCCGCAGTACACCAAGCGTTAATTTACTTTTCAAACAGCATGGTTTATGCCGTGCGAGCGAACCGAGTTTTAGTTTTGCGTGCTAGAAACAGCGGGTAATCAAATGTTGAAATTTGGAACCGACGGAGTTCGTGGCGAATTTGGCACTGAACTAACGACTAGTTATGTCGCCGCACTTGCGCGCGCAGCAGCCAAAGTATTGCAATGTCGACTCGTCGTTATCGGTCGAGATACTCGCGAGTCCGGACTTGCGCTTGAAGTTGCCATTGCCGAGTCGTTGACTCAAATCGGCGTTGAAGTTCATTTAATGGGAGTCGCGCCAACGCCTGCAATTGCCCACGCTGCGGCAACAGGTGACCTTGTCGCGTTCGCGATTACTGCTTCGCACAACATATATACAGATAACGGTGTAAAGATTTTCGGCAACGGTGGACGCAAACTTTCTGACGACGAAGAATCTCGAATTGAAGCCGAAATCGCCGGTGAACTAGCCAAAGTAACAGCCGGTTCAGCAGTTGCAAATCGGGGTACATCACATCCGGAATATCTCGAAAAGTATTGCGCCGCGTTAATTGCAACCGTGCCAAAAAATGCTTTATCGAAACTTCACATTGCCTTAGATTGCGCCAATGGGGCATTAAGCAATGTCGCCCCAGATGTGTTTGGTGCACTTGGTGCAACGGTGTCGACAATTCATGCGGCTCCGAACGGGCAAAATATTAATCACGAGTGTGGCGCAACAAATCCAGCGACGCTGAGTGAAGTCGTCAAAAATGTAAAAGCACATGCAGGCATCGCTTTTGACGGTGATGGCGATCGATTAATCGCAATTGACAACACCGGATCAATAGTTGATGGTGATCACCTGTTAGCGATCAGTGCACGAGAAATGAAACGCAACGGCACACTGCGCAACAACAAAGTTGCTGTGACCGTGATGACGAATATTGGGTTTCACCGAGCGATGACACAGGCAGCGATCGAAGTGATCACAACCCCTGTCGGAGACCGATCGATACTCGCAGCGATTAAAGACAACGATCTTTCGTTAGGTGGCGAACAAAGTGGACACATTATTTATCACGACGTCGCAACGACGGGCGACGGCTTGCTTGCTGCGATACGACTGGCTGTATTGGTCGCAAATTCTGGACAGACTTTAAATCAGATAGCCAGTGACGCAATGACCAGCTTTCCACAAGTATTGATCAACGTGCGTGTCGCTAAGCGCACTAAAAATATTGAACAGATTTTTTCTGAAGAAATTTTACAGGCAGAAAAAACTTTGGCTGATAATGGAAGGGTACTTGTTCGCCCGAGTGGCACCGAACCAGTAGTGCGCGTGATGGTTGAAGCATCGCAACACGAAATTGCAGAGTCTGTTGCAACCACGCTTGCCAATGCGATTACCGCCCGTCTGAGTTAATCGCGAAAGTAGACTAGAACCCATGTGCGGAATTATCTGCGTGCTCAGTCGGCCGACGCGACGAGCGACCCCGACTTCAAAAGAGATTCTGGATCTATTGGACCTTGCAATAGTTGCAGGCTCAAAGAACAAGATTGATGAACTTGCGAAATTGGTGACCCGAGCCGACGCTCTTTTGCGGGGCGATGCCGGCCAGTTTTGTTTAGCCGATAATCATCAGTTGATCGCTGCGATGACTTCGCGCCTCGACCAATTGGACGCAGTCATTATTGGTTATGAAGACACTATTGAGCACTCAGCACAAGTTCAGACAGCACTTTCAGAACTTGCGTTGCAAGAAATTATCAGCGCTAAAGATGCTCTTTGGGAGTTGCGCAATGATCGCATCCGCACGGCCCGACTTGTCGACGCGCTGGCTGGACAAGGCGCTTCAAATACTGCTCGCAGTGGATATTTTTCGATTCAGCAAGCGTTCTCTGGTTTGGATCGGCTCGAGGTTCGCGGTCGAGATTCGGCAGGTGTACATGTTTTGGTTTGGGGTCACGGATTAAAAGCCGCAGACAAAAACGTCAAGACATTGTTGGCGAACCGAAGTGAAGATTCGTTGTTTATGTCTGGCGCAGTTCGAATAACAGACAATGCTTGGTCATTCGTTTATAAAGCGGCTGCAGAAATCGGCGAACTTGGCGACAACACTCGAGTAATGCGCAATGCAGTATTGGCAGACGACTTGTTGCGTCTAGTTATTTCTCAACCAAATTCACAAGTTGCAGTGCTTGCACACACCAGGTGGGCGAGTGTCGGCATTATCTCTGAACCAAACGCCCACCCAGTCAATAGCGAAGAACTTGAGCGCAAACACTCTGATGCTTATTTGGTGGCTGCATTAAATGGCGATGTGGATAATCATGCCGATCTTCGTGCCCAAAATAATTTGCGAGTCGCTGGTCCAATTACAACTGATGCAAAGGTAATTCCAGCCTTGATTTCACGTCGGTTAGAAACGACTGCTTCGCTGAGCGATGCATTTCGCGAAACCGTTTCACGATTTGAAGGATCAGTGGCGATTGCTGCGGCGAGCGCCAACGAACCAGAAAAACTTTTGCTTGCATTGCATGGCAGCGGACAAGGACTGAGCATCGGTCTTGCCGAAGATCGATACCTCGTAGCCAGTGAACCTTATGGAGTTGTTGAAGAGACGCTCAACTATGTGCGAATGGATGGCGAGGCGCTCGGCGACCCGAATAATCCGTCGAGCCGTGGACAAGTTGCAACTTTGTCCGTCGCTCGTGCGGGTGAACTTGACGGAATTATCTTGCAGTCATATGACGGCAGCAAGATCGCGCTCAGCGCAAGTGATGTTTTGACGGCCGAAATTACGACTCGCGACATAAACCGCGGCGAACACAAGCATTTTTTGGCAAAAGAGATTTCTGAAGCACCGCAAAGTTTCAGCAAAACACTGCGTGGTCGAATTGTCGAAAAAGACGGTCTACTAGTTGCTGAACTTGGAGAATCAGTTCTGCCAAAATCTGTGCGTGATCGTCTTGCGTCTGGATCAATCACCAAAGTTCGCGTAATCGGGCAAGGTACGGCTGCTATTGCGGGCCAGGCGTTGGCGCGACTTCTTAAAAAACTCGTGGATACTCATTTGAATGTTGAAGCCCTACCGGCAAGTGAACTTTCTGGTTTTGAGTTGTCGCTCGATATGAGTGACACTTTGCTTGTTGCAATCAGTCAGAGTGGCACGACAACAGACACGAACCGCACCGTAGATCTTGCTCGTGCGCGTGGTGCAAGTGTTTTGGCGATCGTAAATCGTCGTGGCACAGAACTCTCAATAAAAGCCGATGGTGTGATGTATACATCTGATGGTCGTGATGTTGAGATGAGTGTTGCCAGCACCAAGGCGTTTTACGCACAAGTCGCGGCTGGGGCATTGTATGCATGTGCGTTGTCGAGTGCCCTGAGCAAATCAACTGACAAATCAACTGACAAATCAACTGACAAAGCTCGGCATGAGTTGCTTGCCGGGTTGCGCACGATTCCTGCTGCGTTGGTCGAAGTTCTTGCGACGCGGCCGGCAATTGCCGCTGCTGCTCGGCAGTTTGCATCTGCGCGCCGATATTGGACAGTTGTTGGTAACGGAATGAACACAATTGCTGCCCAAGAAGTGCGAATAAAATTATCTGAACTTTGCTATAAATCTATTTCAAGCGATACAACCGAAGACAAAAAACACATCGATCTTTCGTGTGAACCATTAATTTTTGTTTGTGCGTCTGGCTTGCTTGAAGGCACAGCATCGGATGTGGCTAAAGAGATCGCGATCTACCGGGCACATAAAGCATTGCCGATTGTTGTGGCCACGGCTGGTCAGCATCGATTTGATGCAGCAGCAGCCGTGTTGCTGGTGCCAAATGTCGAGTCGAGTCTTGCTTTTATTTTGAGCGTGATGGTCGGACATTTGTTCGGCTACGAGGCGGCATTGGCAATCGATGCACTCGCACGTCCGTTGCGTGAAGCGCGCGAAGTAATCGAACATGCAGTCGAGCGGGGTGGCGATGCAAACACATTGCTGACCAAAATTCGTGCCGAACTGGGCGTGCCAGCGACAAGGTTCACCGATGCATTGGCAACCGGCAATTATGACGGCAATCTCGAAGCCAGCACTGCAGTGCGTATCGTGACAATGTTGCGTGACACGCTTTCAAGCGATCCAGTACAGGCGTATCAGCGCACATCCGGAAAGATCGCATCGCCAGAGTTGTTGCTCGATGATTTGACTAGCGCGCTAACTCGTGGTGTCGACGAATTAACTCGTCCTGTTGATGCAATTAAGCATCAAGCCAAAACCGTGACGGTTGGTATTTCGCGTAGCGACGAAGGACTATTTGATCGACCATTGGTCAAGGCTTTGCTTGAGGCCGGGGTTGCACGTGAACGCTTGTCATATCGCGTGCTAAAAATAGTTGCCGATCTTGATGCCGCAGTAAGTTCTGTGACCGGTTTTACTCGATACCAAATTGAAGGCGACATCGCCGGCAACACAGCAACGATCACGATCGTGGATCGCGGTGGAATGTCAAAGAATCTTGCTTCACGAGTCGACCGCAATTCGCATCTTGTTGGTACAAAGCGTCGTGTTGCAAGTGATCAAGAAGTTCTCGTGGCGCGAGGACGCAGCGATAATCGCACGGTGATCATGGTTCCAGAAACAAAAAGTGGAGAAACAACCGGCATCACACTTTTGCATGTGATGTTTCATGATCGACTTGTCGCAACTGCGATGCGCGCAGTTTTGCAGGGGTATGACCGTCGTTATGACCGACTCGTCGACTGGGTGACAGAAACCGAAGGATCATTTCGAGAAGATCGTCTAGCCGAGGTACCAGTGGCTGACTTGTTGATTTTGCCAATCAGTGAGATGGCCGATCACTGGCGCTCGAGCTAGAAAGTTGTAATCAAATGATCGGCATAGGTATAGACGCAGTAAGTATCTCGCGTTTTCGTGATGCATTAGAGCGCACACCAACTTTGCGCACTCGAGTTTTTACATCAGAAGAACTTGATTCACTTGCAGGTCGTCAAGATTCGGCGCCAAGTTTGGCTGCACGATTTGCGGTTCGCGAAGCAACGATGAAAGCACTCGGTGTCGGGCTTGGTGCATTTGACTTGCAAGATGTTTCAATTCGTAGTCGGGCAACTGGCGCACCTGAACTAGTAGTCACCGGTCGTGCTGCCGAACTCGCGCGACAACAAGGTGTGATTTCTTGGCATGTTTCACTTTCGCATACTCACGACATGGCCGTGGCCGTTGTCGCGAGTCACTGAGCACACTGAGTCGTTGTGACGAACACCAGCGATCGTTGGGCTTGGGCTGAAATTGATTTAGCCGTATTACGCAACAACGTTGCAGTACTCGTCAAGCAGGCGGGACAGGCAGAACTTTGGGCGACGGTTAAAGCAAATGGATATGGGCACGGCGCAGTTGAAGTCGCGCAAACCGCCTTGGCATCAGGCGCTCGTGGATTATGCGTCGCGCTTGCTGACGAAGCCCATGAATTGCGCGCAGCAAAAATTGATTGCCCGATTTTGGTTGTAAGTGAGCAACCAGCATCACAACACGAGCAGATGTTACGCGACGATGTTGCGGCAACTTTGTATAACGAAGCAACTATTTCGAGTTATGGTGCAACTGCTGCTCGCCTTAATGTCGTTGGCCGGGTTCATTTAAAGGTTGATACTGGTATGCATCGTGTTGGCGTGCCTGTCGAAAATGCGTTGGCGCGTGCACAGCAAATCAGCAACATGCCTTCACTAAAACTCGAAGGGGTATACACACATTTTGCCGCCGCTGATTTGCCGGAGCATGCTCAAACAGATATTCAAATAAAAAAATTCAGAGAAGTAGTAAAATCACTCGACGAAAACTCTTTGCGACCGAAATTTGTGCACACTGCTAATTCGTCGGGGGCACTGCGTGGTCTAGACACCATGACCGAAATCGCGCGCGTTGGTATTGCAATTTATGGCATCGCCCCAAGCAACGAACTTGATTCACTCTCAACAAAAATTAAGCCGGTGATGTCACTGCACGCTCGCGTCTCGCATGTGCAGCGTCTTGCGGCTGGTGAAGGCGTCTCGTATGGCTTGCGCCACAAACTTGATCAGGCTGCAACGATTGCCACCCTGCCACTTGGCTATGCCGACGGTGTGCCGCGACGGTTGTGGTCGGTAGGCGGCGAGGTTTTGCTCAACGGTCGGCGTTGTCCGATTATTGGCGTAGTGACGATGGATCAACTGATGGTTAATTGCGGCGACTCGCAAGTCAAAATTGGTGACGCGGCTGTTTTGCTTGGCACACAGGGCAACGAATCGATCACAGCCAATGAGCTCGCGACAAAACTCGACACAATCGGATACGAAATCGTCTGTGGGATCAATTCTCGAGTGCCACGCCGCTACATCAACTCAAGAAAATAAACAAAGTGAAATTCTTTCTCGCATCATTAGAAGACACTGCACGACTTGCTCAAGTGATTGCGTCACACTCGCGTCCACGCGACATGATCGTGCTTGCTGGCGAAATGGGTACCGGCAAAACAACATTTACACAGAGTTTTGGCCGTGCGATTGGTGTGACAGACCCGATAACTTCACCAACTTTCAATTTATTGCACAACTATGGTCAAGGTCGAATGGCGTTGCATCATGCCGATTTATATCGCCTTGAACGCACAGGAGAGCTCGCTGATCTTGGTTTAGATGAATTACAAGATAGCGGTGGAGTGATCATCGTCGAATGGGGTGACATCGTCGGAAACGATTTGGGTGATGCACTGATAATTCGTTTCGCACATTCAACCGATGTTGACGAGACCGAAGTGAGAACCGTAGAAATTGATCTGCGCGGTCAGCAGTGGTCGAGTAGATGGCCAAAGGTGTGCGACGACCTCGACGCAAAATTCACTAAATCGGTGCGAGGCTAAACCTGATGATTGTTTTAGCGATTGATACCTCGACTGACGCCGTAAGCGTGGCGGTCAGCAATTCAAAACAATTGTTGGCCAGCGCTCATGTCACGAGTGATCGTCGTCATGCTGAGTTGCTCGTGCCGATGATAAAAAATATATGTGAGCAAGCAGATATTTCGATGCACGAAATAGATGTCGTCGGTGTTGACGTCGGCCCGGGATTATTTACCGGAATGCGCGTGGGTATCGCTACTGCCAAGACCATTTCGCAGGCTTTAGAAGTTCCGATAATTGGTGTTTCAAGTTTGGATATTTTGGCGCGATCTGTTGCCACAACTGATCGGGTTGTGTTGGCGACAATTGACGCCCGAAGGGGTGAACTTTATTGGGCGATGTATCGAAACGATGTTGGTCCGAGTATCGAGGTCAAACCGGCAACAGTTGGTTCAGTAAGTGACTGCATTGTTGATTTGGTAGATCGCGGTCAATCAACTCTGATTGTGGGCAACGGCGCGCAGCGTTATCGAACTTCAATGAGTGAATCTCTCGAAGCAACCGGGCTATCAATTGAGTGGGCGAGTGAGCAATTATCTCAACCAAGCGCAACAGTGTTGGCGATTATCACCGCTGAACTTGCGTTACACGAGCAGTGGCAGACAGCCACCGAACTGCAAGCAGTTTATTTGCGTGCACCCGATGCCGAAATTAATTGGCAATCACGTAACCAACAAACACAGGCGACCCTATGAGTATTTTGGATCGATTCA
This sequence comes from Actinomycetes bacterium, assembly GCA_014190295.1. Taxonomy (GTDB): domain Bacteria; phylum Actinomycetota; class Acidimicrobiia; order Acidimicrobiales; family Ilumatobacteraceae; genus BACL27. The sequence goes on along the minus strand of BJGF01000001.1, from coordinate 34,626 downwards.
TTCGCACAAAAAGCGCGCCTAGTGATCAAAGTGTTGGCGACCAACCACCAGCACTAACAATCGTGCCGATGCGTCGAGCGCACATTCGCAACATCATGCCGATCGAACAACAGGTTTATCCGCGGCCGTGGACGGCGCAAGTTTTTATCGAAGAACTCGAGCAAGTTCGTGCCGGAAAGCGCCATTATTTAGTCGGCACAATCGACGATGAACTAGTTGGCTATGGCGGAATACTTTATGTCGAGCAAGATGCCCATATAACCAATGTTGCTGTTCATCCGATATGGCGTGGTCGCGGAATCGCCACCGAGTTATTGCTTGATCTTTCATGGGAAGCACATCGTCGTGGGTGTGCAGCAATGACTCTTGAAGTTAGACACACAAATGTCTCGGCGCAACATTTGTATCAGCGATTTGGTTTCGTGCCCGCCGGCGTGCGTAAAAAATATTATGAGAATCGCGATGATGCGATCGTGATGTGGTGCGCGGGAGTGCAAGAAGATGAGTTCGTGGCGCGATTACGCAAAATTGAACTGAGTCGGATGTGAGTTTGATCGATGTGAATAGTTCAACGGTGGTTTTGGGTATTGAAACAAGTTGTGACGAAACGGCTGCTGCAATAGTGATGGGTGGCAATGATGTTTTGTCTTCGGTTGTGGCATCGCAATTAGAGATTCACGCTCGGTTTGGTGGCGTGGTGCCAGAGATTGCAAGTCGTGCACATCTTGAGGCACTCACGCCTGTGATTAGTCAAGCAATACAGAAATCTGGTCTGAGTTTTGATCGTGTCGATGCAGTCGCCGCAACAGTCGGACCTGGTTTGATCGGCGCACTCTTGGTTGGCGTGTCCGCCGCCAAATCGCTGGCGCTTGTTTTAGATGTGCCGTTTGTTGGTGTGAATCATCTTGAAGCCCATCTCTATGCCGCAATGTTGGATGACCCAAATGTTGAGTTTCCGTTACTCGTCTTGCTTGTTTCTGGCGGTAACACTTTGTTGGTTGAAGTTCGTGAACATGGCAGTTACCAAATAGTTGGTCAAACTCGTGATGATGCTGCCGGCGAGGCGTTTGACAAAGTCGCAAGATTTCTCGATCTCGGTTATCCGGGTGGCCCGGCAATTGACGCGCAGGCGAAACTCGGCAACGCTGAAGCGATTAATTTTCCTCGCGCAATGCTTAATGACGGTTTAGATGTTTCTTTCAGCGGTTTAAAAACAGCAGTAATAAATTATGTCCGCAAATTTCCGACGACACCAACTGCAGATGTCGCGGCATCGTTTCAAAGCGCAGTTGTAGATGTCTTGGTTGCCAAGACTTTGCGTGCCGCCGAGAATCTTGGCGCTCGAACAGTTGCAATTGGTGGTGGAGTTGCAGCAAATTCGCAGTTGCGTGACGAAATTTCTGTAGCGTGCGTGCGCAAAGATTTTCATCTGGTGTTACCGTCATTGGCAATGTGTACTGACAATGCCGCGATGATTGCGTCTGCTGGTTGGCACCGTTTGCGTCTGACCGGGGCTACAAATCTTGATGCAGGGGCATATCCGAATCTTGGATTAACAGTGGCGCAAGTATGAAGCAACTCGTAACTGCCAAACCGCTTCAACTCGGCGACCAAACTATTTGGCCGCCAGTTGTGCTCGCACCGATGGCCGGGGTCACCAATCAGCCATTTCGCACACTGTGTCGCGAATTTGGACCGGGTCTCGTATACGTCAACGAAATGATCATGGCTGCGGCGTTGGTTTATAAAAACCCAAAGACCGAGGCGATGATTGCGTTCGGCCCAGACGAGTCGTTTCGAAGTTTGCAACTTTATGGCAGCGACCCGACGATCATGGCAAACGCGATCACGCAACTTGGTCGACGCAACGCGGTTGACCACATTGATTTAAATTTTGGTTGCCCTGCACCAAAAGTGACTCGTCGTGGCGGTGGAGCGGCAGTGCCGCTAAAGAAAAATTTACTGCGTGAAATTGTCACGACGGCTGTCAAGACGGCTAATGCATTTGGAATACCAGTCACTTGCAAATTTCGTATGGGTCTCAACGACGATTTGATGACGTTTATTCATACTGGCTTGATCTGTCAAGATGCCGGTGTGGCGGCGATTGCGTTGCACGCACGAACGGCACAGCAACATTACGCACCGTTTGCCAGATGGGAAGCGATTACAGAATTGAAAAATGCCGTGACTGATATTCCCGTACTAGGCAACGGCGATATTTGGGAAGCCAACGACGCACAAGAGATGATGCGTATCACTGGATGTGACGGTGTCGTAATTGGTCGTGGCTGTCTCGGCAAGCCATGGTTGTTTCGTGACATGGTGGCGATGTTCAATGGCGAACCGATACCAGCGACGCCGAAACTTGGGTGGGTGCTTGATGTGATGTTGCGTCACGCAGTTGCACTTGAAGCTCACTTTCCGCCGGGTCGCGGTATTCGAGAGTTTCGCAAGCACGCTGGTTGGTATCTGACCGGATATCCAGTTGGTGGTGAATTGCGAAAGCGGTTCAGCGAGGCTTCGAGTATCGCCGAGTTGCGAGAACTCAGCGCGTTGTGTGATGAGAACGCAGATATTGTCGAAGGTGGCGAGCGTTTTGTGCGAGGTCATAGCAATGGCCCAGTGAACATTGTCTTGCCACAAGGGTTTTTGGAAAACTTGGATGATCTTGTCGCGCCTGATGACGCAACTCTGACTCACATGAGCGGCGGCTGACTAGTACGTGCCTACTAGTTACTCTGAATAGTTTATTTGCGGCTGGCTTTTCGTGACACACAAAATAGTTTTGGCATCGCGGTCACCGCGTCGGAAAGATATTTTAGAAAGTCTGAATCTCAGCTTCGTAATTGATCCACCAGATATTGATGAGTCGCCGTTAAAAAACGAATCACCAATTAATTATGTGCAGCGAATTGCCGCCACCAAGGCTGACCTAGTCGCCAAGCGCCATGATCGGCAAAGCATCGTGATTGCTGCAGACACGACAGTTGCATTAGATAACGAAATCTTTGGTCAACCGCGAGATTTAAACGAGGCCCGGTTGATGATCCAAAAATTATCGGGCAAGACTCACAGTGTCTTGACTGCAATTAGCGTGCGATGCGATGGCAGAAGTTCTGACGCGGTAGATAGCGCAACAGTGACGATGCGCGAAGTTACGAGTGAATTGCTCGAGTGGTATCTCGCCACGGGCGAGTCGTTGGGCAAGGCAGGTGGATATGCCGTGCAAGGGCATGGGGCTGCTTTAGTTGAAGATTTGAGCGGAGAAATTGAGACTGTGATTGGTCTTTCGGTGGTGCTTTTAAGCAGGTTGTTAGGCGATCTTGGGATAGATCTGGGGATAGATCTGGAACGTCTTTAATTAAGCCTGAGTGCGTTACTGGTTGGAAAAATAGCCCTTTGTCAATAGCATTGGCACTCGCACTGTTCGAGTGCTAACCGAAAATCCACGTCACAGACCAACGAAACAGCAGGGAAACTCACATGAACCTAAAGCCACTTGATGACCGCATTGTGGTCAAGCCAAACGAAGCCGAAAAGACAACTGCGTCGGGCCTCGTAATCCCAGACACTGCAAAAGAGAAGCCTCAGGAAGGCACCGTTGTTGCAGTCGGACCAGGTCGCTGGAGCGATGACACTGGCAAGCATTCACCACTTGATATCAAAGTTGGCGATGTCGTTCTTTACTCGAAGTACGGCGGCACCGAAGTCACTCACAAAGGTGACGACCTGCTTATCCTCACGAGCCGCGATGTTCTCGCGATCGTTACAAAATAAATCAAGCAAAACTTTTAACAACCTCAAAAAACAGGACATAAAACATGGCAAAGATTCTCAAATTCAATGAAGAAGCACGTCGCGCGCTCGAAGCCGGTGTAAACAAATTGGCCGATGCGGTCAAAGTTACGCTCGGACCAAAAGGTCGCAACGTTGTTCTTGACAAAAAGTTCGGTGCACCAACTATCACCAATGACGGTGTGTCGGTGGCCAAAGAAGTTGAACTTGAAGACCCATTTGAAAACATGGGTGCGCAACTTGTAAAAGAAGTTGCAACAAAAACCAACGACGTTGCCGGTGACGGAACAACGACAGCAACAGTTCTTGCTCAGGCCATGGTTACTCACGGCATGCGAAACGTAGCTGCTGGTGCAAACCCGATGGCGCTCAAGCGCGGTATCGAAAAAGCAGTTGCTGCAGTTGTTGAGTCACTCAAGAATCAATCAAAAGAGGTTGATGACAAGAGCGATATCGCCAGCGTTGCAACAATTTCTGCTGGTGACGCTTCGATCGGCAAAGTTATTGCCGATGCGATCGACAAAGTTGGCAAAGATGGTGTTGTAACTGTTGAAGAGTCGAATACTTTTGGTATTGAACTTGAATTCACAGAAGGTATGCAATTCGACAAAGGTTATTTGTCGCCATACTTCGTGACCGATCAAGATCGTCAAGAAGCGGTTCTTGAAGATGCTTACATCTTGTTCTATTCTTCGAAAATCGCCACGGTGCAGGCAATGTTGCCGGTGCTCGAGAGCGTGATGAAGACTGGCAAACAGCTTGTAATCATCGCCGAAGATGTCGAGGGCGAAGCTCTTGCAACTTTGGTTGTCAACAAAATTCGTGGAACATTCAATTCGACAGCAGTCAAGGCCCCTGGCTTTGGCGATCGTCGCAAATCAATGTTGCAAGACATGGCAGTTCTCACTGGTGGACAAGTCATCAGCGAAGAAGTTGGTCTTAAGCTCGAAAACGTAACTCTCGATCTTCTTGGACGCGCAAAGCGGATCATCATCACAAAAGAAACCACGACAATCGTCGATGGTGCTGGTGACAAGAACGAAGTCAAGGGTCGCATCAGTCAGATTAAGACTGAAATCGACAACACAGACTCAGATTGGGATCGTGAGAAGCTTCAAGAGCGTCTTGCGAAACTTGCCGGTGGCGTTGCTGTTATCAAAGTTGGCGCCGCAACCGAAGTTGAACTCAAAGAAAAAAAGCACCGCATCGAAGACGCAGTATCTGCAACTCGCGCCGCAATTGAAGAGGGCGTTGTTGCTGGTGGTGGAACCGCACTTGTGCGCAGTCGTGAGAGCGTGCTCAAGGTCATCAAGTCACTTGAAGGCGACGAAGCAACTGGTGCGCGAAGCGTTTATGATTCGCTTACCGCGCCATGTCGTGCAATTGCCGACAACGCTGGTCTTGAAGGCGCAGTAGCCGTACAACAAGTTGAAGCAGCCAAAGGCAACATTGGTCTCAATGCAGCCACTGGCGAGTATGTCGACCTTGTTAAGGCCGGAATCATCGACCCAGCAAAAGTAACTCGTGCAGCGTTGCAAAACGCAGCATCGATCGCCGCGCTTGTGATCACTATCGAGTGTTTGGTTGCAGACAAGCCTGAAAAGGCCGGCGCAGCACCTGCCGGTGGTGGAATGCCAGGTGGCGGAATGGGGATGATGTAAGCCATCGCTTCTTCACAAAGAGGTTTTTGGTTACATCAGATCGTTGAATATCTGATCGCTGCTGCGCTCATTTTGATGAGCGCGCAGTCAGATCATCCATTTGTTACTGCTGCGTTTGGTTTTGCATTGCTGATAAACGTCGCGGTCGTAGATGGGCCATTTAGCGCATACAAAATTATCCCACGCAAAATTCATCGGATCATCGATTGGGTTTATGTTGTGGCGCTCGTAGTGGGCGCGGTGACGCTTGATATTGATCAATCAACACGCACGACTCTGTTCGGCATCGCGATTGCGATTGCGATCGTTGCGTTGACGACCAACTATTCAAAGAAAGACTTTCGTCGCAGTTAGCCCGCCGTAGGATGTGGCTATGAGCTTTGTTCCACCAACACCAGACTTACAAAAAATTATCGCAGCATGGGAGTCATGGGAGCGTGGCGAAGAACAGCCAGGCAAAACTATCGCCTCGCTAAAAACCGCAGGCCTTGATGTCATTTTGCGCGATCTTGTGGCCAGTGGTTGGGCGCCAGTTTCTAAATAATACGATGCGTTCAGGCGGCGCGCAGAAGATTCCACGGCCTGATAATTCTCGGGTAATTGAAGGCAATCCATTTCAGGGTATTGATACAAGCGCACTCGATTCGATTGATGATGTGACTAGTGCTCTCGTTGCATTTCGCCCAGACCCGCAGTTGCAGTTGCCCCAAGCATCGGCTCGACCGTCGGCAGTATTGGTTGGATTGTTTCAAAGTGGGCGGGGTGTTGAAGTTATTTTGACTCGGCGCTCACATCAATTGACTAATCATCGGGGAGAAATATCGTTTCCGGGTGGGCGACTAGATGACGGCGAAACGATCATTGATGCAGCACTGCGTGAGATGCAAGAAGAAATTGGAATTGCCTCGACTGAAGCAAAAATAATTGGTGAACTCAATGGCATGGCGACTGTGATAAGTAACTCGCATATCGTGCCAGTTGTTGCGAGATTTGAAGTTGAGCCGAAAATGCAACCGATGAACAGTGAGGTTGATCGTGTTTTTACTGTGCCGTTGCGTGAACTTACGCGCATCGATACTTATAGCCAAGAATATTGGGTGTTTCCAGATCGCGAGTTTCAATTGAATTTTTTCTATCTAGATGACGAGACAATTTGGGGAGCGACTGCTCGAATGTTATTTCAAGTGATGATGCTGACTGTGAAACACAAAACGGTTTAGTTATGGTCCGCCGATTGTGCGTACCGTCTGAAAAAAAGTAGTCGCCCAAGCCTCGCATCGCATACGAAACGAACGAAGTCGCGTCGCACAGTAGTCGAGCATGTCACGGTTGAACTGCTCGTCGATACGTTGGCGCTGGGTCGAGTTCCAGAAACGACCGTATGTCCAAGAAGAAACACTGCACACCGAACTTGGTGGTGCTTCATTGCAGTTGTAGCGCTGATCGAGAAGTTTGAGATTGCGATAGCCGAAGTCGTGTCGCCGACATGCGGCGACAAAATTGAACGACCGACCTTCGCTGCCGATGATCGGTGCCGAGCAACCGTCTGATGACCAATCGAACCATTTGTATTGCCGTCGCAACATGAAACGCGAGCGATCAAAATCGCGAATGGGGGTTTGAAACACGATGGCCTCGATGAACGCGATGTCGCGATTGACATCGGGTGGCGCAATTGTGACAAGAGAAGAAATGGCGATCAAAATACTCGAAACCGCGACGAGAGCAGATTGGGCGATGCCCATTTGGTCCTCGTTTCACGGTGCGTTTGCGCACCAGTGAGCCGAGATGTGTGCGTGCTGTTTTATTTTGGCGCGCGAATTGCTTGCAACACATGCCACATCTCGACGGCACCGATCGCGGCTTCTTCGCCTTTGTTGCCGGGGCCTGAGCCAGAGCGTTCTGTGGCTTGAGCGATATTTTCGGTGGTCAATACTGCAAAGCCAATTGGCAAGCCTGTGTCTTGTTGCACGCGGGCAATTCCGTCGGCACATGGTCCGGCAACATATTCAAAGTGGGCAGTATCGCCGCGAATTACCGCTCCGAGTGCGACGAGCACTTCGTAACGGCCAGACATAGCCATCGTGCGAGCGGCGAGCGGAACCTCGTATGCGCCCGGCACCCACGCGATATTTATATTTTTTGGATCAACGCCGCACTTTTTGAGACCACGCTGGGCGCCGTCTAACAGTGCTTGCACAATAAATTCATTGAACCGTGAGCAGACAATGCCGACTCGCATCGCTGGGTTTGTGGTTTTTGTAGCATCGCAACTGTAAATCGTCATAGTGTCTCCAGTTAATTTTAACGGTTATTTCTTTTTCGGTTTTAATTTTGGTTTATTTTGCTCAGCACTCGCGTCGAAAAAATGCCCAAGACGATCACGTTTCGTGGCTAAATACGACGCATTTTCAGGAGTGCTTTCGGTAACGATTGAAACTCGTTCAACAACGCTTAACCCGTATCCGGCGATGCCGCCGTATTTCGCCGGGTTATTAGTCATCAACCGCAATTCGGTTACGCCAAGGTCGGCCAAAATTTGAGCACCGATACCGTATTCTCGGCTATCAACTGGCAGACCAAGTTCGAGATTTGCATCAACTGTGTCAAGTCCCGCATCTTGCAAAGAGTAAGCACGAATTTTGTGACCAATGCCGATGCCACGACCTTCGTGTCCGCGCAAATAGACAACGACACCGCGACCCTCGGTTTGTACAGCCTGCATTGCAGTTGCGAGTTGTGGTCCACAATCACATCGACGACTGCCGAACACGTCTCCGGTTAGACATTCGCTGTGCACGCGCGTCAAAACAGGTGCGTTACTTGTTATGTCACCAAGCACGAACGCTAAATGTTCGATGCCGTCAATCGTGTTGCGATAAGCCACACATTCAAAGTTTCCCCACTCGGTCGGCACATTTGCAGAACCCATTCGTTCGACCAGTCGCTCATTATGGCGACGATATTCAATCAACCGCGCAATTGACGAGATCAATAAGCCGTGTTGCTTGGCAAAGATTTTTAGTTCTGGAACGCGAGACATTGTGCCATCATCGTTTTGGATCTCGCAGATCACTCCTGCTGGTTCGCAACCAGCGAGTCGCGCTAAATCAACAGCCGCTTCGGTGTGCCCGGCTCGTTTGAGAACGCCACCATCACGTGCACGCAACGGAAATATATGTCCAGGTCGAGCAAATGCACTATGAGTTATTTTTGGATCAGCAAGTCCACGCAAAGTGGCTGAGCGGTCGGCCGCCGAGATGCCGGTCGTTGTGCCTTCCATTAAGTCGACCGAGATTGTGAATGCAGTGCGATGACTCTCGGTGTTGTTGTCGACCATCATCGGCAATCGCAGTTCATCGCAACGCTCTCCAGTTAGTGGTGCAACAACAACGCCCGAGGTATGACGAACCATGAACGCAAGTTTTTCAGCGGTGGCAAATTGTGCCGCCATTATCAAGTCGCCTTCATTCTCACGATCTTCGTCGTCGACCATCACGACCATCTCACCACGTGCAATAGCGGCAACGACCTGTTGCGTTTCGGCGAAATCGGCGTCGTGATGCGACTTGTTGGTTGATTGATTCATTTTGTTCTCTCCTGTACTTGCGTGATTGGCTCGATGATTATTTCTAAGTCGTCGCCAAGTTGTTGTGATGATGTCATGCGTCCGCGCCATAAGTCGGCCATGGTTGTGATACCCGTGCCTTCAAAAACCCCGAGCCCGTCGTTGCCACCGCTAAATGCTGGCGCAAGATGAATTATGTATTGATTAATTAATCCTTGGCGATGAAACGATGCCGCCACGGTCGGTCCGCCTTCGATCAGCAACTGCAACACATCTTGGTTGCCGAGTTCATCCAACAAATCAACAAGTGGACCGTGCCATTGTGTGCAAGGGTTGACGCGTGCTTCAGGCGAGACTTTGCCGAGCACGATTCGTCGCGGCGACTGGCCGTCTATATCGCGCACTGTGAGTTGTGGATCATCTTTTCGCACGGTGCCAGCGCCAACCAGAACCGCATCGCTTTGTGCGCGAAGTTGTTGCACTCGACGACGCGCAATATCGCCGGTGATCCACATGCTCGTGCCATCTGGGGCGGCGGTGCGACCGTCTAGAGTCATAGCCATTTTCAAAATAACGAATGGTCGTTTTGTTTTTCGGTGATGTAAATACGGTGCAAGTTGCGCGGTGATCTGATCGGCAAGCACGCCAACTTCAACTGTGATGCCAGCCTCGCGTAGTCGTGTAATGCCACGACCAGAAACTTTTTCATCTGGGTCAACGACGCCAATAACAACACGTGTGATTCTGGCGTCAATGATCGCTTGTGTGCATGGGCCGGTGCGACCTGTGTGATTGCACGGTTCGAGAGTCGTATATAGCGTTGCGCCAATTGCAAGTTTTGCTGCCGCGCGAATCGCGACGATTTCTGCGTGCGGGCCACCAACGCGACTAGTTGATCCTTCAAAAATTTCGCCAGTTTGCGTAACGACAACTGCGCCGACCCACGGGTTTGGTCGCGAAACGAGACGCGCACGATCGGCTGCAGCAATTGCAATTTGCATCGCCTTTAGGTCGTCCACTGAAAATCTCTTTCGTTCGTCGAACGACATGCAGGGTCAACGAACGACGAGTCGCACAACGCGTATGCACGCGCACGACACCACCGTCTTCTTGCTTCCATCCGGACTTTAACCGTCGGCCCTGGAGTCACACCAGATCAGTCTCACGATTTCTCGTGAGAGTCGCGGGCTTTAACCGCCGATAGGGAATCACACCCAACCCTGCAAGAAGTTCTGTTATTTAGTTGTATTTAATTACAGTTCTAGGATATTGGCAGATCAAGCACAGTTCCACTATGTGAGTCTGGCTGTTTACCGGTCTGTTTTTCGGCGCGCGATTCGGCTAATCCGATGGCGACAATTGATCCGAGTACGGTGACGGTGCCCAGAATTTGAATCGTAGTGACTGTTTCGTTCATCAGCATCACGCCAATTGAAATCGTCACGACAGCCTCAAAAGTTTCGACCATTGAAGTCACGCCGGGGCCGATGCGTTTGATGCCAGCAAAAAATAATGCAGTTGCCAGGATGGTGATTAAAAAAGCCATCGCGACTACCAATAGCCAGCCTTGCGTGTTGATCGGAAATTCTGGATTAAGCGAACTCGGCCCGAGCAGTGAGACAAAAATAAATGTCACTGCAGCGCCAGTTAGTGCAATTGTCAGCATTGTCAGTGGGTCAGATTTCTTTGAAATACTTCCGGCAGCGACGACATAAGCCGCGTGAAACACAGCCGACAAAAATGTGATGATAATGCCGGAGAAATTGCCATCGCCAACTTGGCCCGCGGTTAACCAGACGCCGGTCAGAGTTGTGAAAAGGCAAACCGAGATCACGAGATTTGGTTTGTGCTGATAAATAATCCACGAGAGCATCACGGCGAGTGCGGGGTAAATGTAAAAAATTACGACGACGAGCCCCGAGTCAAGATCATGCAAGGCGATGAAGTAGAGAAGTGGCGAGATAAAAAAACCAAACGCGCCGAGCAGAAATATTTTCAGTGCATCTTGAATGTTGGGCAGATTTGTGGCGCCCATACGAATTAAGCGAATCACTATTAAAATAATTGCCGACATCGTGAATCGCGCAGTGAGAAAACCCATCGGATTGGCACCATTGCGCTCGAGATTTTGCGCAAACCAAGGGCCTGTGCCATAACCAGCACCCGCCAGCATTACAAACAACACTCCAAAAAGTCTTGGCCTGGCTTTTATTGCGTTTCGAAATTTTATTTTCACAGTTGCGGTTTCTGTTTTTTAATTGAACGTTTCATCCCAACACCGATGACGCCAAGCCCAAAGATCATCAAGCCAAAAACCGTGTATTGCAATGCGCCACCGCGCTCACCGGCGTCTTCGGGTTTCTTGCCACAACCTGGTCTCGGCAGCAAACCAATGCACTGCGATGGCTCATTTTCAAGGTCATAAACAGCCGGAATGCTCGTGTCACTCGTGCTTGTATCGCTTGCACCCGTGTTGGTTGCTAGAGCTGACCCACTGAAAGTCAACGACAGTGCAACGAGGATGGCTGGCATTAACAACTTTTTCACCTGTCCATCGTGCCACTTCATGGCGAGTTTGCACCGCATATCAACTAAAGTTATGCGTCACTATGAAGTCGGCTACCGCAACATCGACAAACGAGTTGCAAGTTGTGCTCGTAGTTGATTTTGGGGCGCAATATGCGCAGTTGATCGCACGCCGTGTGCGCGAAGCCAAGGTCTATTCAGAGATTGTTTCGCACAGAATTACGGCTGCTGAAATAAAAAAGCGCAACCCTGCAGCGATTATTTTGTCTGGCGGACCAAAAAGTGTGCATATCGATGGCGCACCGATACTTGACCCTGCGATCTACGAACTTGGCATACCAATTTTTGGAATCTGTTATGGCACACAGTTGATCGCTCAGCAACTTGGCGGTGTCGTCGAACGTGGAGGAAAGGGTGAGTATGGTCGCACAGTTCTGAGTCGCACGACAGGTTCTAGATCAACTTTATTCAGCGACGACTCTTTATCGTCGCTGAATGTTTGGATGAGTCACTTTGATGCGGTCACACGAGCACCCGATGGTTTTGTCGCCACCGCTTCAACGCCCGATGCGCCGATGGCGGTTATTGAAAACTCGGCGAAAAAAATCTGGGGTGTGCAGTTTCACCCAGAAGTGATGCACACTCAACAAGGCACCGAAGTTTTGCAACAGTTCATTTATAATCTCGCAGGTTGCAAACCTTCGTGGACAATGAATTCGATTATTGAAACACAGGTTCAAGCAATTCGTGAGCAGGTTGGCAGCGAGCGTGTTGTATGTGGCCTATCTGGTGGTGTTGATTCGGCGGTGGCTGCGGCACTCGTGCACCGTGCGATTGGCAAGCAACTCACATGCGTATATGTAGACACAGGTCTGATGCGCAAAAACGAGAGTGTGCAGATTGTCGAAACATTTCATCGCGTGATGGGCATCGAGCTGGTGCATGTCGATGCTGGGGCGCGTTTTTTCGAACGACTTGCTGGCATTACTGAGCCAGAAGCAAAACGCAAAACAATCGGCGAGCTGTTCGTGCGGATCTTTGAAGAAAATACCGGCGGTTTGACGGACGCAAAGTTTTTAGTGCAGGGCACTCTGTATCCAGATGTGATCGAGAGCGGCGGTCAAGACGGCACGGCGAGCGTGATCAAGAGCCATCACAACGTGGGTGGGTTGCCAGAAGATATGACGCTCAAACTCGTCGAGCCATTGCGGGCATTGTTTAAAGACGAAGTGCGTGCGCTCGGTTCGCAACTTGGTTTGCCAGATGAGATTATTTGGCGTCAGCCGTTTCCTGGTCCTGGTTTGGGTGTGCGAATCATTGGTGAAGTTACGCCCGACAAGGTGGCGATTTTGCAAAACGCAGATTTCATTGTGCGTGAAGAAATTCGCAGTGCTGGTCTCGAGCGAGAGATTTGGCAAGCGTTCGCAGTTCTTGCAGATATCAGATCAGTGGGCGTGATGGGCGATGAGCGCACTTATGGCCGACCGATAATTGTGCGCGCCGTAACTAGCGAAGATGCGATGACTGCAGATTGGGCGCGTCTGCCATATGACCTGCTTGAAAAAATTTCGTCGCGAATTATTAACGAAGTTGCTGGCATCAACCGCGTCGTCTACGACGTGACATCAAAACCACCCGGCACAATCGAGTGGGAATAGGGACGTGATTTTAATAAGTGATTTTGATTCGTGATTTTGATCGTGAATTAAGTCGCTTGATTTAAGGGTTTGGGGTCTGAAGCACAGGTCAGAATGACTCGTTAGACTGGTTGAATCATGACCCGCAGCGCCAATGGGCGTTTTCGTAGGACGGTGTCACCTCTAATTGGTGCCATCTGTTGCATTTCTCTGGTTACCGGGTTCGCACCTGCCTCGGCAAGTGCCACAAATACCGTCCTGCCAAGCATTGCGTTGCCGCAAACTTCAGACGATAAACAGCGTGAAGTTGACGCAATTCTTGATGAACTCGAGCGTCTGGCTGAGGCGATGGACAACCTTGCCGAAGACTATGCGGAGGCAGTTAACGACGGTATTGAACTTGACAAAGAGATCGCTGCCACTGAAGTCCGAATCAAAGCCAAAGAAATTGAACTTGCCGCCATGCAAGCACAGCTGCAAAATGTTGCACTAAAAACTTTTGTCGGAAAGTCAATATCCAACAGTTTGGCCAGCATCCTTAGTTCAACTGGCACGCTGTCAGATGCGGTACGTAAATCATATTTAACTTCTGTGGCGCTCAACACCGGCGTGAGTGGTCTCGATTCGCTTCAAGGTGTGATCGAAGATATAGCCCGTGAACGCAAGCAACTTGAAAGCCAGCGAACTCGTGCAGGTGGCATTGCTGAATATGCGAAAAAGCGTTTGGCCGCAGCCAAATCAAGCGAAGCGACATATTACGCTCGAGAGCAAGAAGCATTGCGTGATCTTGGAGATTTATTGCGCGGTGAACAAAGCAAGCGTGCGACAGCGGCGCTTGCAGAAGCAGCGCGGATTGCCGCATCGTTTTCTAAAAACAAATATTCAAATGTGCCTGCACCTTCATCGGCTGCCGGCATCGCGGTGAAAGCTGCGCTATCTCAACTCGGTGTGCGATATCGGTACGGGGCATTATCGCCTGGTGAAGCATTTGATTGTTCTGGTCTTACCTCTTATGCATGGGGTAAAGCAGGTGTGAGCATTCCTCGTTCTTCGCGTTCACAATATGATGCGCTGATTCGTGTTCCGACACAAGCGGCACAACCAGGAGATTTAATTTTCTCTCACAATCCGGTGAGTCATGTTGGCATCTATCTCGGTAATGGACAAATGATTGCTGCACCTCGAACCGGCGATGTTGTCAAGGTTTACGGTGTGAGTTGGTCAAAAGTAACTGGCGTCGGTCGACCAAAGTAGTAGATACGCAAAAATGATCGGCTGGTCAAACTCTTCATTTAGTGCAGACAACACGACACACGAAATATTTCGTAAAGGGTCAGGGCCTGGTGTAATTATTATTCACGAGATACCTGGCATTACTCCAGTAGTTGAAAAATTTGCGAACGAAGTTGTGGATGCTGGGTTCACCGTTGTGATGCCACTATTAGTTGGCACGACGGATAAATCATCATCTAGAAAGTACATGGCATCGTCGATGGCCCGTGTTTGTATCTCGAAAGAATTCACGACGATGGCACTGCATAAAACATCACCAGTAATTTTTTGGTTGCGGGCACTTGCCAAACAACTGCACGCAGAAGTTGGTGGTGCCGGTATTGGCGCGGTCGGTATGTGTTTTAGTGGGGGTTTTGCACTCGGCATGATGGTCGATGACATCATGGTGGCACCAGTGCTTTCGCAACCTTCCTTGCCGTTTTCATTTGGTGCCAAGCGTGCAGCAGATCTAAATCTTTCGAACGAAGATATGCGCAGGGTCGTGCAACGAGCCGCCACTGGTTGTCAGGTTTTGGGGCTTCGATATACAGGCGACAAATTAGTCGGTACACGGTTCGCTGAATTGCATAAATTGCTCGGTGATTCGTTTGTTGCAGTTGAATTTGAATCCACAAAAAAGTCAGATCATTCAGTGCTAACTGAACAGCGCCAAGAACTGGGTGTACAACGCGTTCTTGAATTTTTGAAGCTAAAACTTCTCTAATACTCGCACTTTGAACTTTGGGTCTCTGAAAGACCCCAATGCTGCGACTGCATTTTTGTGATTAATGACTAGATATCGGGCCAATTTGCCTTTTGCCGCTTTGGCATCGTGACCCCCAGCAGTGCCGGATTTTGTCGCCAGATCAACTCTGAAATATGCGCCAAGTAGTTTTTCGCTTGGCACAAATGCCGCTGAGTGCTCTTGTGGCAACAAATCAACGACTATCGCATCTGTGCAATGTTTGTTGAGTGCGAGCGAAAGATCTTCTCTCCACCAAGTTGAAAGTTTGCCCATTGGCGCGAGTGATGCCCCAATTTTTAAGCGATAATCGGGCACTGGGTCACTAGCGGTTATCAAACCAAGTAACCCTGAAACGATAATGATATTTTTGCTCGCAAATTTTTGCAGTGCGCTGGGCAATGATCCGAGATCGAGATGATCCCAGACAACGCCCGTGTAGCGCTCGCAGGCAGGCAAAGTTTTCGCGCCGCGCACAGAAATATTTGATTCTTGCGCACGTGAGAGATGTGCGCCAGATACACCGAGTAGTTTTTGCGAGCCACCACGTTCGATTCGCAAAGCATTAATGATTTCGGCACGTTGTTTTGCAAGTGATTTGCCAAATACGCCATCAAGTTCTTTAAATTTTGTGCCGGTTGCACCCGAGAGAGCCTTGCCTTCGGATGGTGGAAGCAAGATAAACAGTTTTTTTTGACTAGCCACGAACCAAGATTCTGCCTCATTGACTGCTGTATTAGTTGCATACGGTGCGCCTAGTCTGCAGGGGTGATGCCAGAGCGAAACATTTCATTAGACATTGCGTCGCTGAACCCCGATCAGCAAGACGCCGTCTTGCATCCGAGTGGGCCGTTGCTGGTGATTGCTGGTGCAGGCTCGGGCAAGACCCGCGTGTTGACTCATCGTGTGGCGCACTTGATTGCGCAAGGCACTCATCCGATGCGAATTTTGGCGATCACCTTCACCAATAAAGCTGCCGGTGAAATGCGTGAGCGTGTCGAAGCACTTGTCGGCAAAGTTGCCGAAAGAATGTGGGTCAGCACTTTTCACGCTGCATGTGTGCGAATTCTTCGAATGCAAGCCGAACAAATTGGGTTTCCAAAAACATTTTCGATTTATGATCAATCAGATTCTCAAAGATTGATTGGCTACGTAATCCGTGATATGAGTCTCGATGTGAAAAGGTTTCCGGCGCGAGGCGTGCAGGCGCGAATAAGTTTATGGAAGAACGAATTGATCTCGCCATACGATGCGGCAACTCAAGCTGACAATGTTTTTGACACAAAATATGCCGAGATCTATCGCGAATATCAAAATCGTCTTGAAAAAGCCGGCGCAATGGATTTTGACGACTTGTTGCTAAATACGGTGAAACTTTTTCGCCAGCACAAAGATGTCTTGGCCGAGTATCAACAACGGTTCGAACATATCTTGATTGACGAATATCAAGACACAAACATGGCGCAAAATGCAATCGTGATGATGCTTGCCAACGCAGACGATACTCAAGCACGTCACAATGTGTGTGTTGTCGGAGATACAGATCAATCTGTTTATCGTTTTCGTGGCGCAGACTTCAGAAATATCCTGCAATTTGAAACTGCGTTTCCTGAAGTGACAGTTGTCGTGTTGGCGCAAAATTATCGAAGCACGCAGACAATTTTAGATGCTGCCAACGCCGTGATCACCAATAACGAAGAGCGAAAACCCAAAGAACTTTGGACAGAACTCGGCAAAGGCGATCGTGTTGTGCGCTACTACGCCGACGACGAATATCACGAGGCAAACTGGGCGATTTCACAACTCAAACAAATGCACGAGACAGACGCACGTCAGTGGCGCGAGATGGCAGTGTTCTATCGCACCAATGCGCAGAGTCGAGTGCTTGAAGAAAGTTTGATGCAGTCTGGCGTGCCTTACAAAGTCATTGGTGGCACTCGGTTCTACGATCGGCGCGAAGTCAAAGATGCACTTGCATATATTCGCAGTGCAGCCAACCCACTCGACGAAGTGAGTCTGAAGCGAGTTTTGAATGTGCCCAAACGTGGAATCGGCGATACGAGCGTTGATCGAATCGATGCATTCGCCGCCAAAGAGCAAGTCTCGTTTGCGATTGCCCTGCGTCGCGCCAAAGATGCTGGCGTGGGTGGTGCTGCAGCCAAAGGCATCGCATCTTTCGTCGCACTAATTGACGATTTAGAGTCACGGCTTAGCCAAGGTCCGGGCGCTGTTTTGCGCCACGCACTTGAAGCAAGCGGTTATTTCAAAGAACTCGAAGCCGAAGACACGGTCGAGTCGGCTGGTCGCTACGAAAACTTGTCAGAACTTATTGGCAGCGCCAGCGAGTTCGTGCAAGTCGACGAATTTCTTGAGCAAGTTGCGCTAGTCGCCGATACCGATCAACTTGATTCAGATAATCATGTAACACTGATGACGCTGCATGCGGCAAAAGGTCTTGAGTTTCCGGTCGTGTTTATTGTCGGCATGGAAGAAGGTATTTTTCCGCATAGTCGCGCACTCACAGATCAAAATGAACTCGAAGAAGAACGTCGATTGGCATATGTCGGAATCACTCGGGCAAAAGAGAGATTGCTTGTGTCGCACGCCTGGAGTCGCAATCTCTACGGGTCAAAGCAATACAATCCGCCGTCGCGTTTTCTTGATGAGATACCCAGCGAGTTGTTGCAACGCGAAGGCAGCATCGACTCGGGCGCAGATGAGGGTCGGGGCAGTTATCGACCACGGCCAGATCAGGGCACTGGTCAGAGAATCGAATGGACGAGAGCGACGATTCCGAAATATCGCCGCGACGGTGATGCAGTTGGCGATCTAACGGGCGCGAATTCCGGTCTAAAAGTTGGTGACGATGTCGAGCACCCATCGTTTGGTGAAGGCGTGATTATCAATATTCGTGGCTCTGGTGAATCGGCGGAAGCAACAATTGAGTTTGCCAAGCACGGTGCAAAACATTTGGCTTTGACTTGGGCGCCTCTGAAAAAAATTAACTAGTTTTAATTTGTGCGAAGATCAATTAAAAGAGTTTTTAGATTTTCAACAACTGGTCGTACGTCAGTTGGCAGTTGCAATTGATCGACTGTCAGAGTTCGACCTTCGCAATCCGTGAAGTTGCGCGATTGCTTGATGTGCTCAACGAGGCAGGCTTCGTCGCGATCTGCCGGATACGCATAATAAACCTGCCAACCTTTTGCGGGGTCGCTGCCAGTATGGTCGATCACGATCGATCGCTTGCCAGTTGCGTCGCGTAAATCTGGGTACAAAATTGGTCCACCGTCATCGATACTTTTTGCAACATCTTTTACTTGTCCGATTTCAAATGTCTGTGGAACCGTGTCTATTTGATTCTCACGATTTTTTGTTGAGGTACTCGCCAAAATCCATGTAACACCGAAAAGTAAAGCGAATCCCGCGATACCTCCAATAATGGGGATTACCGCGCGAGCAATAGGGGATGTGAATTCGACTCGACGCATGCCGTAAGGTTAATAAGTCGTGAAACGTAATTATCGAGTTGTCGTTGCAAAACCTGGCCTAGATGGCCATGACCGTGGGGCCAAGACGATCACTCGCGCCCTGCGTGACCATGGATTCGAGGTCATTTACACGGGTTTACACCAAACGCCCGAACAGATCGCTGAAACCGTGTTGCAAGAAGATGCCGATGCCGTGGGTCTCTCGTTGTTGTCTGGGGCACATCTAACTTTGTTTCCTCGAGTGATGGAAGAATTACGAAACCGAAAACTTGGCGAAATTTTAATTTTCGGTGGCGGAGTTATCCCTGAAGAAGATATCGCAACGCTCAAACAACAAGGTGTTGGCGAAATCTTCGGACCAGGTTCGTCGCTTGGCGATATCGCCAAATGGTTAGAGTTGGCGCTTGACGCCAGCAAAAATTAGAACAAAGGATTTCAGTGGACTTATTTGAATATCAAGGCAAACAATATTTTGCGCGCTACGACATTGCAGTTTCGGCTGGTGGTGTCGCGCTAAATGTTGATGAGGCTGTGAAGCAAGCCGATCTTGCGCAGTATCCAGTGGTGATAAAAGCCCAAGTACAGGTCGGCGGTCGAGGCAAAGCAGGTGGAATCAAATTGGCGAACAATGCCGATGAAGTTCGCTTGCATGCCAAAAATATTCTTGGGATGGATATCAAAGGACACATCGTCAAACGTATTTGGATTGAACATGCTTCAGATATTGCCGAAGAATATTACGCATCGTTCACACTCGATCGATCTGCCAAGCGGCATCTATTGATGCTCTCCGCGCAAGGCGGGGTAGAGATTGAGCAAGTTGCGGTTACTGATCCGACTGCAATCGTCAAGTTGTATGTCAACCCGATTGAAGGTTTGAGTTTTGATAACGCACGTCGAGCAGTTGTTGACGCGCGAATTTCTGAAAAAGCGATTGATGGTGTCGCAGCAATGTTGGTGAAACTTTATGAATGTTTCACCAAGGGCGATTGTGACCTGGCTGAGATCAACCCATTGATATTGAAACCAAACGGAGAAGTTCACGCGCTTGATGCCAAAGTTACGCTTGACGACAACGCCGCATTTCGTCACCCAGAGTGGGACGAATATCGTGCCACAGAAGAACTCGACGAACGCGAAAAACTTGCGCGCGAAAAAAATCTTCAGTACATCGGTCTTGACGGAACGGTCGGCATTATTGCTAACGGTGCTGGTTTGGCAATGAGCACACTTGATGTTGTCAATCAAGTTGGTGGACAAGCCGCAAACTTCTTGGATATCGGTGGTGGCGCAAATGCCGAACTAATGACTTCGGCACTTGAAGTAATTAATTCAGATACAAAAGTTAAAAGTATTTTTATAAATATTTTTGGTGGCATTACTCGCGGTGATGAAGTGGCAAAAGGCATCGTCGAAGCAATGAAGCGCGTCAAACTGCGAGCACCAATTGTGATTCGCCTCGATGGCACCAATGCAAAAGAGGGCCGTGAGATCATTGCCAATGCCGGCATTGCCGAGTCGCAGTTGAGTTCGCGAGCGACGATGCTTGAAGCGGCACGTGTTGCAGTCGAAATCGCAGGAAAGAACTAGCAACATGGCAATTTTTGTGAATGAAAACACGAAAGTTCTCGTACAAGGTTTGACGGGTGGTCAAGGTCGGTTTCACGGTTTACGCAACCGTGACTATGGCACTCAGGTCGTTGCCGGCGTAACTCCGGGCAAGGCAGGTCAAGATGTCGAGGGCATACCGATGTACGACACGGTTGAAAGTGCCGTCGCCGCAACTGGGGCAACAGCTTCGTTTATCGCCGTGCCACCCAAGGCGGCACCTACTGCGATTCTTGAAGCAGCGCGTGCGGGTATTGGTTTTATAGTTTGCATTACCGAAGGCGTTCCTGCTCAAGATGAAGCGCGGGTCTTTGCAACTTTGCAACGCGACTTTCCGAAAACACGATTGCTCGGACCAAACTGCCCGGGGATAATCAGCCCAGGCAAATGCAATATTGGTATCACCGCCGGCGAAATTGCTGCGCTGCCATCTAAGACTGGCCCAAATGTCGGCATCGTTTCGCGCTCAGGCACTTTGACATATCAAGCACTTTACGAACTAAAACAATTAAAAATTGGTGTATCAACTTGCGTCGGCATCGGAGGAGATCCTGTGCCCGGAACTTCGTTTGTGGATTGTTTGGCAGAGTTTCAATCCGACCCAGAGACTCACGCAATAATCATGATCGGTGAAATCGGTGGATCAGCAGAAGAAGAAGCAGCAGAGTTCATTATGACGCACGTAACAAAACCGATGAGTGCGTATATCGCTGGTGTCACAGCACCTGCCGGCAAAAAAATGGGTCACGCTGGAGCGATCGTTTCTGGCGGCAAAGGAACGGCACAAGGCAAGATGGATGCACTACGCAGTGCAGGCGTCAAGATTGGGTTGAACCCGACCGAAGCTTGTGAATTGATGGCTCAAATCGTTCTTGGCTTATAGATTGCAGCACGAGTAAGTCGTTAAAACATTATAATTTTAATGCTCGTTGTGAGCACTGACAAATGAACAAACGATCCGGACTTCTCACATATATTCCATCTTTAGATGGCATACGCGCGCTGTCGGTTTTAGCCGTAATTATTTATCACGCCAACAAACTGTGGTTGCCTGGCGGGTTTCTCGGGGTTGAAGTTTTCTTTGTGATCAGCGGATATTTAATTACTTTGTTGTTGCTCGCCGAATCAGAGCAAAATGGTTCGGTAAGCCTCAAGCAGTTTTGGTTGCGTCGAGCCAGGCGGTTGCTGCCGGCGCTTTGGGTGGTGCTGATCGGTGTCGTGATTTTTGCCTCGTTATTTCAACGCGAAATACTCGGAACACTTCGTGGTGATGTAGTTGCTGCGCTTTTGTATGGCTTTAACTGGTTTCAAATTTGGGGTGGCACAAGTTATTTCACTTCGTTTGAGTTTGTGCCACTTCGTCACTTATGGTCACTTGCAGTAGAAGAGCAGTTCTATTTAATTTGGCCGTTAGTAATGCTTCTAGTTGCCAAACTGGGCAAGCAACGGCTGCCAAAAGTAGGTGTGGGTTTTTTTGGTGCATCACTGGCCGTTGCGTTGTATATGGGATTCGTATATCGCTCGGGCACGATTTCGACAATTGACGAAACACCCGGCCAGTTCATCTCGCTTCTAGGGCATTCAGTATCACGAGTCGACTTTTTATTTCTTGGCACGCTGACTCGGTCTGGTGGCTTACTGCTCGGCGCCGCACTTGCGATCTGGTGGCGACCATGGTTGCTCAAGCGTTCTCAACTTGAAATTAGTAAAAATTTGCTTGACTACATCGGTCTAGGTGCGCTTGTTGCGCTGGCATTGATGATGTTCAGATTTCATACCGTTACGCAAGGTACTGATGTGGGCACGGTTGGCTATGACTTTTTATTTCGCGGTGGATTCTTTCTTGTAGATCTAGCCAGCGTCGTGGTTATTGCTGTTGCAGTTCATCCGACATCAACAATTATTTCGCGAAGTCTCGGCAACCCTGTGCTTGTTTGGCTCGGTCGGCGATCTTACGGTTTTTACTTATTTCATTGGCCGGTGTTTCAGTTCTATCGGCGTTTTGCCGGCAAAGGTTTAACGCCGTATGAGTTCGTGTTGCTCGTGCTGTTGGCACTTGCGATAACTGAGTTGAGCTATCGCTATGTTGAGACACCGGTGCGCCAAGGCGCCATTTCGAAATGGTGGGCACGATTTCGTCAGCCTGTTTTCGGTAGCGAACTCATTAAGCGTCAACGATCAATTGTGTTAGTAGCAATCTTGGCGTTGTTGCCAGTGTTCAGCACAGTCAGTTTGTTTACCGCCGATGTGCAGATTGATGAGATCAGCCAAAATCTTGCCGAGAACGAAGCGAATACAGTCGATGTGCTCGGCCAGAATTCAAAAAATAGTGATGGCACAACTAATAATTCGTTCTCAGGCACTGCAACAACAATTGCCGGGCAACTAGTTACTCAGCCCGAAACTCTTGATGGCCAAGTTATTGATGTTCTCGCAATTGGTGATTCGGTAATGCTTGGTGCGGCGAGGGTTTTGACTGAACGAGGAGTCACGGTTGATGCAGTCAAGAGTCGTTCGTTTCGAGCAGCGCTTGAGATCGCCAACTTTATGAAGTCCGTCAACCGTCTTGGCTCGGTTGTGATTATTCACTTAGGCACAAACAACACCGTCGATGAGACAACTCTCGATGAAATTATGGTTCCGCTTAAAGATGTGCCGTTGGTGTTGTTCGTGACCGTACACGTGCCGAGTGAAGCTCGACAAAACACCAACAATCGCCGCATGAACGAGTTGCCGTCGCGTTATGAGAACGTCAAAGTCTTGGACTGGGATGCAGTGGCCAATGCCCACCCCGAATATCTTTATCGGGACAAAACTCACATTCGCGTTGAAGGTCAGAAGATTTATGCCGACCTAATGATGCAAGCAATTGGTCGACCGTAATTTTTGTCGTATGATGACGGCGCTATGACTACACCAGTTCGAATCACGGTTACGGGTGCCGCCGGTCAAATCGGTTATGGGATTTTATTTCGAATCGCATCTGGGCAAATGCTCGGATCAGATACGCCAGTAATTTTGCAACTGCTTGAAGTCACGCCGGCGCTCGGTGCTCTCAACGGCGTAAAAATGGAACTTGACGATTGCGCCTATGCGCCACTCGTAGATGTAATTACCACCGATGATGCCAATGTTGCTTTCGGCGATGCAGATATTGCGCTGTTGATTGGTGCGATGCCGCGCAAAGATGGAATGGAGCGTGCAGATTTATTGACGGCAAATGGCGGCATCTTCAAACCACAAGGCGTTGCGATTGCCAAAAATGCCAAGAAGAATGTAAAAGTTTTGGTTGTCGGTAACCCGGCGAATACAAATTCGTTGATTGCAATGAGCAACGCTTCGGGTATTGACCCAAAACAATTCACGGCGATGACCCGATTAGATCACAACCGCGCTGTCGCTCAACTCGCTCAACGACTCGGCAAGCCAGTGTCGGCGATCAAAAAGATGACGATCTGGGGCAACCATTCGGCGTCTCAATATCCAGATCTTTATAACTGCGAAGTTGACGGCAAAAATGCCGCGACTTTGGTTAACGACGATGCTTGGATGCGCGAGACTTTTATTCCGACTGTTGCCAAGCGTGGCGCAGCAATTATCAAGGCGCGTGGTTTATCATCGGCTGCTTCGGCAGGCACCGCGGCGATGGATCATGTTCGAAACTGGGTGCAAGGCACGCCAGCAGGCGACTGGGTCAGCATGTCGGTGCCGTCTGACGGCAGTTACGGCGTTCCCGCAGGCTTGATTTCATCGTTTCCTTGCACGTGCGCAAATGGCGAATACAGCATCGTGCAGGGTTTGCCAATTAACGACTTCAGTCGCAAAATGATTGATGCGTCAGTCGCCGAGTTGATTGACGAGCGTGACGCCGTGCGCAGTCTTGGGCTAATTTAAAAATCTTTTCAGGGTAGAGATTAGAAATTCGTGTTGGCGTTAACTGCCGAGAACACGACGTCGAGGGCGAGAAATAATGGTTGAGTTGCGATCACTCGTTGATGATCGCCTTTAAATCGAATCTTGCCGCTGATAAATGCTTCTTGCGCGTTGATCTTGCCAGTGGCGACACCAACGGCTGTTTGCCAATCTTGCGTGAACGCAATATCTGAAACAGATGCAGGACCAACGCCGAAACTAATTGTGCCGTCGCGCGACTCAAGATGATAAGTCACGTCTCCATACGGAGTGCCAGTAACAATTTGGGTTACAGCAACCGTGTTTTCTCGCGCTGTTAGCGCGATGTCATCGTTTAGTTTTATTCCAGATGCAACTGCTTCAATCCACTCATTGCTGAGATAATCGACGCGGGCTGACATTAGTTGTTGATCAAAAAGTTGCTAACTAAGCAGCAACCATGCTGACTGACTTGCGTCGTGAGAACATGATCGCGATTATCAAAATCACGAGCGAAACACCCGCAATGCTCAGGCGCATTGAATCGTTGTCTTGATATTTGATAATTGCTGGCAATGTCAACAACGCGACTAAGTTCATCACTTTGATCAGCGGGTTAAGCGCCGGACCAGCAGTGTCTTTGAACGGGTCGCCAACGGTGTCGCCAATGACGGCCGCTTTGTGTGCAGCAGAACCTTTGCCACCGTGATGACCGTCTTCGATGTATTTCTTGGCGTTGTCCCATGCGCCACCAGCGTTGCTCAAATAGTTGGCCATCAACTGACCAGTCAAGATCACACCAGCCAAGAACGCACCAAGTGCCGCATAACCGATACCGAAGCCAACGATCACTGGTGTGAGCACTGCAAGCAATGCTGGCGTTGTTAGTTCGCGCAAAGAAGCCGCGGTGCAGATGTCGATAACTGGGCCATAGTCAGGTTGTTTTGTGCCGGCCATAATTTTGCCGTCTTTGAACTGACTGCGCACTTCTTGCACAACAACGCCGGCAGTTCGACCTACGGCGCGAATCGCGAGTGCCGAGAACATGAACGCAATTGATCCACCGATTAGAAGGCCAATAAATGTTTTTACATCTGAGACATTGATTTGTGTTTCAACCGCCGTGAAAATCGCTTTGCCTTCAAGTGCAACGCCGTTTGCATCTTTGAGGCCGAGTTCGCTGGCGATGGTCTCGATGTATGAAGCAAACAATGCAACTGCTGCAATAACTGCCGAGCCAATGGCGAAACCTTTTGTTACTGCTTTTGTCGTGTTGCCGACTGCGTCGAGGCTGACAAGAATTTTGCCGGTCTCGCCATGCAGTTCGCCAGCCATTTCGGCGATGCCTGCAGCGTTATCTGAAACCGGGCCGAAAGTGTCTTCAGAGACGATGACGCCGGTTGTGGCGAGCATTCCCATGCCGCACAATGCAACGAGATAAAGCGAGAACTGAATATTTCCGCCGCCCATCCAGATTGTTGTGCCGAGTGCGACCGCAATGCACAAGATTGCATATACAGATGACTCAAGACCAGATGCAGTGCCAGCGAGAACAACAGTTGCTGGGCCAGTCTCTGTGCTCTCTGCGATTTCTTTTACTGGGCCATATTCTGTGCCGGTGAAATATTCAGTGAGACGACTTAATACTTGAGCAAGAATTAAACCGACAAGCACGGCGCCAAACACGCGCCAACCTGTGTTGGCAAAACCAGTCTTTTCGAGTTTGTCGTTGCCGACATAATAAGTTGCTAACAAATACGTACCGATGACGGTGATGATGCCAGCAGTGAGAAAGCCGCGGTTGATCGGCTTCAACGCGTTTGTCTCGCCATCTTTGGCGCGCACGGCGAAAACGCCGGCGATTGAGGCGATCACGCCGATCGCACGTGCAGCAAGTGGAAACACCAAGCCGAGTGCGGGGTTCAAACCAATTGAGTTGAACGCTGCAACACCAAGAATGATCGAAGCAACAAGTGTTACTTCGTAACTCTCAAACAAGTCAGCAGCCATGCCTGCGCAGTCACCAACATTGTCACCGACGTTGTCGGCAATCGTCGCCGGGTTTCGTGGATCATCTTCTGGGATGCCTGCTTCAACTTTGCCAACCAAATCGGCGCCGACGTCTGCGGCTTTTGTGAAAATTCCGCCACCGACTCGCAAGAACAATGCAAGAAGTGATCCACCAAATCCGAAACCGATCAACATTGCCGAACTTGTGTTTTGAAACAGCGCGATGATTATTGTTGCGCCGAGCAAACCAAGACCGACTGTGAACATTCCAGCGACGCCACCAGTGCGAAATGCAACTTGTAGCGCTTGCTTCATCGAACCGCGTTTGGCGGCTGCAGCCGTGCGAACGTTGCCGCGCGTCGCGAGTGTCATACCGATGTATCCGGTGAGACCTGAAGCAACGCAACCAAGAACGAAAGCAAGTGTGCGATAAAGACCAGATGAGACAAATGAAAGCGCAGATTCACCATTTGGTTTATCAATTGCTACTGATGTCAAGAACACGACTGCTCCGACTGGCACGAGAATCATCCCGATCGTGCGAAACTGGCGTTTCAAATATGCCCACGCGCCAACTTGAATCGCCGTGGCGATTTCTTTCATTTTGTCGGTGCCTTCGTCTTCTTGAAGAACCTTGACCATCAAATACCAGCCGACCAAAAGTGCCAAAACAGCAGAAGCGCCGGAGAGTCCGAGGATTAACCACTCGCCACCTTTAAGTGTGAATTGTTGCCATCCGCCTTCGGTTGCAAAAAGTGCGCTCACGTGTATTTTCTCCGTTTTCTCATTGGGTTCGCCACCGTGGCGACCTGTGTTATGTGTCTCGGAAAGTATAAAGAATCTGCCACCACTAATGCGAATGCTCGCCGTTCAACAGTCTGCAGATACGGCAGTTTTATGGTCGGTGAGACACGGTTCACGCGGTTGTTAGTGCCAAGAACGTGGTCTAGTCACGAGCCGACAACTAGCGTGAAGTTAGAAGATATGGCGCAAACACTGAGAAAATCCAGCGGATCACGAGCCCCGGTAACGGGCACGGCGATTGCGGTACGCAAGAAGCGATCATTGATTTTGGACATTTATTCGACCGCGGTTGGCAAGAAATACGTCATGGCGATTTCGGGTATCGCGATGATGGGCTTCGTGTTCTTTCACATGATCGGCAATTTGAAGATGTATCTCGGTGCTGTTGAACTAAATCACTATGCCGAATTTTTGAGAAGCCTGCTTTATCCGCTCGCTCCGAAAGGTTCAGTTTTATGGATATTGCGTGGTGGTCTCGTGGCAATGCTCGCGCTGCATTTGCACGCCGCGTGGTCATTGACAGTTTTGAATCATCAAGCGCGACCCGTCAAATATCAGTCACCACGCGATTACGAAGTTGCAAATTTTGCAAGTCGCACGATGCGCTACAGCGGCATGATCGTGCTGAGCTTTTTGATCTGGCATTTGTTGGATCTAACTTTTGGAGTCGTCAATACGGTTGGCACCGACGGCACGTACGTAAAAGGTGAAGTTTATGCAAACGTCGTGCAGAGTCTTGATCGATGGCCCGTTTCGGTATTTTATATTTTGGCCAACTTATTGCTCGGCATGCACTTACGTCACGGCGCATGGAGCATTTTTCAATCTCTAGGTTGGAACAATCCGAGATTCAATTCATGGCGCTGGACTTTTGCTACCGGGTTTGCTTTAGTAGTAGTTATTGGCAATATTTCGTTTCCGATCGCGGTGCTCGCGGGCATCGTAAAGGTATAGAGGCATAAACATGGGTGCGCTATTAAATGCCAAGATTCCAAATGGTGTGTTGCACGAAAAGTGGGACAACTACAAAGCCGACGCGAAACTCGTCAATCCGAATAATAAGCGCAAATTTAAAGTAATTGTTGTCGGCACTGGTTTGGCTGGAGCATCGGCCGCGGCAACTTTGGCAGAACTCGGTTATCAAGTTGATGCGTTTACTTTTCACGATTCTCCGCGTCGCGCACACTCGATCGCCGCTCAAGGTGGGATCAACGCCGCAAAAAATTATCAAGGTGACGGCGACAGCATCAATCGATTGTTCATCGACACGATTAAAGGTGGCGACTTTCGTAGCCGTGAGAGCAACGTGCATCGTTTGGCACAAGTCTCGGTCGACATCATCGACCAAATGGTCGCTCAAGGTGTGCCGTTCGCACGCGAGTACGGCGGCATGCTCGACAACCGCAGTTTTGGTGGCGCACAAGTAAGTCGAACTTTTTATGCACGCGGACAAACAGGCCAGCAGTTGTTGCTCGGTGCCTATCAGCAGTTGTCCCGCCAAATCGGTTTGGGTGGTGTGCGACTTTTCAATCGAACCGAACTTGTTGATGTCGTCGTAGTTGACGGTCGTTGTTCTGGAATCGTCGTTCGTGATCTTTTGACCGGCGAAATCACTTCGCATGCGGCTCACGCAGTTGTCATGGCCACAGGCGGCTACGGAAACGTGTTTTATTTGTCAACAAATGCGATGAACTGCAACGTCACCGCCGCATGGCGCGCGCATCGTCGTGGGGCGATGTTTGCTAATCCGTGTTATACGCAAATTCACCCGACATGCATTCCGCAAAGTGATGAATCGCAGTCGAAATTGACTTTGATGAGCGAATCATTGCGAAATGATGGACGAATTTGGGTGCCAAAAAAAGCCGATGATGCTCGACCAGCCGATCAGATTCCTGAGAACGAGCGTGACTACTACTTGGAGCGGCTGTATCCGAGTTATGGCAACTTGGCGCCACGCGATATTTCGTCACGCGCAGCAAAACGTCTCGTCGACAAAGGCCACGGTGTTGGGCCATTAAAAAACGGTGTCAACCTAGATTGTTCGGCGGCTATCGAGAGACTCGGTCGCGATGTTGTGCAAGAGCGATACGGAAACCTATTTCAAATGTATGAGCGAATCGCCGGCGAAGACCCGTACTCGACACCAATGCGCATTTATCCGGCGACTCATTACACAATGGGTGGATTGTGGGTCGACTACGAACTCGCCACGACGATTCCTGGTTTGTATGCCGCTGGTGAAGCAAACTTTTCCGATCACGGCGCCAACCGACTTGGAGCAAGCGCTCTGATGCAGGGTCTTGCCGATGGATATTTTGTTTTGCCATACACGATCAGCAACGAACTTGCGCCGATGTTGAATAAAGCGATTCCGTCGACTGATCACCCAGCGTTCGTGCAAGCTGAAACTGAAGCACGAGATCGCTTCAACAGTTATCTAAATGTCAAGGGCACACGATCACCTGATTGGTTTCACCGAGAATTGGGCAAGATCATTTGGGACTATTGCGGGATGGAACGCACGCAACAGGGTCTCGAAAAAGCGTTGTCAGAGTTGCCTGCTTTGTATGGCGAATTTAAAAAAGATCTGCGCGTTACCGGAACCGACGAGAGCGTTAATCAAACACTCGAGAAAGCCGGGCGAGTGGACGACTTCTTCCAACTTGGAATGTTGATGTGCCGCGATGCGTTAGACCGAGAAGAAAGTTGCGGTGCGCATTTTCGCAGCGAGCACCAAACTGGCGAAGGCGAAGCACTACGCGACGACAAAAACTTCTGCCACGTTTCGGCATACGACTGGACAGGCGATCCAATGGCGGCCGAACTGAATAAAGAAGCACTCGATTTCGAAACCGCCCATCTCGCAACCCGGAGTTACAAGTGAAATACTTGACCAATTTGAAACTTAAAGTTTGGCGGCAAGATGGCCCGAATGCGGTCGGAAATTTTGAAACACATATTGTCGAGAGCGTCAGTGATGAAGCATCATTTCTTGAAATGCTCGATCAACTAAATGAGCGATTAATTGGTGAGAACAAAGACGCGGTTGTTTTTGACCATGATTGCCGCGAAGGAATCTGCGGAACTTGTTCGCTGATGATCAATGGGCGAGCACATGGTCCACAACGGGCCACGACTACTTGTCAGTTGCATATGCGAACATTTTCGAGCGGTGACGAGATCGTTATTGAGCCGTGGAGGGCTGCCGCGTTTCCGATTATCAAAGACTTGATGGTTGATCGTGCGTCGTTTGATCGCATTGTCGAATCTGGTGGGTTCATCACTGCACCAACTGGTGGGGCACCAGACGCAAATTTGATCCCTGTGCCAAAGCCTGTTGCTGATGCTGCGATGGATTCTGCCGCCTGCATTGGTTGTGGTGCTTGTGTTGCCGCGTGTCCTAACGGCGCAGCCAACTTGTTTACTGGCGCAAAAATTGCGCACTTAAATGTGTTGCCGCAAGGGCAAGCCGAACGCTACAAACGAGCCGAAGCAATGGTCAATTCGATGGATGATCAATTTGGGTCGTGCACGAACCATGGCGAATGCTCGGCTGCTTGTCCAAAAGAAATTTCACTTGATGTAATTGCACTTATGAACGCAGATTTTCGTAAATCAAAGTCAAAGAATCGTAAAGCACTTAGTCGCGGCTGAGTCGCACAATTCATAATTTCTGGGGGAAATAAATGTTGGGTGATTTGGCGAACTGGGTGCAAGATGTAATTAATCAGTTCGGCTATTTCGGTGTGGCGTTGTTGGTCGTGATTGAGAATGTTTTTCCACCGATTCCGTCAGAGATTGTTTTGCCATTTGCGGGTTTTGTGGCTCAACAGGGGTCTGCAGGCGTCGCTCAGAGTGATACTTCGGTGATTGGCATGATGATTGCCGCCACCATCGGTTCGGTGGTTGGTGCACTAATTCTTTACGTCATTTCGTCGGCGATTGGTCCAGAAAGATTGCGAGCATTCGTTCAGAGATTTGGTCGCTGGTTTGGGGTTAAGCAAACAGATTTGTTACGTGCCGAAGCCTGGTTTGATCGTCGTTCATTTGTGGCTGTTCTCGTTGGTCGTTGTGTGCCATTGATTCGCTCAATTGTCTCGATACCTGCAGGTTTTCGACGGATGAAGTTGATGAGTTTTATTCTGTTGACCGCGGTTGGCAGCGCCGTGTGGAATATCGCGTTGATTGGTGCTGGTGCGATACTCGGCGATCAGTGGGAGCGTGTGGGTGAATATGTCGGTGTATTTCAATGGCTCGTGGTCGGGGCTATTTTGGTGTTGCTAGTGCGGTTTGTTTATTCGAAGTTGCAGGTCCGTCGTCGACAAAACGGTGCGACAAACTAAGAATGACAAATGCTTGCATCTGATACATCACCAGTTGCAGTTACTTTGCGAAATGGCGTTCAAGAGTCTGTGCATCACGGCGCAGTTGTTTGTCTAGAGAGAGATGGATCAATCGCCTTTAGCGCTGGTTCACCGCAGGCAATTATCTTTCCGAGGTCATCAACAAAACCATTTTTAGCCACAGCAATGGTGGCAGCAGGTTTAAAACTGCCCGCGAAATTGCTCGCGCTTGTGTGCGCCAGTCACGATGGTCGACCTGAACACTTGCAAGCCGCACGCGAAATACTGTTGAGTGCTGGGCTAGATGAAAGTGCTTTGCACAACACGAAAGACTTTCCACTCGACGATGATGCGGCGCATGAAGTTATCCGCAATGGTGGCGTTAAAACTTCGCTACAGATGAATTGCTCGGGCAAACATTCTGGAATGTTGGCAACTTGTGTTGCTTGTGGTTGGGCCCACGACGAAACATATTTAGATCAAGATCACAATTTGCAACTCAGCATCACCAAATTGATGCCCGAGTTGATCGGCGAAGAAGTTGCAAACATCGTCGTTGACGGTTGCGGTGCGCCAGCACATGCCATGACGCTTGCAGGTCTTGCGCGCGGATTTCGCGCAGTCGCGATGTCAAATATCGGGTCGCCGGCGCGAGAAGTTGCTGACGCAATGCGTATGCATCCGCAAATGGTGGGTGGGCCAACGCGCGATGTGACGCTACTCATGTCGGGTATTGATGGTCTCGTAGCCAAAGATGGCGCCGAAGGTGTTTTTGGCGCCGCGTTACCTGATGGTCGAGCGGTTGCGCTCAAAATTGCTGACGGCGCAAATCGTGCGCGACCACCACTGATGCGTGCGGCGCTAATCGCACTCGGTATTGATATTTCTGGTGTTGACCCGCGCGCTTTTGCGTCACCAATTTTCGGTCATGGACAAATTGTTGGTGAAGTACGAATTGTGGATAATCTGCTTCAATCATGACGTTGCATCATCAGACCAAAACTTTTCTTGAGTTGCTGGCTTCACACGGCGAGCCACCTCTTGAACAAATGACGCCAGTTGAGGCGCGGGCGATGATCCGCAAATATTATGTGGCTTCAGAACACCCAATTTTTGCATCTCGAGACGTCAATGCTGGCGGTGTGCCGGCGCGTTTATATTTGCCGTCAGACGAAAAGAATTTGGGTTTGTGCGTTTTTATTCACGGTGGTGGTTGGGTTTTCGGTACGCTCGACGACCACGACGATCTTTGTCGACGTTTAGCCATGCTTTCTGGTCATGCGGTGTTGAGCATCGACTACCGGTTGGCGCCAGAATTTGCTTTTCCAGTGCCACTTGAGGATTGTCTTGCGGCAACCCGTTGGGCGCACGAAAACGCATCATCGCTCGGTTGCGACGCAAGTCGAATGGTTGTGTGTGGCGACTCGGCTGGAGGAAACTTGTCGACACTTGTCGCTCAGCATTCTGGCGTGCCATTGAAAATGCAGTTGTTGATTTATCCGGCGACCGACGCGCGATGCATCACCGAAAGCTATCGCCGAAACGCTCTCGGATATTTGTTGACTGCACCAGCGATGCAGTGGTTTTACGGCCACTATTTGTCTGGCGGAAAAGGTAGCGCCGACAATCCGTTGGTGTCGCCGCTTTTGGCTAGCGATGAAGTGTTGGCAAAGATGCCACCGACTTTGGTGATCACAGCCGAGTATGACCCGTTATGTGACGAAGGTGAAAATTATGCGCGAAAACTTAATTCGCTGGGAGTGCCCACGACTTGCACAAGATATTTTGGTCAGACAGATTCACGCGTTTGTGACCCGTCCGGCTTTTCTTGATGATGCCTATTTGGCGATTGCTCAGGTTGCCGACGCAATCGGCCGAGCATGCGCAAAATAGGCCCTAATTTTATTTGCGCCTCGCAAATTGAAAAAGCCCTATTTTTATTTGCGCCTCGCTCGTTAACTGACTAGTTGATAGTTTCGCCGTCGCGTTCGCGAGGTGCGAAAAACTGACGGATCAACGGTACGAAATGCTCGAGCGGCTCACTTTTGTAGTCGGCGTCGAATGCGACTTGGTCGTACTTGGCGCAAAACTCGGCGGTGTAGTCGAAGTATTCGCTACCGCGGAACTTGTCTCGCGCATCTTTATCTAATCCAATGTGTTGCCAAAAGTAGTAGCCCTGAAAGATGCCGTGATGCTCGACTAGCCAGTGATTGGCTGGTGACACAACCGGGTTCAAGATCGCCGCTGCGACGGATGCATGGTTGTAGGGCGAAAGGTTGTCGCCAATGTCGTGGATCAGTGCGCACAAAACATATTCATCGTCGCGGCCGTCGCGTTGGGCGAGTGTCGCAGTTTGCAGGCAATGTTCAAGTCGGTTGACCGGAAAGCCACCGTAGTCGTGGCGCAGGTATTCGAGTTGTTCGATGATTCGGTCGGCCACGTGCGATTGTGTGACTTGAAGTTGGACCATGATGTTGTCCCAATCTTGTTTTGTCGATTCACCAAAAGATTTGAACGCGGCACGCTTATCAGATGTGTCAATAGTCATGATCCGAGACTATGTCGGTTTTCGTGATCCGGCTAGATAGTTCGCTGGTTTTTACTCGTGGCTTTTTCATGGTCAGTTTGGGCCAATAGGGTGTCTGGCGTCACAGCAAATGGCGTAAATACGCCATTTTATTGGGTATCACACACTTCTTGGGGCAGGGTACGTAAATTTTTAATTGCAGGAACAATCCTGCAGAAAAAGGAGAAATTGATATGGGTTTTTGGGCAGCATTTGGACAACTTGTCCTGTTAGCAATCCTGCTCGGCGCAGTCACGACCGTAGTTGATTCGGTTCTTGGCGTAGTCGGGTTAGGTTCAACGATTAAGAAGATTCCAGTGGTTGGATCGAATTGGACGCTCATCATCAGCATTTTGATGATGTACGTGCTTGATTACAGTCCGCTTACCTACTGGGGTATCACGCTAGAGGGTTGGAGTGGCTGGATGGGCACCGTCGCAAGCGGCGCAATCGTCATGGGCATGGTTCCAATGAAAGATGCCGTGATTTCAATGATTAGTAAGGGATTCCGAATGTAAGAAGCGGTTTTCCGCATCTTAAGAAGTCGTTTTAATAATTGAGGGGCCGTCGGTTAATCCCGGCGGCTTCTCTATTTATTCTGATAACTGGCGTACTCTTTGCGCCATTAGAGAATATCGCTGTCAAGTAGTTTTGGAGCCAGATGTATAAGTCCCCGATCAAAGCCGAATCCCTGCGCAAACTCTGG